>JASJDA010000085.1 GCA_030065755.1 Prochloraceae cyanobacterium | reverse complement strand
TGATTGATTTGAGACGATCGCTGATTGATTTGAGACGATCGCTGATTGATTTGAGACGATCGCTGATTGATTTGAGACGATCGCTGATTGATTTGAGGCGTACTGCTTGCAGCAGCGCTTGCGCTCCCGTGAATTAATTACTAACAATTAGTGAGGGGGAAATTTTCAAGAATAAACTGTTTAGCCACTTCTATATATAAATTTCTTTGCACTTCATACCAGTTGTCAATTCTTTCTTTGACTCTCATTAATTCGAGTTGACAAAACGCTCGAAGAGAGCAGAAAATATGAGTAATAATAGCTGGGGGTTTTCTCACAAAAAATTTATTAAGATTACATAATTGTTTTAAAGCTCGATGATAACGAAAATATTATTTTTAATGAGGGAGTCCTTACCGACAACTTATCTGCTGGAACCAACAATTTAACTACTAATGAGGACTCCCTCATTAAAAATAAAAATTCCTCCGATATACTTCAATTCCCCAATGTGTGGCAAATAATTCTCGGAAATTTTGCCTATTGGCTTCTTCTAATTCTTTTTCGTCTATAAAAAATAAAGCATAATAATGAGTAGTTTCGTTTTTGAAAACTCTCTTAAATACTTTAACTTTTCCAAAACTTTTTAAATCTACTATTAACCCATCATCTGGAATTTCTAAAGAATCTACCCTAACATACTTTCCTTTATCTACCCGAACTGAACGGTTTTTTGCCAATCCTACTCCAAAATTCAGTTCTTTGTCTCTAAAGAACTTAAGATTTTGTTTCGATGAATACCAACTATCAGTAGTTATAGTTTTTGCTTTAATTCCCCACTTACTAACTTCATCAACCATTTCTCTTAAATAGTCATTTTTTGTTTTTCCATCACCTTTATTATAAATTCGATAATTAACGGGAACGCTAACTCCATTTATATCAGTGTAATATAAAGTTATTAAGTTAATTCCTTTAATTGGTTTCTGATGTTTACCTGACCAATAATAACCAACTAATTCTGCTTTATCTAGCTGACTATAAAGCTTTTCTATAACTGTATCATCACCACTTAATGTCCCACCTAGTAAGTTAATATAAGACTTATTTTCCTCAAATAAATCCTTTGGTTCATATCTTTCTCTCTCTAAGAAACGGTTAACTGAATGGTGAGAAATATCAAAAATTTCAGCTAATCGATGACATCCACCATATTTCGGTTCAGCGATCAAAAATCCTGTGTAGATATTTAGGTCACATTTAGCCGTAGACGGCTTATTTCTTACTCTTATGGCTCTTTTCTCCCGCCGTGCCGGATCGCGAACAGAAATTATTTTACCCTCAATGGCGATCGAGTAGTGATAATCAGCGATCGCTTCCTAATACATATTTTCAGAATTCTGTCAATGCGAAACTCCTACTTGGTAGGATGAATTAATAATCGACTGTTGTCCCGATGGGACTATTGCTTGTTGCGCTTCTTGCAGTTCAATTGATTTTAATTGCTTCATTTTGACTCTCGAAAATAATTTTCTGTGTCGAGCGCCCCGACACTTTTAAATGCCGAGGCTATAAATTCTCTATGCAGGCATCACGCCAGTGCTATAGAATATGTACTCGTCATCGTTAATTCCCCAGTGCTTGACTAGCTGGTTTTGAATCAAATAATCCAATCCCCAAGCATTGATATCAGAAGCAGCTTGAATGTCTGGGATGACAATTTCTCTCTCGAAGTCAAAAAGATGCTCTGGCCTCTTGTTAACCCTGCACTCAGAGCACCTGTACCAGAGCGAGAGAGTGCTAAGGTAACCTTGTACTTCGCTGGCATCACAGCCTAGATAGACTAGACCTCTTGCAAGGTCTTCGACCACAGAAGGCGCGTGTAGAATAATGTATTGAGAGTTCTCAAATTCAGCCTTAATTTCTCGTGGCTCTTGCTGAGCGAGGTATATTTGATTTAGCATTGTCAAATTAGAAAAATTGAATTGTGTTACTTATCCCCAATAGCTGTTGGCCCAGCTAGGGGTTTTTTATTTGTTTCTATTATCATGCTTTTTATAGCATAAATCAAGCTATTTATAGCTTGACAAAAAGTTTTATATACCCTATAATTGAGACGAAGACTGTTTACTAACTCTTTCTCAGACAATGCCAATAGTTGAACTTTGTCCTCATGCCTTTTTAGACTTAAAACGAAGTCTAGAAAGACAGCAATCTATGGACATGAGTATGATTAGAAAAAGAATGGAACAATTGGGGGTGGATCTAGCCACACTCAATAGACGGTATTGTGAAATCAGAAAAGCCAAAGGAGATTTAAAAGCCACTCCTGTCAATCGTCGAAGTATGCTAGCAAAAGCTATTTCCGATCAAGGCAATCCTACATTAGAAACTTTTTTAGACATAGTTGCTGCTTTGGATGGCAATCTGCTTATTGAGTGGAAAGATGTGAAAATCCAAAGAGTAGGTGGTGTAGATGACGAACGTCAAGTCAGTTAGTTTTGTAACACATAAAAAATATTCTAGAAATTTTATAAGCTTTTTGAAGTGTTTATTTTAAGAGAATAAATAATTTAAAAACCTTAGTAGCCCCCCACCCACTGCGAAAATAAAACCATCACTTAAAAACCCCTCGTACGCCCTCGCAAATACGTTCACGTTAGAGAATATACCCTAGGCACCACAGACTCATTCACACCCGCATCTATAAGTTCATCTGCAAAGGGTGCAAACAGCCCACCACCAGAGAAACATTCGGCGGCAAACCTCTCTATTGCGATGGAGAGCCGTCCTCCTAAACCCAAACCCTCGGGCTCTGCCTCACAAAGGTAATAAGTACTAGTTAATAGGTAATGGGTAATAGGTAATCGGTAAGATAGTCTGACCAACTTTTTTTATTACTTATTAACCCAAAACCTCCGCTAATTTAATTCTCGCTCCCCCTTCTTATTTACTACCAAAAAATTGACATTACCGACTAGTATGCTACTCGATAAAATCAGAAATTATTGCCATTTTCTTAGCTCTACGCTCGCTTTATTTCTTATTAAAAAGTCTTCCTAAAAACCTAGCTATTCAATTAATAAGCTATGAACAACACTAACATTACCATTCAAGAAAAGACAGAACAATGAACAATTTGCCATTCGAGTAATTAAAGCTTATACAGAAATCAATAAAAACTATCATTTTAATGATGCTTCTGTTGTAATTTCTAAGCAATTTTTACGTTCAGCCTCATGACGAGGTAATAGGTAAAAGGTAATAGGTAATAGATATTTTTATGGTAGTATAATAGCATTAATAAGATACTTTAAATTTAAAAAATTGCTTAGAGAGTGCGCTCATACCTATTACCTATTACTTATTACCTCTTACCTCTTACCTTTTACCTCTTACCTCAACACGATACGATGAGCTTTTGACCATTTTTCGCCGATCTATTAGTCAACCCCTTCGTTTTACACGCCAGTTTTTGAACAGCGCCAGTTCATTGTCATTCCCATCTGTAGTGAAATTTTACGAAATTGGTATAATTTTTATCAATCTCTGTTAAGGTCTGGATCTTCTGTTCAAGCCTGAAGCTTAAAGTAGGGTGGAAAAAGTTTTTTTATGAGAACTTAGATGTTTAATAATTCTTCTTGGTTTCAGATCCTCTATAAGTTTTTAGGAAGTCTAGAAATACCAAGTTCGGGAAATACCAGACTCCTGCATCGATCGAGATTAAAACAATTAGGGTCGCTTGCCAGAGAAGAAATAGAGAGTAGAGAAATAACTTCTCAAAAACCTATAATCGCAAACCAACCTGAGTCCCCTTATCAGACAATAACAAATTTAGCTCGAACACAATATGACGATCTTCGAGCGACAGAGTTGCTCGAAGGCAATAATCTCCAGACAATTATTGCCAACATTGAAAATACCTACGTTCAGGGGCAGTCAAATAAATCTTTACTTTCGATCACGGGGAGCAAACATCGATTTTCTTTTTCTGATTTGAAGTCCGATCGATTTATTTACAAGGTAGGCTTTGAGCTAGCTGCACTCTCAGGAGGACTATCAACAGCATATTCAGCCTTCACAACTAATAGTTCTTCCTTACAAATACTAAACCAGGGACAAGTGGTGATAGATGCCTATGCAGCTACAGATGCTGGGCAACTACTAGCCGACCTAGAAGCTTTAGGATTGACCCATGGAGAGGTCTTTGGTAATGCAGTTTCGGGCATTTTGCCGCTCGCGGCGCTCGAGCAAATGGCAAGTTTAAAGAGCCTGCAATTTGCCAGAGCGCCCCTAACCTTAACTAATGTAGGAGCTACTGACAGCCAGGCGGACCTAGCGATGAGGTCTAATGTCGCTCGCACCAGCTTTGGGGTCAAGGGGACGGGAGTCACTGTAGGCATGCTCTCTGATAGTTACAATAATCTAGGAGGAGAATCTGCTGACATACTCAGCGGCGACCTACCTGGTACTGGCAATCCGTTAGGCAATATCACTCCAGTCAACGTGTTGCAGGATCTACCCTCAACCGAGCCATTTTTTCCCGGTATTGATGAAGGTCGCGGCATGGCGCAATTGGTTCATGACGTAGCTCCTGGTGCAGCATTGGCTTTCCACTCAGCATTCCTGGGTCAAGCTAGTTTTGCCAACGGCATTATCGAGTTAGCAAGCGTAGCTGGTAGTAATGTTATCGTCGATGACGTTATTTACTTTGCCGAGCCAATGTTCCAAGATGGAATTATTGCTCAAGCTGTCGACCAAGTTGTGGCAAGCGGGGTTTCTTATTTTTCCTCTGCCGGTAACCGCAGACGTAATTCTTACGAAAGCGAGTTCAGGGCAAGCGGTCAGTTAGATACCTTTTTTGGCGGGCAGTTCCACGATTTCGATCCTGGGGCTGGAGTTGATATTTTCCAGAGCGTTACTATTCCAGTCGACAGCACTTTAACTATTTCTTTTCAGTGGGATTCGGCTTTCTTTTCCGTCAGTGGCGGTGCTGGTTCCCCAAACGACCTCGATATTTTCCTTTTTGACAGAACAGGTACTAATCTCTTAGATTTTAGCGTAACTGATAATATTGGTGCTGATGCTGTAGAAATAATTCAATTCACAAACAACGGCGGCTTCTCAGGTACAGAGACAGAGTTCAATCTCGCTATTTCCCAAGTTGCTGGTCCAGAAGCAGGTTTTATCAAGTACGTAAGATTTGGTAGTAGTAGCGTCAACGAATACGATACCCAGAGTCCAACAACATACGGTCATAACAATGCTCGTGGTGCTGAGGCGGTTGGGGCAGCTTTTTATCAAAACACGCCAGAGTTTGGCGTTAATCCAGCACGGTTAGAGTCTTTTTCCTCAGCAGGGGGAACGCCAATTTTATTCGACACGGCTGGCAATCGCTTGGCAACTCCCGAAATACGTCAGAAACCTGAAATTGTAGCTCCAGACGGCACTAATACCACTTTCTTTCCTCCCTCGAATGCCAGGAACCCAGAAGGGGACGGCTTCCCGAACTTTTTTGGCACTTCGGCTGCCGCTCCTCACGCGGCTGCGGTTGCGGCTCTAATGCTCGAAGCTGCTCCAGGTACGAGTCCTGAAGTTATTTACCAAACTCTAGAGAGTACGGCTCTGGATATGGACGACCCCTCTACGCCAGGGTTTGACGTAGGTTTCGATAACGGTAGCGGTTATGGTTTAATTCAAGCAGACAAGGCAATTCAAGCACTATTGAGTACCCCTCCCGTACCTCAACCCGTACCGGAGCCAAACGATATCATTTTGCAGGCGATCGCCACAGGTATAGGTATTCCTACCAATCCAACAGTAAAAGCAATTTTTACAGGCAGGATTGGCGACAATCCCAATATTTTTGTTTCCCAAGACGTAGATTTGTTTGAGTTGCAATTAAATGCTGGGGAGCGAGTAACTTTCGATATCGATACAGACTTGCGCTCTGGATTAAATTCAGTGCTACGGCTGTTCGACTCTGCTGGTAATGAGGTTGCTGTAAGCGATAACGATCCAGCTCCAGGTGAATCATTTGGTCCAGACTCTTACATCGACTTCACTGCAACCGCAAGCGGCACCTACTACCTAGGGGTGAGTAGTTTTGATAACTTAAATTACAATCCCTCGATCGAGGGGAGTGGAGAAGGTTTCAGCCAGGGGGATTACGAACTTACCATTAAAGTGGTTCCAGACTTACCTAATAGGGGATTTGAGACTACTACTGCCACTGACACTTTCCCCAATTGGCAAACTTTGGGCAATGTAAAGATTGAAACTGCTCTGTTTGGCCCTAACCCGACTGAGGGAACCAACCAAGCTTTACTAACTAATGGAGCTGGTTCGGCAAGTGATTTGGACTTAGAAGTTTTCGTAGGATTGCAACCAGGAGAATTGGAGCTACTGGGCAACGGATTTACTACCGAAGGGTCGGCAATTAAGCGAACAGTTAATGTATCTGCTGGGGATACTTTGAGCTTTGATTTTAACTTCCTCACCAACGAAAGAGCTCCCGATAGTGTCTTTAACGATTTCGCTTTCGTCTCCATTACCCCAGGTACAGCCTTAGAACTCGCAGATACAAACAGTAATTTGGTCTCGTCAAACACGATCTTCAACCAAGAGACAGAATATTCGCGCTTTTCCTATACCTTTAAAAGTTCCGGTACCTTTACCTTAGCAGTTGGAGTTGTAGATGTTGTCAATAACGGAATTGACTCGGCGTTGTTGGTTGACAACTTCTCTATAGTATGAGCGACGATTATTTATGACACGACTTGGCGATCGCTTTTTAGAGAGACTTATTTATAACGAACGTTCATTCTGAAGTACCTAACATTGTGAACTTTTCTCAATTGTGGCGTAAGTTTTGACCAGTTTCCTGACAACTAATAGAAAGGGGCGCTCCGATTTATTAGCTTCCTGCTCAAAATTACAAGAAATCTAATGAACCCAAAAAAGGAGGAATTATGAACCACGTGACAATTCATCATCAATTAACTTTAGGGCTCTTGGTTGGTTTGATTTCTTTAGCTATTTTAGGCAGGGGTTTGAGACTGATTGAAAACCAAATTCGTGCTGAATTGGGCCCAAAAATTTTAAATGTTGCTAACCAAATCTGGGATTAATTAATTCCTTAAATCGAGAAGAAAATTCTAATTTGTTCGGCTGATAATAATGAATATTACCATTTCAACCTGAGCTAGACAATTATCTTTTACAAGTTTTAGCCCCATAAATCGACCTGTTTTAGTTAGCAAAGCTCCCGCATTACTTAGGAATACCTTGACAATTTTCCCTGCAAGTTTTTGCCATCGTTCTAGATAGCTTGATGCTCGCTCTTCTCCTTCAAGCTCGTTTAATTTCTGGGCATATTCCCGTAACTCTTTTTGTTTAGCAACGGGCAATAATTTTGCTGCTTTGTTGTATCGATCGCGCTCGCGTAGCGCACGCTTTGCGTGACCGTAAAACTCACATTTATTTAAATCTTGAAGAGCATCAATACTATCGATGGGACGCGAGCATCAGGGCTAACTGTTCAATTGCCGAGCGGCTGTCATATATTTTGGCAAAGTGTGAGCATAAGTCCTGCTGAATCTCAGATGGCTCTCCCTGCTCGTCGTCATCTATATAATTGGCAGCTGATGCTCCGCTTGTTTGTAGCTCTACTTCAAGTTTTAGGTGTTCTATCTCTCCTTTGGTCTCTATATTATTTGGGACTCCTAGAACAGTCGATTTATTGTTTTAATTTAGCGCTATCTGGAAATAAAGCATATTGAAGTTCGATAGCACTCTCAAAAGCATCTTCTATTTTGGCAAAGATTGGCCCCGAATAAAGATGGAGATAGTACATTCCTTGAGCAATCGAACAAAGGGTTTGACAAAATTTTCTTGCGGATTGTTCCGTTAACGGCTTATCTTTCAACCAACTAGCGAAAGCCATCGTAGACATCGCATCTGCCATATCTCCAGGATAATCTGGCTGAGTCAATTCTATTTCAATAGCCAGTCCTTTTAGTTGTGGACAACTATAACCACTCCATTGAAAATCGTGAATACTTAAATATTCTTCTACTGCTTGCAAGAGTTGTTCAAAAGTAAACTCTTCTAAAAACATTGCCATTGGATATATTTCTAATATTTCTTCTGGGAGTAGTTTTAAAACTGATTGCTCTGGAGAATTCCTGGGACTTACCTGAGATTCAACTGCTCCCATGAGAGGAGCTATTGTTTTTTGTGCTCTTGGCTGAGATTTTTTCTTCGGATTAAAACCACTATGACCGTAACGACCTGCCTTTCTTTTTGCGGCTCTACCCATGATTTAGACCTCTTTTTGACCTGGTCAGCTTTATACCTATGATACTGAGACCCTATGGCCTTTTACAGACTACTAGAACACTTCTAAAAACTGGCTTCTAATAAGAATCGTGCTTCACGGCCAAATGAGGGCCGCAGTGTCTCTAAACATTGACACACGAAGAAGGGGTCGCGCACCACTGCTAAAACATCCCACACTTTCTCTAAAACTGCAGTTGAAAACTGACTGAGAAATTCGAGTAAAAATGTCTCACCTCGACAGATCCTCTCAATATGAGTAGCCAAATACTCTAGATCCTGGCTCGAGTACCCTTCAACATTGAACTGTCCTACCCCATCACTGGTCTTTATATTATTGGGCACAGATGGGACAGTATTTTGCAGCTGAACTTCAACATCAGGCTGTCCTATCCCATCCCTGGTCTCTATATTATTGGGCTGGGGTGGGACACTTTTTTGGAGTTCAACTTCAACTAGTGCCTGTCCTGTCCCATCGGCTTTGGTTTCTATATTAATAGTCTCGGATGGGACAGTATTTTGCAGCTGAACTTCAACATCAGGCTGTCCTACCCCATCCCTGGTCTCTATATTAATGGGCTGGGATGGGACACTTTTTTGGAGTTCAACTTCAACTAGTGCCTGTCCTATCCCATCCCTGGTCTCTATATTATTGGACTGGGATGGGACACTTTTTTGGAGTTCAACTTCAACATCAGGCTGTCCTATCCCATCCCTGGTCTCTATATTAATGGGCTGGGGTGGGACACTTTTTTGTGGTTTAACTTCAACATGTGCCTGTCCTACCCCATCACTGGTCTTTATATTATTGGGCACAGATGGGACACTATTTTGTGGCGAAACTTCAACATTGGTCTGTCCTACCCCATCACTGGTCTTTATATTATTGGGCTGGGGTGGGACAGTTGCTTTTTGCTTGTTGCCTGTTACCTTTAGCTCACTCAATGCTGTTTGGTACTTTAACTCAAACGCCTTTAAAAGTAATTGACGATCGCTATCTTCCATTCGTTGGCGATCGAGCTTATAAATATAATGTCGTACTCCATCAACACGTACTCGTTTTGATTTCACTTTAATTCCTAACTTCCCTAGCAGATTATTAATTAACTGGATTGGTGGAGTATCAGAAGTAATCGTTAATCCTAAAGTTCTTTTGATTCGCTCTTTATGTGCCAGCGCTCGATTAAAAAACTCTATAACGTCGAGATCGTCTTTCGTATATACCTGCTCGCTATTCTCCAGCTTTATTAAGTTAAAAAGTCCCAGTTCGTCAATTAATTCAACAAGGGGTAGTGTGGCTCTAATATCTGGTAAGTAAATTAGTCCAAAATCTAGATACTTATCTTTAACCCTCGACCATTTCTTTTGGTCATAAAATATACAAGCATCCCGATTCTGGTATAACCAAAATAGACGAGTAGCTTTCAAAAACTGTCGTTTATTTAAGAGGAGCTTCTTATTGAACTCAAAATTATCTAAATCTACCCCTGGCAATTGGTCTTGTAAGAGAGCTTTATCTAATTCTATTGTCTGCTCTTCGGTTAAGCTACCACGTCTTTTTTGACGTTCTAGAGCTTCAGCCATTGAGATTTTTTGTGCTGTGGTAAATTGATGAATCTGTGCATCAGTTAATTCTTGCTTTATTTCACCTATACTGACGCTTAAACCATTATTTACGTAATCTTTTCTAACTTTAACCTTATGTCCTTCTTGCCTTAATTGATGCTCTAATAAAGCTGCTAAATTATGTAATCCATAATTCCTCCTGGCCATTATTTTACAATAGGTTTTTATGTGTACGTCTAACCATTCTTTCTTCTTAAAATCTCGCATGTCTTGAAGAGCTACTAGAATTTCATCATCATCTGGTTCTCGTTTTAATTCACGCTGTTTCTTGTACCTTGCTAACTGTTCTAGTGCGTCCCTATTGTATTTAAAAATGTTACTTCCTATTTCTTTAGCGTTGGTTGTACGACATTGATCTGGGAATAAACCCATCGGATTACACCATATCAGTCTGGGAACTGGAATCCTATATCTGGCTAGTGATTGTCTGATTTCTGATGGTTCTAAGACTCCGTAGTAAAATCCTACTACCAGATCGAACACTTTGACATCGATACTTACTCCCATATTTATTGACGGAGTATAAATTAAAACATCTAATTTTTCTGCTTTTAATTTAGAGTTAATATTCTCGACAAATTCCTTTCCTTCTTTGGTTTGAGTGTATTGGCGATCGACTACCAAGATTTTCTTATTTGGGAATAACTGGTTCAGTTTAATTTCTAAGGCTCTGGCTTCTTTTTGGGAGTCAACTGGTATTAGTACTTTTTTGCCTTTGGCTATTAGTTTTAGCAGTTTGGCATATACTTTGTCTTTGGCTTTTTGGGAGATATATAATTGGATATGCCACGGCTTTGGTGCTTTGTGGGTGTTGACGAGCGTTGTTATTTTTGTTGGCGGATAGAACGATTTAAAGTAGTCGATCGGTAAGTCACTTAAGTCCGCATCTGCTAACACTAACATTCCTCCATTACCCAAGCATTCTGGTATTTTATCTTCCAAGCCAGATAAAATCATCGAGCGCTTTCCTTTTAACGTGGAAGATGTTAGTAAATGCTTGACTCCAGCTTCCGCTTCGTCCACTATTACTAGGGCATTATACCAGGAAGATTGAAACAGTTTATATAAGCTATCCCAACATACTCCTAGAGCTTCGGCTTCGTGTATATTAGTTGTTTTCTTGGCTACTTTCTTCTTAACTTTGGCACTAATAAATGTCACTTTATCTTCGTCTAAGAAGTCTTTTTGCCTGTGACTTTCTTGTGTTAGTTCTTCCTCTATTTCTACCCAATATGTGTAGCCATTATCGTCTATCCAGTTGATCTCCCATCTGACCGCTTGTTCTCTTCCTAATGCTATTCTGGGTGTAATAGAAATGATTTTTTTGCCTTCTTGTTTAGCAGTTTCAATCATTTTCCTTACTTGATAAGATTTACCTGTATCCTTGGCACTTTTTAGGTTTAATATTCCTTTCCACGGTATTAAATCTGTTAAATCTGGTAATCTTGGTTCGTGTATACGATGGTCAATTTTGTAGCTCAGTCGATGAGTTTCTCTTAGTTTGACTGCGTTAGAACCAGTTATCTTGGGCGAGCACTTCTCACTATTTTCACTCCCTAAAATAGCTTTTTGGAGCGCCAGTTTTAATATTCTTTGCTGCTCGGTTATGGTAGAGTCGATCGTACCCTTGAACCATTTGGCTTCTTCTTCTGGTTTTAGGCGATCGCTTCTAACTAGCGGTTTTTGTCGGTCAATTATTTCCTCATTGGCAAAACTGAGAAATTCTTTGAAGCTTATGTAGTCGATCGTTTCTAACTTCTCAGTTGGAATTTCATCTATGTCTCCGTCTTCTTTTGAGATTTGACCCCACCAGGCGATCGCCACCCTATATCCCCAGCTCTCTAAGAGATCGATCGTCTTTTTATAGACATGAACTACACTACGATTATTGACTGCTCCTGCATCCGCAAACAACACTATTCTTGTACTTTTGTTACAGCCGAGAAAATCTAAATATTGTTTTAATAATTTCTCACTCCCAGCAAAATTTCCAGAACTTGCTCCAATAAACGGTATCCCCAGTCGGTTGGCTGCTATTTGGGGCTTAAACCCTATTCCTTCTGCTAATCCTATAGTATTATTCTTACTCTCAATGAGTATTTTGCTGTCTGGGGCATATAAAGCGATCGGCAGCTCTCCAGATGACAGGTGAGATGTTGGTCTATTTGCCCTTTTTCTCTCGCCAGCTAGCCAGACATACTTGTTCCCATTGCTTGGGTTATCTAGACGAACTTGCCATCCAATATACTTTCCTTTTCCATTGGCGATCGGACACAGTATTCCATCCCCTCTAACTAAAAGACTTCGCCCTCCTTCCTTCACCCCTGGCAGGCGATCGCTTACCGCCACCTCTAGCTTTTGCCACTGGCTTACCGACTTACAGCCACTTTCTGCTATTAGGCGATCTTGCTCCTCTACATTATCTGTTACTACTGCAAAACGCGATCTCAATCTTTCTCTGTCAGCTACACTCAAGCTTAGTTGCTCTAATACCTTTCTTATCTCGCGATCGAGAATTGCGATCGTTAACCCTAATTCTCCTCTGTGGGCTTCTTTACATCGTTTATTCTGCTTGTTTATTCTCTGCAGTTCTTTCCAAGCTGCACCAGGATTTGACTTATTATATGATGCACGTGTGCTGATGTGCCTCCACATCATAAATCCCCATGCATCGGGCCTTACTTCTTCCCAGTCTGGCGGGTTCGCTTCTCTATAGCGGCAATGCACTAACAAAGTTTCTAGGCTTTGCCTACAGTCTCTTCTCAGCCCCCAACATATTGGGCATTCTCCTCTGGTGAAATATCTCCAGCTCATCGAGATACCTCCCATGAACTAGATAAACTTGATTTAATTATCAATATCAATTGACATACGACTCCGCTCACCTTCACGATCGCTCCCACTCCCTGGTTTTTACTGCCTGTTAAATTGTTAAATTTTCCTTAAATTAACTATTTTCTCGTGGGCGAATTTTTTTTTTACTTATTCGCCCACTTTGACTCTCCTACTTCAGTAGAAAAAGAATTAGAAGATTTCTAATTCTTGAGAGTTGCTAATTAATTTTTTTGGGTTATTAGCTGAAGGTAATTGTTCTAGTTCAACTAATTGCACTTCACCAACATCATCTGCAAATCGCGATGAATATAATTGTTCACCCTGACTTTTGGTAAACTCAATTAGTTGTTTTATTCGCTCTGGTTTATTATCGATTGCACTAAATTCAACCGCATAATACGTTCCTCGATCGCTTTGTCGTTTCGATGTCTTAGCATTGACTATTTGTGTGGAAATTGTTTGGGATCTTAATGTTAACTTCCTCATCAGTTCTATAAAGTTATTTATCGACTCAGTTTTGAAGAGGATATTGCTGAAGGCATTGTCTTTATCGATAAAAAACACCTCTAGCCAAGGTTGACGTGGATAGTTAAAGATTTTTTTCTGGAAAGGATAACATCCTAATACCTCCATTTTTAGATAATTTCCTAGCATATCTGTTTCTCCAATTTTGAAAATTCCGGCTTTGCAATCGACCCTGTATTGACGCGGAGAGCCTGGAAAATAAACTATTCCGTTATTACTTTCTGGTAAATCGAATCCATTTATAAACATCAACGTGCTTCCTTATGTCTTGAATTGTTTTTGCTTAGTCTCGATTTAAGGCTTTCAAAAAAGGCACAATAATCCTCTTCCATCTCCTGCTTTTTCTATCTAATGAGATGTATTAATGTGCCATATTAATTAGAGAGAAATATTATTTTCTCTCTAATCAGTTTTTAGAATTCTGTTTCTAGCTCAATTCCGTATTTGCGGCAGTAATACTCAAACTGCTTTGATTGATATCCCGACCAATAAAATTTATTGGTTATCAACTTGGGATCTGGCTCAGCACCGATGATGGCATCAGACTCCCCTGCACTATACGCATCGGCGTTGGGATCTCTTTGATTTGACCATTCATCGAGATCTTGTAGTTCTCGAGGTTCTTGATTTTGAGCTAAATAATAGTCTATCATTGTAATACAATTTTGTATTTTACATAAGAAGTGATTAGCAATGCGTTTCCAGGGTTGCAAGCTGTCGCGCATTGCTTTCAGTTCTTCATTTCCTCATTCAATATGATAGACTACATTACTGAATTGAGCAAATAATTTTGATAGACTATATATGTGAAGGAATATAGCATTTACAAAGAAGACAAGTGGTTCATCCAAAATCATTAGAAAATCTCAATAGAGATGGTCGTCCCCTTAAGCGTGGGACAAATAAGAAGCATAGAAGATTAAGCGTAACAGAAGAAGGTTGGGAAGGATGTCAAAAGCTCTCTAAAGAACTAGGAATATCTGTCTCTGAAATTTTAGAGGCTTTGGGGCGGGAGGAATTGATTTTAGCAAGACCTTTGAAAAAATCAGTTTCGTAGTCTATTAATTTGAAAAAATAGAATATATTAATAGATCGGCACTAGAGTGAAACAAAAATTCCCAAAAGCCACAAGAGCAAGAAATTTAACAACTAGCAGAAGGCTGCACTCTTTAATAATGTCGAAAAACGATAAAATCTCTAGATAGAAGTTTTGAGCCTTCCGGTCTCCATACATTGCCAATAAGCGCTCTTAAACTTCAACTACAACCAGAGAATATACAAATCGCCACTATCTCAAAATTACATCAGCTCCTCGGAGATATCGAGCTATTAATTTTTGACATCAAGAGTCAAAATTCTCTAAGCTTTGCAATAAATGAAGGTCTCTGGTTCTGTATAAGAAAAAATATGTCTATTAGTTTTAGTAGATCTCAGCTAGAATCTATTATTAAAGCAAATAGTTCGCCTCAATCCCATCAAAGAGGAAAAGACTATTGTGAAGAAGGTTATGTTTGCCAGGTTATTCGTAGAGAGAATCTCTTAGAGGCCAAAGTAGAAGGCTCACAAGAAGATAATTATCTTGTCAGCGTCCATTTATCCTCAAGCACCATAGAATCAGCAACTTGTACTTGCCCTTATGATTGGGGTGGATGGTGTAAGCATATTATTGCTACTCTATATTACTACCAGTTGTATCCCCAAAATGTGCTATCTCGTCCTAGTTTAGAACAATTATTGGCTCGTTTGAATCCTTTACAACTACAACGCCTAATTACCGAGTTAGTTAATTATGAACCTACTTTAATCGAACCGATTGAAAATTGGGTCAATCGCCTTGCCCCCTCGTCTCTTCCTGCCTCTTCCTCTCGTCAACAAATAGATACTAAATCCATTCGTCGTAAAGTACTTCGCATTATCTCAGATGAAGTTCGATATTTAGAGGAAGGATGGAACGATCTAGATAATGTTCATGAAGAATTATCCAGCCTCATTGATGATGCCCAAGCTCTAATTGAACAAGGAGATGTCGAAAATGCTTTGCTGAGCTTGGAAGCCATTACAGAAACTTGTACCCAGAATTGGGATGAAGCTGATAATTATGGCATCGAAGCTTATGAGACTGCTAAACTGCTTAACCAAGTTTTCACCGAAGCATTTTTATCAATCGAATTAGATGAGGCTGACCAGGTTGATTGGGAAGTAAAATTACAATTTTGGGAGAATGAATGGTCAGTAGATTTTTCCATGAGTAGAGCCGCTTTAGAGCAAGGCTGGGATTATCCACCTTTACAAAGAGTGTTGCAAGGAGAAATTACTACTAACACAGCTGATGAGACAAATGACCCAATTTACTATGCTGCGGCTTTAACGTCAATTCGACTGAAAATCTTATCTTCACAACAGCGTTACGAAGAATATTTATATTTAGCTAAAGCTGAAGGACAAATTGAAAGTTATTTAACTTGTTTAGCTCGTTTAGGCAGAATTGAAACTGCTATGAGTGAAGCTCAACAATTAATGACAACTACAGAACTTGCTTTGGCTTTAGCAAAGATCTTACTTGAACTTGGAGAGTTAGAAAAAGCACTGACGATCGCTAAAGCCGGATTATTAACTCAAGAAGGAGACTCTCAAGCTGAATTAGGACGATGGACAGTTGAATTAGCAGAACAATTAAACGATGTAAAAACGATTTTAATGGCACAGATCAAAACCTGGGAAGCTCAACCCTCCTTGTCAGATTATCAAAAACTTAAACAATTAGCTGGGTCAGATTGGTCAAATTTGCAAAAAGATTTATTAGATTATTTACGTAGTTATGATGATTGGTATGGACAAAGAGCAAAAGTCGATATATTTCTGGAAGAACACTTGATTGATGAAGCGATCACTTTACTAGATAATGATTCTTATTTACTAGATCAAAGTGTCTTAAAAAAAATTATACCTTATAACGCCGAATGGGTTATTAAAAAAGCAATTTCTCAAGCAGAACGAATTATGAATTCTGGAAAAGCTAAGTATTATGATGCAGCAGTTGATTGGTTGAAACAAGCTCGTCAGGCTTATTACCAAGCAAATAATATTCAAGGATGGCAAAATTATTACCAAGAATTAAAGAATGTTCATGGTCGTAAATATAAATTAATGGGATTATTAAAGCCTTTAATTTAGAAATTTTGTCAATACAACTATCTACCTTCAAACATCTCAACTCAATTGAAAAATTATCTCAATGAACACTTCTGGAGGTCATCCAACTTCTGACTTCTGACTTCTGACTTCTGACTTCTGACTTCTGACTTCGAGTGCGCCTCGTTATAAAGCCAGATATCACAATGTAGATGTTATGATTAAATGGGGTCTCAAAATACTTAAATACTGGCAAAAACAAGACTTCTCTCGGATTCACCATGATTTTAACATTGCCAAATCTAAATTTTTAGACAAATTTGAATGGATTTTAAATTATCAACAAGAACTTCATTTTTATGAAGAAATTATCTCAGTTTTTCGGGCTGCTAAAAAGCTATTAAACAAAGATGGTTTACACCAACAATCTGCTCAAATTTGGCGGGAATTATCTAAGTCTTTTCCCGATGTATCCTGGATTAAAGAAAACATCGATCGAGTCACTCAATACTTAACTTTTGAAGGCAATAAAATTCCTAACAATAAAGTTTTTCCTGCTTTTTCAGATATTATAGAATCTCTCTTCGGTAAATATAAATCTCTTTCATCTTCTGCACCTTATTCTGAAGTTAATGAAATGGTTTTATCAATGGTGTTAACTACCACTAAATTCGACCCTAACCAAGTTTTTGAAGCTATGAATACTATTGATACTAGTATTCTTAAAAAATGGCTCAAAGACGTTTTTGGAGAATCTATGATGACTAAAAGAAAAGCTGCTTTTTCTGATAGTTAATCTATTTTATAGAAAATGTATGAAATATATTTGTAATGCTTAAAATTTAATAGGAAAAAAATGCCAAAAATGGTAGTAAAGTTGGATGGAGCGAGCCTTCACTTTTCGTCAAATTTCACTCGCCAGTAAAAAAATATCAAATATAGTGGTGAAGTTGGATGGAGCGAGCCTTCACTTTTCGTCAAATTTCACTCGCCAGCCTAACCCCCCCCCTAACTATGGCAAAATGTGTCAATGAATATATTACAGAAAATTTTGACACATTTTTTGAATTTCTATTTTTGAAAAATAACTCTGCTATTTATTAGGTTAAGATACAATTTTCTTGAGGTGATGTTTTATTTTCTTGAGGTGATGTTTTATTTTTTATTTCATCTTCTAGCTGTCCTCGCACAGGATATTCTAACCAGTCTTTACACCTTTTAACACGTACACTGTCTTTATCTTCTTCTGTATTTATCCAAATTTTACTAAATTTTTCACATACAAATGATGAATGTAATCTTTGACGAATTATATTTTTTTCAGTATCATTGTATTCTATTTTATTATTTTTCCGATCTATTTCTAACATACATATTAACCAATTAAAGCTGTAATCAGAAGGCTGAATATATGGGATATCAATATATTCTTGTAATAAATTAAAAGCAATTTCTAAATTATTTTTTGCCTCCTCTAACTCATATAATTCAGGGTCTGATTTGTCTTTAAGAGCATATGCTAATTGGGCATAATATTGAGTTTTATCTTTTCCATAGTTAGATTTAGTTAATGCTCTAAAAATAGGTATAGTTCTTTCTATTAATCCAGTTGTCTTATGTTTTTTTGTCCTCCAAGCTTCTTTACGTTTGTTTTTCACATAAATAAAGATCTCTTGAATAGTTTCATTTGTAGCTTTATCTATAATATTCAGTAATTTTTCTTTAAGCGAATCTTCTGGAATCGACGGGTCTGTAAAATATATTTGTAGAATTTGATTTGCATCTGCACGTTTTTCACTTTCTTTATTAACATGATTTATTTCTTTTTTTAAAGTATCATTTTTTTGTTTGAAATCTTCCTCAATATTTTTTAGTCTTTGTATAGTGTTATTTAAAATAATATCTATGATTAATTTACCTCCATAACCACCTATTATTGATAAAGAAGCTACTTCTATTTTGTCTTTCACTCCTACATTATACCAGACCATAGAATCCCCACCTATAGTCGCACTATTATAAATAAAATAGATTATATATGCTCCAGCTATACCAATTAAACTATCTTTTATATAGCCTAATTTTAACGTTTCATTTTCATAACTAGGAAGTTCTAATTTATCTCTATTACTTGTTGTTGTTATAGATGAAATAATTCCACCTAAAATACCAAAAAAAGTTATAACAAAAACTGGTAGAGAAATAATTGTATTTTCTTCATGAAGTAAGACAGATATAATTAAATCTATAATAGTTATGATAGACAAAGAAATAATTAATGTTATACATCCTCCTGGAAAGAAATTTTTGTATGACTTATCTGTAGATTTCCCATTTCCATTAGGAGGGGAATTATTATCTGACTTCTCTGTAGATATGTCTTTTCCATTGTGAGGGTGATTATTATCAAAATCAGTCATAATCAAAAAAATTAATATTAATATGATTATTATAGCTACTATTAAAAACTATAAAACTACTAGACTAAAACTAAATAAAAATTTTATATTGTCCGAGATACATCAAACACTGGTTTTATGGATTAAAGTAAGATAATTATTCTTATCCCTCCTTGCTCTAACCTTGATGTCTTCTGCTCTTGACCGTTTTCACCAAAATTTATCCTTACCGACTCCTTTCTCAAAAATTCTCTCTGAAGAAATCGCTAATGGGTTAGCTTGCTCCGATACGGTGAAAACTTACCGCCAACAATTCAAGCTTTTTGTTTCTTGGTGCGATCTCAAAGAGATCCGCTACGCGGTGCGATAACTCACAACACCACCCCATGTGTGCATAGTTTGGCTGATGTTATTGGTAAGTGTAAATGGATGATTGCGCGCCGCTACGCGGAGCTCTCTGAGATCGATAACTCCCAACTGCTAGGGGTGCGTCTTTGAGTTTTGCTTGTGTATTTGGCGATTATTTATTCTCAAACAGGTGAATTAACTTTCTAGCGGCATCAGTCCATATATCGACTGGTATCTGCTAGGGTCGTCTACAATGGGTCACCATAATTCGAGCGATTTCCCGCGCCTCAGTCGGTTTTAGGACTGCTGTTAATATTCGATCTCTGAAAGATCCGCGTAGCGGTGGGCCACAGCCCAAAATTCTCAAAGTGTGTTGATAGTGATGGGAGATATTATAAGTAGTGTTAACGCATAAACCTCGATCGCTACAGAAAGTTATTGTTAGTAAAAAATAAAAATATTGACTTATTTTTTATTAATTAATGTCGTGTATTTTAAGTAACAATGATATTAATTAGTATGGTTATTTTTCTATTTTTTTACCTGCTACAAATAGGTATAATTATTGACAGCTATATATAGCTTTTTCCTAACTATATTAACGGGTGCGATCGCCAAAATTTCATAATGAACTGTTTGTTATATTATCGGCGCATCGATCGCATCCCTAAACCGCGCCACTGTGGGTGATTGAGGGTATCGATCGCCACGGAGAAAATGCCGTTAAAGGGACTGGAGTTTACTCATGTGGGTATATTTAGTGTATGTGTCGACTAATTACTCTATCAATCCAGAATTTACTCTTGTCTAAGAATTTCTCAATAATTATCTCACGTTTATTACACGAGCAAATTTTTGAAAAATAGATCTTTATAGTAAACTTTTCCAATATAGTTGTCCTCGATCACTTAATTCCGTGCGATAACTCCTAACCAGGTCGATGTGTATATACTAGATAGTTGTTTTTTGGAAGTATAAACAGATATTTGCGAGTTATGGGGGAAGTGTTAAAAGATAGAATCGCTCGCGACTTCCACCGACTCCAGCAACACCAGCCACAACCGCGATCGATAACTCCTTGAGCGTGAGAGTGTGTATAGTTGATGGGTGTTGTGGTGGAAGTATTAGCACATAATTGCGATCGAAAACTCCCGAAGCATGTGTGCATACTTAGTGGGATTGTTGGAGGAGTGTTAACTGATGATGACGATCAATAAGACCCCCTCGATGTGTGTATGCTAGATGGTAGTTGTGGGAGAAGTGTTAACTGATTTTCGCGATCAACAGATCCCATTACGATCAGTAATAAATTGGCGTATATACACCTTATCTGATGTTATTCCCTATCTTTAAGCGCTCCATAACAGCAATATTACTCCAATAACTCTCGATCGGGAATTATTGGGAATTTTCTCGATCACTACCATCAAAATTGTTTTTATTTTGACTATTGATGGAGAATGTCAGGGGTTGTCTCGTTCGACTGTAAAATCCCAATTCCTCAGTAGGCATTATTGACGAACGGCATTTTTCTTGGTTCTTTAGCATATTCACAATAATTAACATTAGGTTTAAACTATCTACTCAATAATTAATGTCAACATTTTTTGACAAAGAAGAAGAGTTAATTGTCCGAGAGGGGTGATGGAAAATCGGATTAAAGAACAAAAACTAGATTTATTTGCCGCACCGCTACGCGGATTTCTGCGAGATCGATAACTCCAGAGCGGATCCATGTGCGCATACTTTTCGGGAGTTATTGGAGAGTATAAACAGATAGTCGTGCTCGATTAAAATAATTAAATGGGTAATAGAGTTCAATAAGGTGATTTCTAGGAAATAAGATACCTGCCTTGTAACCCCACAAATAACTGTTGGAATCCGAAGATAACCGATGAAGGCTGGTATCTTATTTCTCAGAAAAGACCTAAAACATCTAATAAATTATAAATCAATGAATAATCAAAATTCTCAAAAAATTCAACTAATTGCTCTTGGTTATATATTAGCAGGACTGTTTTTAATCTTATTACCTTTAATATTTACATTAGGCTGGATTAATATAAAAGAAGATATGAATAAATATATGAAAGATATTATTACATCACTTTCACCAAGTATAGGTGTAGCGATTTTGGGTGCTGGTATTATAACTTTGACTATAGAAAGACAAAATATAATAGAGAGAGAAAAAGGACTAGAAAATACAAAAAATGTTCTTAAAGAGACTGCTGCAAATCTAATTAATGAAATAAAATATGAATCTAAAAAACAACTTATTTCTACTTTATTTCCTTTAGGAGAAGGGAAATCTTTTGCAGACCAGTTCATATATATTACAAAAAAACATGATTTTATCATCCAAAATTATTGTTTAGTGATAGATCTAAAAGAAAAATCTTCAGATATATTAGAAGGTGATATTACACAAAGATATCGACTAAAAAATTTATCTAATGAAAAAAAAACTTATCGATGGGTGATGGGAATTGAATCTAATAGGATAGAAAATTTAGAAGAGGGAATAATTAAAGTAACTATTGACGATAAAAGTCAATCTAATAGGATAGAAAAGTCAAAGGAGGGAATAATTAAAATAACTATTGATGATGAGGATAAAAAAGCAGATCAAGTAATTGATGAACATAAATATCGAGATCTTGTTATAAAAAATATTAAGGAAAATATAAATAAAAGGTATCCAGGATTTTATCTTGGAAAAATGGATATAGATATTCAAAAAAATAAATCTGTTCCAGTGTAAATTAGATATAAATTTGTTCTTAGTAAAAATGATACACTAATCTGGGTTGTTCCTATACTTAGCGATAGTTTTAAAGTAATAGTAAATTATCCTAGTGATACTTTGAAATTATTTGGTAATTGTCTTCACACTGCTATGTTAGATAAAGATTTAATTGAAAAAATATCTACCCCAGAAGATGATGATAATCCATCTATTTGGGAAATCAATACAGGACTTTTACCATTTCAAGGTATTCAACTTTGGTGGACGCTCAAAGACAATTTAAATTCACAACAAAAACCATCTTCCAACAAATTAGACTGAAAATGATATATGGCTAACCATCTACATAAAGTCTGCAAAATTCTTGAAAAATAGATATTAAAAAAAATCTTTTCAATAACGATTTATCTATTAATACTTAGAGTAAATAAGAGTGTTAACGGATGATCTCAGTAATAAACGATTTTCAGGTGTTGCACTAGTTCAAGCTAACAGTAATAAAAATATTGACTCAATTAATCGTAGTTATTATTAGTTATAAAAATGATAATAATTATTAGTATATATTAAAATATCTATCAGAAATTATTCTATAAATTTATAGTTACTAACAGTTTCAGTAAAAAGTTCAATATTAATTAAACGAGTTTGGGGTTACTGTTAGATTGAATCAACGGCATATAGGCTATAGAATCCAGCGATTTTTTAGAAAAAATGAACTAAAAAAGCGAAAACGGTTATCTAATGAGGTTTAGCGTCATCTTTTTGATAGTGCGAGTTTTGGAGCGATCGCGATCGAGGCAAAAACGAAAAAACGCCATCACGCGAGTCACATATATATTAGATAGATTTCCACTGCTCGCGATAGAAGCGAAAATAAGCAGGATTAGATATACTTTTTTAATCAAGTACCCTAGTTTATTTAATGATTAACAATCGTATTTGTAATTAACGTAAGATAATTGTGTTTATCCCACATTCATCTACCTCTAAGTCTTTCAAATCAAAGCTTTTAACCCCGATCCTCTCGATGTGTGCATACTTGTCGGGAGTTGTTAGAGAGTATGAACAGATATCGATAACTCCCGACCCATATGTGCATACTTGATGGGTGTTGTTTGTGAGTGTAAGCGGATAAGTGCGATCGAAGCCTTCCATGTGTGCATACTCGATGTGTGTTATTTGAGAGTGTAAGCGGATAATCGCGATCGTCAACTCCCCCCCCCCATATGTGCATACTTAGTGGGTTTTTTAGAGAGTGTAAGCGGATAATCGCGATCGTAAAATCTTGACCTCGCCTATGTGTGCATACTTGACGGGAGTTATTTGATAGTGTTAGCGCATAATCGCGATCTCGAAGAGATCCGCGTAGCGGTGCGAAAACTCCCGACATCCCCCATGTGTGCATAGTTTTAGTGGTTAGGTGGATAGTATAAGCAGATAATCGCGATCTCAAAGAGATCCGCGTAGCGGTGCGATAACTCCCAACTGCTAGGGGTGCGTCTTAGAGTTTTGCTTTTTAGCTTGTGTATTTGGCGATTATTTATTCTCAAAGTGGGAAAATCGACTCTCAACCTCCAACAGTTCATATCTCGACTGGAATCTGCTAGGGTCGTCTACAATGGGTCACCATAATTCGAGCGATTTCCCGCGCCTCTGTCGGTTTTAGGACTGCTGTTAATATTCGATCTCTGAGAGATACGCGTAGCGGTGCGCCACTGCCCAAAATTCTCAAAGTGTGTTGATAGTGTTGGGTGTTTTATGTGTAAGTATTAACGCATAAACCAAAACCTCGATCTCGAAGAGATCCGCGTAGCGGCACGTAAAATAACGAACAGTTTGTTATATTATCCGCGCACCCGCAACCGCGATCGCTTCTTAACTTAACGGCATTCATTTAAGATCTAAAAAATTATTACAGCAAGACTTTTAGACTTCTTAAGATTTACTTTAGAAATTAACCGATAATCTTGTCAGACTATGATAGTCTAAAGCTTATGTCAAGTTGATTGATAAGAATGTCTAACGAAATAAACATAGGAATTCTGGTTGTTCATGGTATTGGCGATCAAAAAGAGTTTGGTTGTTTAAAAGGAGTAGCTGAAAGTATTGTTGATTCCTTACAATCAGAAATAAATAAGGGCTATGTTGAAATATCTGTTGATATTAATTGTGCTGAAACTGGTACATTTCAATCAGATCATCCTTCCTGGCAAAAAGGGAAAAATGCTCCCATTAACGTTCATATTAAACCTTCAGGTTACAAAAAAAATTACAATCTACATCTTAGAGAAGTATGGTGGGCCGATATTGACCGACCCCAAAACCTTGGAAAGTTCATTAAATTTTGGCTTTGGGGATTAAGCCTTTGGAAAACCGCTCCCCTAGAAAACTATCCTATTCTTAACGATCCTGACAAAAATCTAGAAAACCTTAAATGGTATACAAGCGAAGATGAAAAAAAGGCCTCTCGTCGTATAGCTCGCTTTGAGTATTTTCTCATAGGGTTATTTCTCATACTATGTCAGCCTTTTCTCTTTATTCTTCAAAAGATCTTCATTTCCCTTAATATTAATTTTCCAGTGAGTATTATTGCTGATTATATGGGGAAACTTCGCCTTTACCAACAAGCTGAGGGTTCTGGAAAAAACTTGATTGAAGATTTTAATATTCCACCTCGCTTTTCAATCCAGCGTCGTATGATTAACGCTCTAGTACGAATGGCTATCTCTAACTATGACCGCTGGTATGTTTGGTCTCATAGCCTTGGCTCTATAGTTGCTTACAACGCTTTTTCTATGCCTGAAGCAACACTCTCGCACTATGTTTCTCATTCTATGTGGAAAGAGATTGAAAAATGGGATGATAAAAAACCTTCTGACGAACAATTATTAAGAGATCTCGATACAAACAATTACAACACTGAAAGACCAAAACCTTATCGTCCCATTTGGCAGACAAAAAGAATTTCACGAACGTCTCTCTTTGATAAATGCGAAGGACTTCTTACTTATGGTTCTCCCTTCTGGCGAATTGCCGATCTCTGGCCTGATTTAGTAAAGCGGAATACAATACATGATTTTAAATCTGTATTCAACTGGTATAATGTTCTCGATCCTAGCGATCCTGTAGCTACTAGGATAGAAGGATTATTTCCTGAGAATTGTCAGGAAGATGAAAATAAACGTAAACCTCTTCATCCTCAAGATATATTCTATAGAACACCAAGTTTTTTTCTAATCGCACACACTCAATACCTATCAACAAGTAATTTTTTTGCAAATTTATTAAGCAAACTAAAGACCATACTATTTTTTCAAGACATATCAACGAAAAATACCTCTTTAATTAGTCAACTATTATCTTGGGTTTGTTATAAACAGGAAATTATTGAAAATAAAAATAATCTATATGATTTTCCTCTTTTAAAAAATTTTCGGAAAAAAGATAAACCACCAATATCTTATCTTCGTTATCATCAACTTTGGCGATTTTGCTGGTGGTTTTTTCTTATATTTGTGGCCTTCTTTCTTTTTGACAAAATAATCCTATCTCCTAATATTAACTATTTAATCTCTAAGCTTAAAAATAATCCTATCTCCTAATATTAACTATTTAATCTCTAAGCTTATTCCCATCAACTTTAATAAGTAAATTAACTACTTGACTGCTCATTGTTTTATTGATTACAAATGTTACTAGATTGCATTAAACTACTCGTTTGTTTGACCCCAATTATACCGATTTATTTACTACTATTTTTACTTTCATTATTTGTTCTATTTGTTGAACTTGAATTATTGTTTGTGATTGCTGGAGGTTTTGTATTTTTTTTTACGGAGTATTATATAACTTATTTGCTGTATAAGTATAACTATCTATCTGTTTATGAATCTGTTTATCCTATCTTAAATCAAGTAGTATTTCATTCCCTACTAACCCGATTTTTATTGGCAATATTGATTGTGTTTGTTTTTGGTTTTATTTACAGTTCTCTTAATGAAAAACCTATCAAATCGTATATCTTAGACTATTTACAAGATAATCCTAATCTACCGAACAATGAAACAAAATTACAAAAAGAATTTAATCCAGCTAATAATATTGTAAAAGCTGATGATATTAAAAATAGCTTAATACAATTAAGTGAAGAGAATAAAATAATAAAAATAGAAGAACTAAATCATCAATACTACAATCACTACTATTTTCCTTACTATACTTTTAAGTTTATTAATTATGACTGCTTTTATTTAATTGATTTCTTGTATAATTGTCTTAATATAACTAAAACAACTGACTATACTAGTCCTTTTCAATCTCTTCGAGATTTAGAAGTTTATATCATCAATGAATTATGTTTTAACCCTAAAAAAAATGATCCTGATAATCGACAAGAGAACACATATAGGCTTCCCCCTCCTCCTAAATTGAAACAACTGGCAAATCACGATTTTCATTTGCTTAGATATAGAGTCAATAACAATAATATTACAGTTGATTTTAATACTATTGGGTTTAATTTTTGTGTTTTTGAATTTAGGCATTATCAGGAACGTGATGTCATCACTAAAATTGTTAATCTTTTATGCATATTAAACAAAGATACACAAGATACTAACATTCGAGGTCTTCAATATTTACAAAGTTATATAATCAATACAATCACCAATGATTTATTGTTTAAGCCCACGAAAAATATTCAAGATATTAGAAAATATAATCTTTCCCCTCCACGCGAATTGAACCAAGCTCGTAAATCCTCAATCAGCGCTGGTGACAATCAACCTTTACTTGAATGTGAAATCTTACAAAATGACAATGAATTTACTGTTGTAATTGATTTTCACTCACTCAATTTCCGAGCTGATTTGTCAATAAAAAATTAACCTGCTAAACGTCTAATACCAATTGGATAAAACAATGTTATAAATAGTTAAGAGCGATCGCCGGCAAATAAATCAATGTCTGGAGTACTAAAAATCAATATTACCGAGTCAGAAGAAACCCTTAAAAAGCTGCTAATAGACCAAAAAATCGGAAAAAAGAAAGAAAGAATTCAAATTCTTTATTTAATAAAAACACATCAAGCTGAAACAGTAGGACACCTCGCTGCTGTGACAGGTCGTCATAGAGTTACAATTTCAAGGTGGTTGAGTCAATATCGAGAAGGAGGACTCGATCGCTTGCTAGAGATTGGTAAAAGTCCAGGAAGAACGCCATTAATCTCAGAAGAAGTTAAAGAAAAACTAAACCAGGAATTATCAGATCCAGAAGGG
Organism: Prochloraceae cyanobacterium; assembly: GCA_030065755.1. Lineage (GTDB taxonomy): Bacteria > Cyanobacteriota > Cyanobacteriia > Cyanobacteriales > JASJDA01 > JASJDA01. The sequence goes on along the minus strand of JASJDA010000085.1, from coordinate 3,102 downwards.
TTTGATAGTTATAAAGAAATTCAACAGTGGTTAAGAAGCGTTCATGATGTTGAAGCGTCTTACTATACAGTACATAAAACAGTTCGTTATCAACTGAAGTCTAAATTAAAAATCCCTCGTCCAGTTAATATTAAACAAGAGAAAGGTGCAGTAGAAACCTTTAAAAAAACTCCCAGATCTAATTAACTCTGTTTTAGAGCAACATCGAAACACCTTGAATGATTATCGAAAAATTCGCTATTGGTGTCAAGATGAAACTCGTTTTGGGCTTCAAACGATTTCAAGACGAAAAATTACTGCTTGTGGCATAAAAACGATTGGAATAGAACAATGGAAATTTTTATATAGATGGTTATATGGATTAGTTGAACCATTAACTGGAGAAAGTTTCTTTTGGGAATTTACTCATCTTAATAGTGTTTGTTTTGAGATATTTCTCGAATTATTTTCAAAAAAATACCCCAAGGACTTGCACATAATCCAACTAGATAATGGAGGTTTACATAAAGCTTTAAGCTTAAATATTCCTGACAATATTATACTACTTTTTCAACCACCCTATTGCCCTCAAGTCAATCCGATAGAAAGATTATGGGCAGCTCTTAAAGAAAACTTTAAGTGGATTAATTTTCAGACGATAGAAGAACTACAAACTGCTATTACTAAAAACTTAAATAAATTATCTAAGCGATCGATAAGTAGACTGACAGGATGGAAATTTATTATTGATGCTTTATGTGTAGCAAACATTTAGCCAATTGATATAATTAGTATGCGAATTATGAAAAAGCGATTGATATTATAGTTGACTTTTAAATCTTTAAATTATGTTTGATAGCTTTTCAATTTGATTGGCAACTTTCGAGGGTTGCAGTTGCCAATCTTTGATCGCTTTTTGAACTTTTGTCAGTCAACCTGCTTCTTATTTTCTAAATGATTCGCGAAGTTACTAGCAAATTCATTACGCTTATCCTGGTCGTCTAGTCCTTCATTCTTATATGCGTTTTTAAAAGCACGATCAAATTCATCAGCATAATTTGTAAATTTGTTTCTGGCTGTACCTAGCGCTAATTGTTGATCGTAGATGGCAATTGCGGCTAAGTTAGAGAGTTCCTCAACAAATTTTTTCTCATTCTTAGAAAATTTATAGGGTCGTCGGTAGTTAATAAACATTACTCCGAAAACTTCTCTTGCTTTATATTTTTCTGGTTTATATTTTCTCTTGAGAAGGAGTACATAGGAAGAATGGATTTCTTCATTCTCCTTAAGATGCTCTATTATACCCTTATCCTCTAGCTCTTTTAGATATGTGATAGAATTTTCTTCATCATTAGTAAAGTTATCTTTGATAATTTTATCTAACTCTTTAGATTCTATATGTAATTGGTCTTTGTTTTTGCTTTTCAGTTTTCCAGCTATATTTCGTTCGCAAGGAAATACGTTTTGAGCCTTGTTAATATTGATGTATTCATAAATCATCACAATATCTGCTGCTAGAAGATTTAAAGTGTTCCCTGCGATATATCCTAATAGCCCCTTCTTATCTAAATTTGTGACAAGAAAAGTTTCAAACCCTGTTTTAAATGCCAATAATTGATTATACTGCGTCTCATTTTTTTTAAAGATTATCATTTGCTTGATAACTTCAAATGTTCGATTAAGAAGTTTAGACAGATTTTCAGATATGTTTTGATCAAATGAATCTTGTTTTTGAAAATAAAGAGACAAGATAAAATGAACTTTTTTTTCATTTTCTTCCTCATAAATCAGAGGAAAAACCGCTATTCCTACGTCTTCTTCCCTTGATGATTTATATTTTTCATATCTAACCTTTTTATCAGTAATTACCTTATTTATAAAATTCCCTTCTCCAAAACGAAACGGGTAGTGATTGGAATCATCAGAACCATTATTATCGGAAGAATAATTATAAGGAATAAGATTTTTTTCTACTTTTTCCAAGTATTCCTTGATTTCGTTATTTTCAATTTTATGACAATAGGGATTTTTTATACATTCGATGTTAAAAAACAAACTACTTCCCTGAGCGTTCGCTTTTACTTGAAGAATAGAAGCAAGTTTTATTAGTACAGAAGAAAATAAATATTCTTCATGAATTATTACAGCCTCCTTACTAACAAGTTGAATCAGTTTTTCTGCTTTGTCAATTTTGATCGAATCTAAAGGATTATTATAGCCAACTTCTACCGTACCAATAACCTCAACAACTAGTTCTTCATCTTCTTTAAAAGATACATCTTTATCTAAAGATAGTTTAGAAACGTCAATTTTAAAAATTTTTTTATAACAATTTTCACTCTCTTTACTACCATTTTTAAGAAATTTATGTTCGTCATCAGAACCCTTAACATCTTTAAGAAATTTCGCCTCTGTCAAATTATCAAACCATGTTTTGTATAGTTTTCCATATTTGTTTTTAATTAGGAAAATAGGGGTGAAGATACGATGCATAGACTTATGACAAAACTGTTTAAAAATTCCTCGATCAAATCGAGGATCTTCATACCCAGCTATTATTTCAGTTTGACAAGTGAATGCAATATCAGCTTGGATATCTCGTAATTTTTTATTTTTTTCTAAATAGTGTCTTGACAGACCAACCCATGCTGCTCCTCCTCCTCCAGATACTGCTTCGATAATACTTTTTTCCCGATCAATCAACTGTATAGCAGCAAAATCACATTTCAGTTCATCCTCAATTTTGTTACAAACCTCGTTAAGAAAATCATTAATTCCTAACGGCTTCGTGATAACTTCTAATAAGTCGATATAATATTGATCGTTCTTCATTCCTACACTCCTTCCTAAAAGAAATCTCTGCTATGTCTAAGTAGTATTGTAAATATATCAAAATAATACTATAGAAGTCATTTGAGATCTCTTCCACTACGCTGGCTGTTGTTCTGTTGCCCTCAGTGGCTATAGCTGGTGTTGGTGGCGTTTGTGGCGATCAATGCGCTGGGGATTTTCAGTACAATTTTCGACTGTAGCGCTGATTTATAAATGCTTTTAGCGAGGTTATCGATGACGACCATAGAGAACTCCTGTTCATATCTGTACTGTTAGCGATCGAGTTTTTAT
>JASJDA010000084.1 GCA_030065755.1 Prochloraceae cyanobacterium | reverse complement strand
TAGTTCCTAACCCCCGAAAGATTTCTTTATTTTTTATAAGGAACCCCTTTTGTTTTAACTGTTGTCCCTCCGCACTTAACTTATCGTTATAGAGGGGTTCCTTATAAAAAAGAGAATCATTGTAACCCCGTGCATAATTCAACATTACCTGAGCTGCTGCTACGTCTCTATCTTGTTGATAGTTGCATTGGGAGCAGTTATGCACTCGTTCAGATAGCTCTTTCTTTTTTTGATGTCCGCAGCTAGGGCAAGTTTGAGAAGGTTTGACTTTTTTGGTAGGCACTTCTACAAAAACTCCTCCAGCTTCAATGACTTTATACTTGATAGCTTCCCGCAGCATACCAAAACCAACATCTAAAATACTGCGATTCAATCCAGTTTTTTGTTGTTTTCTTTTACTACCTTTTTTAGCTTTCTTAGTCATTGATTTGACATTCAGTTTTTCTGTAGCAACCATGCTGTTATCGCTAATTATTTGTGCTGCTACTTTATGAACCCAATTTTGACGTTGGTTTGCGACTTTATGCTTTAACTTTTTTACTTTTTTCTCCGCTTTTTTCCAACGTCTAGATGCCTTAGTTTTTCTCTTTTCTGGTTTACGCTTTCTCCTTTTTTGTTTCTCGGTAAGTCTGATATATTTTTGAGCATTAGCCAAAAACTTTGGGTTTTCTATTTTACTGCCATTACTCATAGCAATAGCAGTAAGACAACCAAAATCTAAACCTACTGCTCCTGTATCAGTTTTTCTAACAGGCTCACATTTTACGGTGATACTTGCATACCATTTATTATTTTTCCACACAATAGTACAACTATTAGGAATCCCCCAAGTTCGGGCTTTTCCTCTCATTTGGATTTGACCTGGAATACCTTTTAATTCCAATCCCCCATTATCTCCAGTAGTATGCGCTGACCATCCAGATAAACCAGGATAAGTCCAACCACGATAATAGCGAGAAGACTTGAATTTGGGATATTTAGCTAAACCTCTAAAAAATCGCATGAAAGCAAAATCGACACGTTTTACTGTTGCTTGCAGGGCTTGAGAACCCAATTCTTTATACTCGTACCAACATTCTTTGAAAGCTGGCAAGGCGTTTTGTTGGTCGAAATAATTAATGCTTTGACCAAATTTTTGATATTGGGTTTTCCGATGATAAACACAGGCATTATACAAAAGCTTGTGTAATTTGCGAAAGTAATGTAGCTTTTGTTCTTGCGTTTTATTCGGGTATAAGCGAAACGTTACTCTACGTGTAACGAATAATTCATTTTTAATGAGGGAACCTTTATTAGTAGTTAAGTTATTTACTCCCGCAGATAAGTTATCGGAAAAAGGTTCCCTCATTAAAAATAATTTCCTTCCGTTTGTGCTATCATGGCATTATTATAGCATATCAGTCGCGTTTGTGAAAACTCAACTCAGAAAAGCTTCTCATTCTGCTTTTAACATTCAGTTACATATAGTATTCGTGACTAAGTATCGTAAACCAGTAATCAATAAAGCTATTCTTGAAAGAATTGACGAAACTTTTAGGAGGTTGTGTAAAAAACGCCAAAATATCTTAGTAGAATTTAGTGGAGAAGTTGACCACGTACATTTATTGGTATCTATGCACCCCGATAATAATATTTCTAATTTTATAGCTAGTATAAAAGCGGCAAGTTCTCGTATAGTAAGACAAGAATTCCCCGAACACATCAAAAAATTCTACTGGGGCAACAAGGCTATGTTTTGGTCTAATTCTTACTGTGCGATTTCTTGTGGTGGCGCACCTCTAGATGTTCTCAAAAAATATATAAACTCTCAGTCTCAACCTACCAGTTAGTGCGGAGTTCGCGGGGGTGGGGCGCTCTCATCCCCTAACTGCGTTCCTTGTTAGGGGACTTCCCGCGCCCAGGTTAAACTTAATAATACAACTGAAAATTAACAAACCTTTTCAACCACATCCATATCTCGACTCAATCTCTGCTTTTCTTTTCATTCTTATTAAGATTCGGGTAGCATACATAGACTATATTGGGAGAATAACTAACGTAACTCACCAAATTTTTTACTCCACCAACATTCTCTAGCCCAGAAAAAAGCGACATCCTTGTGTTTTTGTTTACTTCGATTTGCAACCGAGCAACGCAGCATTTTCTTGGTTTGCCCGTCCTTTACATATTCATGTTCGACAAGAAACGCATCGCACACGGGACATTTAAAGTCAGTGAATTGCTCTGCTGTCGGGGTATTTTGACCTGGTTGAACCCAATCATGTCGTTGTTTATCGTAAAACATCACTACATCTTTGCCCCTATCCTTGCAGTGAGTGCATTTAAGAAAATAAGGGACAGCTAGCTTTTTCGATTTTGACGGCATTTTACTGAGCAGTCGAGCGCAGGCAGGGCATTTAATGTCAGATAATTCCAATTCTTTTTTGGCATGGGGCTGAGACTCGGAATGTCCTTGTTGTGCTAGATATCGCTCGGCTTGTGCCAATGCACCCTCGAAGTAATTTCGATTCCAGCCAGTCAAATATTTTTGCCAATTTTCCTGACCGCTCGCGATCTCGTCGAGACTTCGCTCCATCTGTGCGGTAAATTCTGTTTTTAGTAGGTCGGGCAAGACTAAAGCTAGAAAATCGTCAACTTCTAGACCTAAAGTAGTTGGTTTGAGTTTACCTTTTGTCAGTGCAACGTATTTACGGTCTTTGAGAGTTTTGACTGTAGGAGCATAGGTACTGGGTCGGCCAATTCCTTTTCGCTCCATAACCTGTACTAGTTTGGGTTCGGAGTATCTTGGCGGAGGTTGAGTTACTTTCTCTTCTGAGTCAGCTTTTTCTAAGCTTAACTGCTGACCAGACCGCACTTGTGGAAGTATCTTGTCGCTGCCGAGATTTTTCCAATATTTTGCATAACCAAGAAATTCGACAATCGATCCTTTAGCTTGCCAAAATATGTCCTCAGATTGAGTGGTAATAGTAGTTTTTCTGAGTCTTGCCGATTTACATAAAGATGCTACTGCTCTCAGCCAGATAATCAAATATAATTGAAATTCCTCGTCGCTTAATTCTTGTTTGAGCTGCACTGAAGGTTTATTAATATCGGTGGGACGAATTGCTTCGTGTGCTTCCTGGGCATTTTTATTGTTGCGATGGTTTGGTTGACGATCGGGAATATTATTTGGGTCTTTTCTTTGCAGCCAATCTCGCACAGCAGCACGAAAATCTGCACTTAAAACAACCGAATCAGTACGCATATAAGTAATTAACCCTTTTTCGTAGAGTTTTTGGGCTAATTCCATCGTTTTTTTGGGGTTATATTTGAGACGACTTCCGGCGGCTTGTTGTAGGGATGAAGTTATAAATGGTGGTGGTGGTTTTCTAAAAGTTGTTTTGCTTTCTACTTTAATAACTTGATGAGGGTTTGTTTTGGCTATTTGAACGAGACGATCTGCCTCTTGTTGGGATAAAACTTTACTGCTTTCTGGCTTGTTCTCGTCGGTTGGCGACTTGGCATCGTCATTAGTGAGATCCGAAGCGGATGAAGAGGATACTGTTTGCTTGGGATTAAAGTAAAAAGCTCTAAATCCTTCTTTATAATCTACAAAGACTGACCAATATGGGGTCGGTTTAAAAGCAATGATTTCTCTTTCTCGCACTGCAAGGACGTGCAAAGTAGCAGATTGTACCCTTCCCATACTTTTTGCCCCATTCCCAAGCTTCCAAAGTAGGGGAGAGCCTTTAAATCCGACTAGCTTGTCGAGACAGCTTCTAGCCAATCCCGAACCCACTAAGTTGCGATCGAGAGGACGAGGAGAAGCGATCGCCGACCTGACAGCACTTGGGGTAATTTCCGAGTAAACAACCCGCATTGGATTCGGGAGTTTGAGAACTTCTGCTAAATGCCAGGCGATCGTTTCTCCTTCTCTATCTGGATCTGTGGCTAGATAGATATGCTTGGCATATTTAACAGCTTCTTTTAACTCTTTGATTACATTTTTAGCGCGAGAATTGGCGGGTTGAAAACGGCAGTTTACCCGCTGGTCTATTAAATCGAAACCTAGTGCTGCTTCTCCATCTTTAGCTAATTCTCTAACGTGACCCATGCTAGCTTTGATTTGCCAATCGCTGCCGAGTATGGACTTGAGTTTTTTGATTTTGCCAGCACTTTCGATGAGAAGGAGATTTTTAGCCATTAGCAATTTTTAACTACAAGTAGATTACACCCCTCTCTTCCACTCTAAAACTTAAAATAAACAATTCCGGACAATTAATAGCTATTTTTTCAACCTTTCCCGTTAATAGTCGATCTGTTCCGCCAATTTTTTCATCTATCCAATTTACTGTTTTTTTGGCTAAATTATCTTCCACATTAACAAATTCATATTATACGCTAACTTGTGCTATATCCTCAACACATCCTGTGAAAATTTAGTTCATTTTTGGGGATGGAACATAGCATCAAACTACAAGCTGCAAAATATGAGTTCGCGCCTCGGCATGAATATGGAAATTGGGACAATTTCGGTTACAAATAATTAAAATCCTGATTTTAAGCCAAATTAGGTTTAAAAGACTTTTTTGGGGTGACAAACTTATTACTTATTTTGTCACTACTTTATTACTTTGAAAAGCTAATTTGTCAACAGAGAACAACATAACATACCTTGTTTCAACTGGAGGTTAAGATGAAAACGATCGAAGAAAAAGCATTAAATAATAATCCAGTAAAATCTAGTCTTTTCAACAGAAAAAATCTGACATTAACCTTCGCTATAGCCACGTTAATAGTTACTGTAATAGGGACTACAGTAGGTTGTTTGTGGTTTATCAATAGATATAGAACTAGCGACAAAATGCGAGTGAATATTAAAGAGTTTTCTAATAAGGAATATCCTGCAAATACAGCTTTATTGAGTGTCAATCACCAAAAATATAACCAGAGAAAGTTAAAACTGATTCAGAAAAACGATACTTACTTTGATTTTGTCTTAGAGCCTACGAATAAAAAAACAGCTAAGATTTTGATAAAAGACGTAGACATTAGCTTGTTTGTTCCTAAAATACCTAAATCGATTAGAGGGGATAAAGGATTAAAAGAAATTTACCTAAGCGAACGAGAATTTAGCAGGCAGCAAGTTAGTTTTCCCATAGATTCTGAGTTAGTTGAAATTATTGGAGGAGATGGATTTGAAAAGCAAAACCTTTATTCTATTGATATAGCCAATAATTGCCTTAATGCAGGATATTGGGAAATTATACTTTCTACCAAGGAAAATGGCAAAAAATCAGTTTACTATCAGGGATGGTTTACTTTCCCGATGGGACATTATAAAAATATCTTTGAAAAAATAAATAATATATCCTATTGGGAAAATTGGTGGAGGTTGGAACACTGGCAAGATCCAGAGAGAACAAAGACAAAACTAAATTTACTTAGAAAAGTGGTCAACAATCGCCAAATTCCTACTAAGTTTCCTTTGGATGAAAGAATAATTGTTTCGGGAGAACAAACTAGAAAAGTTAGAACTCTTCTTGGCGATAATTTAGTGACTTGGGGGGATATTTACAAAAGGTATGATGAGATTGAATTTGCTACTTTCAGAACTCCAGGATGGTACGATCACAATACACCTTGGAAGAATCAATACTGGAGAATTGGCAAATTTAAAAAAGCAATATTGAGAACGATCGAGCCAACTGATAGCAAACAAAATTTACAAGAAATTGAATTCGTATTTAAGGATATAAAAACTGGAGAAAAAAATAGGCTGTTGGTAAGTGGAATTGACTTAAGTCAGCTTCCTAAATTGTCGGTATCAGATTATCAAAAAGGATTGTATATGCCATTGGGAATTAAGGTTCCTCCTTTCTTTCAAAGCTATGAAAATTTAAAAAGTCAATCTGCTACTGACAATCCATACTTTGGCGTTATGTTAGATTCAAAGGATAGATGGATAAATCACCACGAGTTAGCCATTGATGGGTTTGTGATGCATTTAGATAAGGATAATCCAAACTTATTACATACTTATTTACTGTCTTACGAAAGACATACTTTAGTAGCTCATTTTATCTCCGATCTAGAGCAATAAATAACTCGATGATAGAAGAGTTTTAAATGGAGTAAAAGATTAAAGCTATGTACGACACAAATAAAACAGTCTTAGTTGCTCAAAGCCAAACCAAACACCTTAACTTATGGAAGTTGGCATTTGTTTCTCAAGGATTTCAACTAATTGAAATACTTCCTGAAGAAAATATGTTGGAAGAAAATATCTTAGATCGGGAGGTGAACTTGGTGTTATTGGATATGAATACTAGTTCATTTAATCCTTATGTTTTTTGCCGTAAAATTGTCAAAAAATATCCCCAGTTGTCCGTTGTCTTGACTAACCACAAACAAAAAAAAATTTCTGATGTAGAATATCAATTAGCGCTATTTCAAGGAGCTAAAGCTCTAATCCCAGAAATATCTAATAATAACGAACTAGCCTCTGGGTTCAAAAAATTGTTAAAAACAATAGGATGGGACGATCGCTTAAATGAGAAACATCTAAAAAATTTAGTAAATATTGAAGAGCAAAAAAAAGAAATAGTTAAACAAACTGAGAGAAAACATACATCTGAAATAAAGCAAGTTTTAGATACAGATTTTTCAGCAAAAATTTGTCACGAAATGCACGTGAGTGAGGAATTAGAAATAAAAGATAGACGGTGGAAATTGCGAATTTTTAAAAATTGTTTTGTCGGAGAAGAAGCAGTTACTTGGTTATGCAAACGCTTGCAAATTTCCCGCTCGGAAGCGATCGAAATCGGACAAAAATGCCTAGAACAAGGCTATTTTTACCACGTTCTCGAAGAACACGACTTTGAAGACGGTTATTTTTATTATCGTTTTTCTGCAGATGGATGTCCTTCGGAAAGGATTTTTTTGTGATTTAAAGATGAGGAGAAGCGATCGTCGTCTAACAATTCAGCGGGATCTTTCTGGCGATCGTGAGAGAGGGGAGTGTGAGGAGTTTGGGGAGAGGGGGATATAAAGATATGTAGCAAACATTTAGGAAATTGGTATTATAGTTGTTTTTGATATACTTTTGGAGTCATATTTGTCTGATGTTTAAAGACTCTTGTTAAATGACTTTGATTAGAAAAACCACATTTCAAAGCTACTTCAGCTAAAGGTAACTTTCGCTGTTTTTTAAGTAACTTTTTAGCCATTTTAACTCGCTCCTGCATTATGTATTTATGAGGAGTCAAACCAACTGTTTTTTTAAACTCGCGCAGAAAATGATATTGACTAATTCCGATTAACTCTGCTATCTGTTTCAGGCTTATTTCTTCGGTAAGATTTTCTTGAATGTAGTCGATAACTTTTCGGATTTTATAGGGAGGAATACCTCCAATAAATTCTTTTGTTTTTGCATTGAAATTGCAGTAGTTTCTTAATAAATGAACTCCAAAAATATTAGCTAGTGAATCTATAGATAATTTGCTGCCAATTTCTTCTGATTGTATTTCTTGGAGAAAAGAGTAAGCTAAATTTTCAATTTGCGGATCGTGAGTTTTAACAATATCGCGAACTTCAATTAGATCGGGATTCATATATTCAGTTTCTGCAGCAATTTTACTGAGAAATGAAGGCTCGACGATAAACAGTAAAGTTTCATTAGTTGTTTCCCAACTATAAAAAGCAGGAACATTAGCAGGCTGCAAGCAAAATTCTCCTTTGTACATCGCTCCATCATATTCTTGCCCGTTTATACGGGTAATGTGGCGCGTACTATCGCTGAGCATAAACATCATAAAATGATGAGTTAAAGGAGGCAATTCAAGTTCATTGGGTGGATCGCGATCGTAGCGAATAACTAATGCTTCATTAAGAATCGATCGTCTCCATATTATCCATTCTTTTTTGTACTTTTCCTCTGGGTGAACTTCAGTATGGTTTTGGTATTTCATTGGTTATTTGTCTGCTAAATATTTAAAAGAATATCGACAATTTAGCAGCGAGCGCACTTTAACAGTTATCAGTTACCAGTTACCAGTTATCAGTTGTGAGTGGGATAAAAAGTCCCCCAACTCTATAAGTAGTCGGACACAATTAAAGTTAACTGTGAGATAAGGGAACAGGGAACGAGGAACAGCGAACAGAAAAGAGTTTCAGCTTAGTTAACAGTTTTTTACACAGAGTCGTTTATTTATGTCCGACTACTTAGTTGCAGTGTAGGTAGTAGTTTAAATCTACTACTGAAACCGTGATAACTGTTAACTGATAACTGTTAACTGATTTAAAATACGCTCACTATGAATTTTCAATGTGCTAAATCCTACTCATTTTTATTGAGAAGATATGAAGCTACTTGCTCTCCTGATAAAATATTCTCGAAGCAAGCACAGTCTTCTTGCGTACTTATGTTTTCAACTATGTCCGCAAAGTGCTTAAAACAATTCCTGAATAAAAATGGGCCAAAGCTAACTCGATTAATACCAATCGATCGCAAAATAGAAAGAGGTGCTGTAGTTGGAGAAGCAAGGATGTTGATTGGAGCTAAAATTCGATCGCGAAGAATTCTAACTGTTGTTTCGCCTCCTGCACCGATTGGATAAATAGAATTTGCTCCAGCTTCTAAATAAGCTTTTGCTCTCGTTACTGTTTCGTCAATTACCTTTGTTTTGTCTGGAAAAAATGAGGACGAAAAGAAACAGTCAACTCGTGCATTAATTACAAGATTCAGATTGTGGCGATCGGCAATCTTTCTGACAGTAGAAATTCTCTGGCATTGTTCTGCAATCGATCGCAGAGAACCCCCTTCTAAGAGGCTGTCTTCAATATTAATACCCACAATGCCAGCATCAATTACTTGGCTTATCGTATCTTCTAGTTCGTCTAAAGACTCGCCATAGCCTCTTTCAATGTCAGCAGTAACGGGAACGTCAACGCTGCTGGCAATGCGCTTTAAGAATTCGATAAGAGTGGATTTTCTAATATTTTCGCCATCTTCGTAGCCAAGGGATGCTGACAAAGCAGCACTTGCAGTTGCAATAGCTGGGTAGCCTTTCGCTACCAAAATTCTTGCACCAATTGGATTCCATATATTTGGTAATATTAACAATTCCTTACCCTTATGGAGAGAGAGTAAAGTATTCGCTTTTTCTTGTTGCGAGTGCATAGAACCAATATCCTCCTAGTTACATTTCCATCGATATATTTACTTGATGCAATAACTAGAACTCAACAATTATCAACTCGATATTTTCTCTATAAGTCAAGTTATGTCGAGAATAATTCTGTCAATTTTTCATCAGATAAATATATTTCGATCGGGAAAAAAGTAATTTTTTTTGAGTAACAACTTCAAGATGTACATCTTTAGTTTGCAGTGGCTGCTAAAAAAGTACCAGTAAAGATGATAAGTTAAGTAAGTAACTTAAAAGACAACTTAAGCCTTTATTGCATTTAAGATTGAAGCAAAAGCAAATTTAGCAAAGTTTTTTGTCCCAACTCCCTTTGCTCGCCATGCCTAACTTCCGCAAACGATCGAAACGCAAACGAGGAGTCGTACTCTCTGCAGAAGGTTGGAATCGCCTCCAGTCAGCCAAAGCTCGATCGGAAATGGAAGCGAATGGGGGATACCCTTATACCCTCGAAGATCTAAATGAGTTAACCGGACTCAGTTGCCATACTCTCACGAAAGTGCATCGACGGCAAATTTCTGTAGACAAGCGATCGCTCGAAGACTACTTTAGTGCTTTCAATCTTACTCTCACTCCCAGGGATTACATTAAACCCTCTTTGGCAACACCAGTCCCAAGCCTTGATGTCATTCCCATTGAACGAGATTGGGGTGAAGCTATAGATGTTTCAGTATTTTACGGACGCAACTCGGAATTAGCCACCCTCAAAAAATGGATCGAGATCGATCGCTGTCGGTTGGTGGGGGTGTTAGGTATGGGAGGAATTGGCAAGACTGCTTTAGCCGTAAAAATAGCGCAGCAGCTTCAAGACCAGTTTGAGTACGTAATCTGGCGAAGTTTGCGTAATGCTCCTACTCTAGAAACCCTTTTACGAGAGCTAATTTCCTTTTTATCAGAAGGACGAGAAACCGAAGGGGAAATTAAGTTACTTCTCGAATGCTTGCGCTCCTCTCGCAGTCTGGTAATTTTAGACAATGTGGAGACAATTTTACTCTCAGGCGATCGCGCGGGTAAATATCGACCTGGTTGCGAAAATTACGCTCAACTATTTCGCTTAATTGGAGAAACTGCTCACTCTAGCTGTCTTATCTTTACTAGTAGAGAAAAACCTGCTGAAGTTGCTACCACAGAAGGAATAGATTTACCCGTTCGCTCTTTGCAATTGAAAGGTTCCCCTGAAGCCGCGCGTAAATTAATTCAAGTTAAGGGATTATCTGGTTCGGAGGAACAGGAGCAAAATTTGTGCGAGGGTTACGGCAATAATCCCCTGGCTTTAAAGATTGTAGCTTCTTCAATTCAAGATCTCTTTGGCGGTGAAATAGAGGAATTTCTCGCTCAAAACATCACTATTTTCAACAGCATTAAAAAACTCCTACAGCAACAGTTCGATCGCCTTTCTCCTTGCGAACAAACCATTATGTATTGGTTGGCAATTAATCGAGAGTGGACGAGTATGTCCGAATTAGCAGAAGATATTTTTCCTCCCATATCTAAAGCTAATTTATTGGACACTTTAGAGTCTTTAAGTTGGCGAAGTCTCATTGAAAAACAATCTGGCAGTTACACTCAACAACCCGTAGTGATGGAATACGTCACCGATCGCTTTATCGAGCAGATAACGGGGGAAATGAAGACTATTACACTGCATTTATGCCGCAGCCACGCTCTAATTAAAGCAAGGTCTAAAAATTATCTCAGAAACAGCCAAATACAATTAATTCTGCAACCCATTGTTGAGAAACTCTTTGCCACCTACTTTACTCGCCAAGGTGTTGTGGAACAAATAACCAAAATCCTTGCTTGCTTACAGCAGGAAAATCCTCGTCAACCTGGATATGCAGCAGGAAATCTACTCAACCTCCTTTGCCATCTCAATATCGATTTAACCGGCTACGATTTCTCTAATTTGACGGTGTGGCAAGCATATTTGCCAGAAACTTCCTTAGCGCAGGTCAATTTCTCCCACTCTGACTTATCCAAATCCCTATTTGCTCATACTTTTTCCGTAATGACAGAAGTAGCATTTAGTCCAGACGGTCAGATGTTGGCAACGGGAAACTGGGACAATCGAGTTTATCTTTGGGAGGTAGCTAGTGGAAATCAACTAGCAATTTGTTCTGGACACGCCAAGCGAGTTTGGTCGGTTGCTTTTCATCCTGGAGGAAATTTACTCGCCAGCGGTGGGGAAGATCGAACTATAAAACTTTGGAATTCTCGCACAGGACAATGTATTTATACTTTAGAAGGTCATAGTGGCTGCGTGCGTTGTTTGGTTTTTAGTCGGTGTGGAGAATTCCTCTTTAGTGGTAGCGACGATCGTACGGTAAGACAGTGGAAAGTTAATATAGGCAAATGCGAGAAAATATTCGCCGAACACAGTGCTAGTGTTTGGTCAATTTCACTCTCTAGTGACGATCGACTGCTAGTTTCTGGCGGTGACGATCGAACTATAAAGCTTTGGGAAACAGCTACAGGAATTTGTCTGAAAATTCTAGAAGGACATACAGATCCTATTCGATCGCTAACTTTAGATTCAGAAAACAATCTTCTTGCCAGTAGCAGTGTCGATCGAACCATTCGTCTGTGGAATCTCAATACTGGCAAATGTATTCGCACCTTCGAGGGTCACGCTAACGTAATTAAGACAGTTGTGTTTATTCCCAGGCAAAATCTTCTTGCTAGTGGCAGTTATGACAACACAATTCGCCTCTGGAACATAGATACTGGGGAATGCGAAAAAACCTTATTAGGTCACGTTAACTTAGTACTCAGCTTAGCAACAAATCCCCAAGGTACGCTTTTAGCGAGTGCTAGTGGCGATCGAACTGTCAAGTTGTGGTCGTTGTACGATGGAGCTTGCTTGCGAACGATTCAAGGAAAGATTAACTGTATTCATTCTGTGGCTTTCAGTCCTGATGATACTCGAGTAGCGATCGGCAGTGAAGATTCAGTAGTGCGAATTTGGACAGTTAGCACGGGAGATTGTCTCCCACTCAGGGGTCATCGAGGTTCAGTTTTCTGCGTTAGTTTTAGTCCTGACGGTCGTTTAGTTGCTAGCGGTAGTGACGATCGTGCCGTGAGGCTGTGGGACGTTAGCTCAGGTCAAGCGATCGAGATTTTCCGAGGACATACAGCCGTTAATACCGTAAAATTTAGTCCCGACGGCAAGATTTTAGCCATTGGCAGCAGCGATAACACTTTGAGACTGTGGGATGTCAAGACAGCTTCCGTGCTTAAAACCTTGCCTGCTAATCATTTCGCGTATTCTGTCGCCTTTAGTCCTGATGGAACCAAGTTAGCAGTTGGTGCTTTCGATTCAGCAGTCAAATTGTGGGATCTAGAAACAGAGCAATGTTGCCAAACCTTCACAGGACATACAGACTGGGCTTGGGCAGTTGCGATCGCTCCTGATGGTAAACTCCTCGCCACTGGAAGCGCCGATCGAACTATCAGACTTTGGGATATTAATACAGGTAATTGTCTTCATTTACTCCAGGGACACTCCGGTTGGATTAGTTCTGTTGCCTTTAGTCCCGACGGTCGCACCTTAGTTAGTGCTAGTAGTGACTGTACGATCGACCTTTGGGATGTTAAGACGGGAATTTGTCTTTTTACTCTTAAAGAGCATAATAGTTGGGTCATGTCCGTTGCTTTTAGTTCCCAGGGTAATATCTTGGCGAGTAGTAGCGGGGATGAAACGATTAAGTTATGGGATTTAGCTACTGGGAATTGTCAGCAAACCTGGAGGGTAGAAAGGTTTTATGAGGGGATGAAGATTAGCGGTGCTATTGGGTTGAGTGAGGAACAGAAAGCGACTCTGAAAGCTTTAGGAGCGGTGGAATTTTAAATCAGTTATCAGTTATCAGTTATCAGTTATCAGGTTTCACTTTACTAAAAGATACTCTACCTAAGATAGTATCTCTTCGATCGATCCAGACAGAACGCAAATATTCTAAAGTTAATTCGTTGTAATATTTAAATTTGTTACACTCTTGTTTAATCCACAAACCTACTTGTTTCAATTGTTCGCGGGAATTACAATTTTTAATCAAAGTTACAATTGCCTCTAACCACATCGCAAGTCTGCGGTAACTGATAAATTGTCCCCCGCGATCGCTCCGATGAACGAAAACTACATAAGACCAATTTTCTACTCGCAGTATTGCAGATTGGGGAATTCCTAAGAATTTTGCAATAATATCGATAGTGATGGGAAAAGAACCAGGTCGTATCCTCCCAAATAAAGTTGTCATAGTATTTTTGCTATATAACCGATAAAATCACTGTCAAGTGTACACCAATAAGTCGATTATGTCAAACGAAAACGAGCAACTAACCCTAGGGACACTGCGAAAACGAGTGGGACTAACCCAGCGCAAACTTGCAGACGCTTTAGGAATAACTATTAAAACAATTAGTGCGTGGGAAAGAGGAGTGGTAGAACCTCGTATGACCTTTGCAGAAACTCAGCAGTATATGGATATTCTTCAATGTTCTTTTCAAGAACTACTCGAAGCTACAAGCAAAAGAGCGGAGAATTGAGGGGGAGATAGGGAGAGTGGGGGAGTGGGAGAGGGGGAGAAAAATTATCGTTGCCATAGTCTTCTGATTAACCAAGTTAAAATAGCAACAATTAATGCGATCGTAAGACTATATAAAAGGGGATATTCACAAATACCTTTATAATTGCTCAAATTATTGATAATATCTAACTTAAAATATGCTTCACACTGTTCCTTAGAAGTAGTTTTAACGATCGAAACAACAGCAATTCCCGATCCAACAACTGTAACTAACTCTTGAAAATTGCGATCGCTTTCGGCTTTTTTTACTTCGATGCGACTGCGTACCGCATTAATTGTATTTTCTAATAATTTAAAACCTCTTTCTAAATTTTCTTTGTCTTTCTTTATTTGTACTAAATATTTATCTTCAACTAATTTAGTAAATTCTGCGAATAATTCTAAATTGCTCGATCGCTGGGAAAGTTGTTCGCTTTTCTCTTTAATAGCAGCAATTCGCTTCTCATAATTGCTTAAGTTAATTTCAATAGTACTTTGTTGAAAATCGAGATTATTTAAATCGGTAGCATAATCATTTAAAGTATTTTGGATTTCTTGTAAGGTTCGATCGAGTGTTTTAAAATTAACTTGTCGATCTGGTTTTTTGTCAATAGATTGACTGCTGGTTGTGATGTCAGCGAAATCAGTTTTAAGAGATTTTTTAATCTTTAGACTTTGACCGTAAGCCCACATCATTTTATGATAATAATGAAATAAACGCATCCAGTCGCTATGAAATCGACCAGAAATATCGTCTAAAGTTTGGCGATCGGGATAGATAATTATAATAACGTGTTGGTTATTCTGAATAGTTTCTTTTTCTTGTTTCTCTTCTATTTGTAATTTTTGTTTGACTAAGCGATCGCGAGAAAGTTCAAAAATAGTTGCACCTAAATATTCTCCTTTTCCATCTAATTCTTCGTCCCAATTCAAGTTAGGTATTACAGCTTCATAACAATCTTTCGCAACTTTTTCTATTTGTTCTGGACTTATTGATGAAGATAGAGGTAGACATCCATAGATCGTCAATGTTTGTCCGATCGTTCCTTTTTTATCTTTTAAAATATTCTTATCTAACTCTTTTTTAAGATCTTCAAAACATTGGGGAGATTTTGCTTCGGTTTCTTGCTGAAAATTGCACTCTATAAGTAATCCATAAGTGTCTCCTAATTGAACGGGATAATAATATCCTTTATAAGTACTATTAGAAGCAAAGGTTTTATACATATTTGGAAGTAAATGAACGTATTCAACCAAAACATCATTGTCCGATATCAATAATTCTTGTTGAATATCTTCTGGTAATTTACTTTTAAAATATTTGCGCTTGTTTTTTTTTTCTTGTTCGGAAGCTCCTAAACTCTCAATTAAGTCATACAAAAATATGTCTACAGTCGGACAAATTATTTCTGTCATTTTATCTTTAAAAAAATGGTTTTTATCGATCGATTCCTACTATTGAAAATTAACGAGCATTATTTATATCATTAATTCACATTTTTTTCAAGTTTAAATATCGATCTAACTTGAAATTATTTATCGATAAAATCTTTTATTGTCTGGAGAAAATTTATTTTTTTTGCTGTTTGTGTAAGAGGTTTTTTTGTCATAACTTCTGTTGCCATATTGATAATTTCCTTGCTATTTCGCTCTCTTTTTCTGTCTTCAGATGTTTCTTTAGGAAGTGAGAGTTTTGCTGGTGTCTGCGGAGTATTTGCTATTGAGTTTAAATACTCATCGGTGGGAAATAAAATATCGGGATTTTTTTCATATATTCGATCGAGTTTGGATTTATAGTATTTAAATCTTTCCGATAATTTGGGATTTTTTTCAATTGTTGCCAATAAATCCGGTTCGATCGCTTTTTCCCAATACTCTACTTCAGTACGTAATTTTCTTCCTGCTGTGGCGATCGCCTTTTCTTCCTCTTCATTTAAAGATTCTTCTAAATCTCGGAGAGCCAAGATTAAAGATAATAAAATTTTATTAATGTTTGTATAGTCCATTGAGCCAAAACAAAATCGATCTATAATAAATATAACCTTTTAAATTTGTTTTATAACTTAATTTTTAAAAAAGTGAGAAAACAAGCCTTGGTTGTGGGGATAAATAGTTACCCTTTTTTGAAAAAGGGCGATTTAAAAACACCTGCAACTGATGCAGAGAAAATGGCTAGACTTCTCGAAAAATATGGAGGTTTTAATGTAACGCGCCTACCAGCTTTGGTATATAAAAATCGATCGTATAAAGTTGCTGGAGAAGATTTAGAGGTCGAACTAAAAAAAGAAGGTCTCGAAAAAGCGATCGAGAATTTATTTAACCCTTCAGATGAAAAACCAGATATTGCATTACTCTATTTTCAAGGTCACGGATGGAAACAAGAAGACCAGGGGTATTTATGTACTAGCGACACTTATATAGAAGAAGAAAATTATGGTTTACCTTTAAAATTCTTGCGAAAACAGTTAGAAACAAGTGAAGCAAGACAACAAATAGTTTTCTTGGATTGTTGTTATAGTGGGGAATTATTTAATTTTCAAACATCTCCAGAGTTAGAAAATACTAAAAATGTCGATCGCTGTTTAATTGCGGCTTCGCGATCGTTTCAAGAAGCTTATGAAGCTGTATTTAGTCCCATATTATTAAATGGGTTAGATCCAACAAGAAAAGATACAGATGAGTTGGTAAATAACTATCAATTAGAACAATATATTCGTGACGAATTTCGTAAAAAAAATGTCCCTCAACATCCCGTTATTTTCAATCAGGGTGAAAGATGTATTAATCTTACAAGTACGGGGCTAATAGTTCCAACTGATGTATGTCCTTATCGCAGTCTTAATTATTTTACAGAACACCCAAAAGATACTGAGGTTTTTTTTGGTAGAGAACAACTCACCGATCGATTAATAGAAAAAGTTAAACATAATAATTTTGTTGTTGTCATTGGTGCTTCTGGAAGTGGTAAGTCTTCCTTATTAAGAGCTGGTTTATTATATCAATTGAAATTAGGGCAAAAAATACCTGGAAGTCATGAATGGCATTATTATTCTGTTTTTAGACCTAGCGAACAACCAGCAGAAAATCTAAAAAATGATTTGGAAAACACCCAAAACCAACCTCATAACTCTCTTAGCGATCGACGGAACATTTTAATTATCGATCAATTTGAAGAGTGTTTTACTGAGGTGTGGAAGCCAGAAGAAAGAGAAAAGTTTTTTGAGTTTTTACACGATTTTTTAGAAAAAAATGAAAATATTTGTTTGGTTTTAGGAATTAGAGCGGATTTTTGGGGAAAATTAGCACAATTTACCAAAATAGCCGATCGCATTCAAGAAGAACAAAATTTACTATTAGTTAAACCTTTATCCGAAAAAGAAATTGAAGAAGTTATTACTAAACCTGCTGAAAAAGTAGGCTTGCGAGTAGAAGCGCCATTAACGGCAAAATTAACTCAAGATGTAATTAAATTTCCTGGCAGCTTACCCTTATTAGAAGATGTTCTCACCGAACTGTGGCAAAAAAACTACAAAATACGGAAAGAAAATGACTCAACTGAGATTTTTTTAACCCGTCGTAGCTATGACGAACTAGGTGGCATTAAAGGAACTTTACAAAAAAGAGCAGATAACCTTTTTAATAGTTTAAATGACGAAGAAAAAAAGGCTGCTAAATGCATATTTTTAGAATTAACTCATATCGGGGAAGATATCGTTACTAAACGGAGAGTGAGTGTAGAAAAATTATTAGAGGACGATCGCTATTCTTCAGAACTATTGCGTAAGACGATCGATAAATTAGTTGCCGATCGATTAATTGTCTCTTCTCAAGAAGATGAAAGATCTCCAGACTCACAAGTAATTTTAGATCTAATCCACGACTCTTTAATCGAACACTGGGAACAACTAAAACAATGGATAGAAAATAATAAAAAGATCGTCGAATTTGAGCGTAAAATTGAAAATAAAGCTGAAAAATGGCACAATAACCCCAACGATCGATATTTATTGCAGGGAGAAGAATTAACAGAAGCAGAAGTTTATCTCAAAAAATATGGCGAATTTGTCTTTTCAAAGAAAATAGTAGAATTCATCGAAAAAAGTCTTCAAAAACGACGTAACAACCGTCTTCAAAGAATTGGGATTATTATCTTAATTATTGTAATTCTCAGTGGAACCTCAATTTTTTCAATTATTCAAGCACAAATTGCCAAAAAACAAACAGACATTGCCAAAAAACAAACAGAAATTGCCAATTCACGGGCTAAACATCTTGAAGAAATTGAGGCAGGCAGAAAAACACTTGTGATGAAAGGTCACACAAGTAGGGTCAATTCTGTGGTCTTTAGCCCCGACGGGAACTATATTGCTTCTGCTAGTAGAGATAATACTGTGCGTCTGTGGTCTAAAACTGGCAAGGAATTGGCAGAGATGAAAGGTCACACATTTTGGGTCAATTCTGTGGTCTTTAGCCCTGAGGGGAACAATATTGCTTCTGCTAGTTCAGATAATACTGTGCGTCTGTGGTCTAAAACTGGCAATCAATTGGCAGAGATGAAAGGTCACAAAAGTAGGGTCAATTCTGTGGTCTTTAGCCCCGACGGGAACAATATTGCTTCTGCTAGTTCAGATAATACTGTGCGTCTGTGGTCTAAAACAGGCCATCAATTGGCTGTGATGAAAGGTCACACAAGAGAGGTCACATCTGTGGTCTTTAGCCCCGACGGGAACAATATTGCTTCTGCAAGTTCAGATAATACTGTGCGTTTGTGGTCTAAAACTGGTAATCAATTGGCAGAGATGAAAGGTCACACAAGTAGGGTCAATTCTGTGGTCTTTAGCCCCGACGGGAACTATATTGCTTCTGCTAGTTATGATAATACTGTGCGTCTGTGGGTTGTTTGGCAAGATTCACTTTCTCTATAGAAGAGGAGATCGACCTCTTTAAAAAAGCGCAAAAATTCTCTCCTGAAATAGACCTCGATCCTAATACTGAAGAAGTCGATCGACATCCAGAAGAAGTAGCCAAAAAATTTGCAACAAACAAACCCCAATAGAGTAGCTGTTTGCTGTTTGCTGTTGGCTGTTGGTTATTCTCCCCCTCCCCCACTCTCCCACTCTCCCCCTCTTCCCTAACTCAAATCCCCTTATACCCAACTTCCATATCCATTTCTTTAACTGTACTTACTGCGGGCATTTCCTTCATTTCTTTAGCTTGTTTTTGGATGCCAATTTGATTCAAAGCAATCCCTAAAATAATTGCTCCACCTCCAATATAATGCGCCATATTTGGCACTTCTCCTAACAATAAATATGCTGCTAAAATTCCCGCAATAGGGCTAAAAGAACTAGACAAAGAAACATCAGCAGCGCTAGTAGTTTTTAAACCTTGAAACCAAGATAATTGACCGCCCACAACAATTACAGCACTATAAATTATCATCCACTGCCACAAAAAAGGAGATAAAACATCTGTAAAGTGAGATGGCGTAAACAAAACTATTACTATTACAAAAAAGATAACAGTTCCAGCAGCAGTTCTAAAGATATTGAATATGCCTAAAGGAATCTTTCCTAGCTGCATTTGACTGACAACAGTAGCAATAGCTAAAGCGATCGCACCCCCTGCTGTCATTAATTCACCTTGACCAATCTGAGACCCCATCATTTCCATCATAATTTTATCGTCTGGTGTCTGCAAAACTACTGTCAAAACAACTCCAATAAAAGAAATAATAGAACCTAAAACAATTAAAGTATTTACTCTTTCTTTTAAGAAAATAACTGATAAAGCCAAAGCTAAAGGAGGCTCAATTCTACCTATTAAAACGACATTATTCACCGCCGTTATTTCTAAAGCACTAAAAATTAAAGCTGGCGCTAAGGCTCCAGAGAGAATCGCTACTGTAACTAATCCTACCCAATCATTTCGAGAAAGTTGTTTAAAAGATTGAAAATTAAACTGTTTTCCGTAAATTAAAATAAGTAAAATTAGAGCAGTAATATTGCCCACAAACAAAACATTGCAAAAAGAAATAGGGTTTCTACCATCAACCAGATTTTGTGCCCCCAGTTCAGTTAATTTTCGGGTGACTGGGCTAGCAGCAGCAAAAATAATAATAGCAGTTAATAAATAGCCTCTACCTGGAATGCGATCGAATATATTTTGATTCATAAAATAAGGGGCAAACTCAATTTGATCAGTTATCAGTTATCAGTTATCAGTTATCAGTTACTATAAGCCTTGATAACTGTTCGCCGATCGCTGTTTGCTGATTTAACCCTTAATTATCTCTTTTCTCTGCACTTTTATGCCAATTTCTTAATAAAAAAGTAGTAGTCGTAATAATGGTTCTTCAGTACTTAGTAGGTTGGGACAACTTTTGGAGAAACTTCTTCAAAATAAATAGGGGTTCCTTCTTTCACTTCTTTTGGTAAATTGGATGAATCTATTAGAAGATGGAGGTTATGGTTGTTTCCTACTGAAGAAGTAATTTGAAAATCGACAAGGGTTATCTTGTGATAATTATTTTCTCGATCTTTAATCCAAATTGCCTTAATATTTTCGAGTTCTTTTCTCAATTGAGGTTCGCTCAATTTATTTAACTCCAAACTAGTGCAACTTAATACAGTACCGCGTGGTGTAGAAAGTATATGAGCAATCAATATCTTTTCTAACATTTAACTTATCTCCTTAAAATTCATCAATCCACAGACGAGATCGAACCTGTCTAATTCGCAAACCAACTTTCTTCAATCTGGCGATCGCATCTCTCAAAAGAATGTATCTTTCGATTTTAGTCAAACCAATAGCAAACCTAGCTGCTCTTATACTAGCTTGAGCTTCATCTAGAGCAACCCCTATATCTGTATTTCTTTGGTGTGTCTTACCCACAAGATCTGCTCGCCTGTGACCAACAAGTTCATGAGCTATAGCACCACGCATGGTAATTCTAGAATTAGCTGTTTTCCCCGATCTAGTGGTCCCAGTTTTGGGAAATACATCAGTCCCAATATATAAAATTTCTTTTCCAAAAATATTTCCATAGGCTGTATTCATATTATCAGAAACAACTATCATATCAATAGTAGCCCCTAGTTTTATCGCATAGTCAATTGCTTCTGTTTTTTGAGTTTCTGTAAGTGGAAAAGAATTTCGTGTTTGATTCATGACGTATTTCAATTCCAGTTGAAGCTCTATTGACATACAGGACTTTTGAGTATTTTTAATTTAGTAAGATTTTAACAACTTCTATTCCCTATTCCCTATTCCCTATTCCCCATTCCCTGTTCCCTGTTCCCTGTTCCCTATTCCCTATTCCCTATTCCCTAATAATTCAAGCTGCTGCTGAACCATTTAATATATTATTAGCTAATCGACCATCTTCCATATGAACAATGCGATCGGCAACATCTAAAATGCGATTGTCGTGAGTTACCATCAAAATAGTACAACCTCTTTCTTTGGCAAGTTTTTGCATTATATTAACCACATCTCGACCAGATTTCTTATCCAAAGCAGCAGTGGGTTCATCTGCTAAAACAATGTCTGGTTCGCTGACTAAAGCACGAGCGATCGCTACCCTTTGTTTTTGTCCCCCAGATAAATTTTTCGGATAATAATTTAAGTGTTCCCCTAATCCTACTTCTTCTAGTATCTCAGCAGAACGGCGAATCATTTCCGACCTAGAATAAAAACCGTGAACTTCTAAACCCATCTGCACGTTTTGTATTGCTGTCAGACTCCTGTGCAAGTTATGTGCTTGGAATATGTAACCGTTGTGTCGTCGCGCTTGCACCAGTTGTTCTTTTGTTGCTCCGCAAAGTTCTTGTCCTAATATTTTCAAACTACCTGACTGTGCCGATCGCAAACCTCCAACTAAAGTTAAAACAGTAGTTTTACCAGAACCAGAGGGACCAGTCATAATGACAATTTCCCCCTTACTAATCTCTAGATTAATATCAAATAATACTTGTTTTCTCAGTTGACCTTGACCGAAAGAATGATCGAGATTGTGTATAGAAATGGCTAGGTCTGTGTCGATATTTTTTGGCATTTTAAAATCGTCCTTTTATGAGAAAATTCTGAGAAAATAATTCGGCTCTACAGAAATTAATATGTAAAAGTAACAGTTCAAAAATAGGCTAAAGGCAAGAGGCAAAAGGCAAAAGTTGTTAAGAATTCAATTTTTTGATAAGAGCAGCAATCATCCGAGTTTCTTCAAGAAGTAAAGAAATTATTAGTTCAATATTTTTTTGTTCGCAAAGTCCTACCTTTTGACATAAAACAAGTCAAGAGGCAAGAGTCAAGAGGCAACAGAGCCAATAATAACTTTTGCCTTTTGCCTTTTCCCTTTTGCCTAATCTGGTGTGTTTGAAGTTCATTGATTGAGCCTTGAGAGATGTTTAAAAATCTAGCATAATCTCCTTTAGTTCGTCTTCCATACCCTTCGGCAATATTGGCGGGAATAGAGACAGAAGCTCTTCTAACTTGTTGAACCATACCATAGAGTTCTTCTTTAGGAAAAGATTTAGTGAGTTGATAACATTTTTCGGCAATAAGCATACCTTTTTGCCAAATTATTAAGTCTTTAAAGTCTTTTATTTCTGACATTGTTTTTGATTTTATCGTCGGCTATTGCCTGTTCCCTTTTGCCTTTGAATTTTTGACTTTTGCCTTTTGCCTTTTGCCTTTTGCCTCAAACCAGCCCTTAATTTAGCATAGCAAGTTCAGTAAAACCAATAATTCTAAAAAATATCTGCTGGATCTGCAGATTGTAACTTGCGAGTAGCGATCGCTCCAGAAATACCGCACATCAAAATAGTTAATGCTAACATCATAATTGCTCGCGATGAGGGCATAAATAAGGGTAAAGCTGTAGCTGCACTCACCAGGTTATATAATCCTATTGAAATTCCCACCCCAGGAATAAAGCCCAGCAAGGCTAAGATAATAGCTTCTTCAAACACCACCCCGAGCAAATAACTATTCTTATATCCCATGGCTTTGAAGGTGGCATATTCTGCCATATGGTCGTTTACGTCGGTGGAGAGAACTTGATAAACGATTACTACTCCTACCACAAACCCCATTATCGTACCAAATCCGAACACGATACCAACTGGTCTATTTTTGGCCCAGTATACTATCTCAAAGTCAATCAATTCTTCTACGCTCATAGCTTTAACGTCCTGAGACTTACCCAAATGAGCATTTAGGGAATTTTTGACTTGCTCTATATCGTAGCCCGATTCTACCTGAATCAATCCTATACTGACCGTACCAGCATCCTTTTTGGGAAATAGTCGCAGAAAATTGCTGTCGCTGGTAATCAACATGGCATCAGCAGCAAAAGAAGCACCCAATTCAAATAGCCCGCCAACAGTAATGGTGCGTCGTTCGATTTCTGTAGTGACTGTTTCTCCTCGATCGATCTTGGCGATCGCCTCTGCATATTCTCCTCTAGAACCTCGATCGAAGAAAACAGTATCTGGCAGTTTGATAATATCTAGATTTTGGTTGACCTCTGGTATATCAAAGGCTGGGCGATCGGGATTCGTCCCCATCACCATAACAGAAGTCTTTTGACCAGTTTGCGGATTCTTCCACCGCACGTTATTGATATATAGCGCATCTGCAGATTTTACTCCTGGTACGTCCATGGCTTGGTAAAGTCGCCGACGAGCAAAAGTAGACATCTCAGACCAGTTGAGCGCTTGAGTATTGATCAAGACAATATCGGCTTCTAAGCGTCGATGAAGCATTGTATTGCTGTAAAATAAGGCATTGAGAACCCCTAGCTGCATAAACATGAGAATGTCTGCAAAGGCAATTCCTGAGAGCGCAGTTAGCAAACGTCCTCGATCGTATTTGAGTTGAAGCCAGCCTAAAGGAGTTCTGCTGCGCAATTTTTTAATAAGTCCCATCATAGCTGGATCCTCACTTTTACTTGAAGATTAGTTAAGCGTGCAACTTTCTGACTCGACTCTTTGTCTAACCGCACTTTAACTTCAATTACCCTAGCGTCTATATTTTCGGAGGGGTCGGTATTGACTACATTTTGTCGCAGCACGACCGTCCCAATTCGTTCTACACTTCCTTGCAGTTCGCCTGTCAGCGAATTGCTAGTAATTCGCACTTGTTGGCCTAAGCGGACTTTGTTAATATCGCTTTCGTAGACTTCGGCAACTGCATACATCTGACTGGTTTCACCCAGATCGGCAATTCCTTCGCTACTGGAAACTAACTCTCCAGGTCGGGTGTAGATTTTAAGCACTTCACTGTCTTTTGGTGCTTTTACGTAAGCCCGATCTAGCTCTGCTTGGGCTCGTTTAACTGCTGCTAGGGCTGCATTTACTTCTGCTCGCGCTATTTCTACATCTACGGGACGGACTTCAGAAATTCTGTCTAGAGTCGCTTTAGCTTCTCTGAGTTGCTGTTGTTCGGCTAAGCGAATGCGATCTTCATTAGCTTTGGCTTCTTGAAGTTGTCTTTGAGCGGTTTCAAATTCGAGACGCTTGCTGTCTCGCAATGATGAAGAAATTGCACCCTGCTGATACAGCATTTGATGCCGTCGATCTTCGATTTTGGCATTGCTTAACTGGGCTTCTAGCCTTGCTACTGTAGCTGCTTGAGCTTTGATGTTGTTATCTCTTTCAGCTTTAATTCGGGCGATCGCTGCTCTTTGCGCTTCTATTTCTCCAATTTGTGCCCCTGCTTTCACTTTAGCTAAATTTGCCTGGGCTACTCTTACCTGTCCTTTCGCTTCTTCTAAAGCTGCAGCAAGGGTATCGCGAGTGTCCAAAATGGCAATTACCTGACCCGCTTTTACTGAGTCTCCTTCTTTAACTAGCAATTGCTCAACTCGACTACCTTGAGCCGAAGTTGGTGCAGAAAGTTGAATTAACTCGCCTTGTGGTTCTAAGCGTCCTAAAGCTGTTACTGTTTTTATTTGAGGAATGCTTATTTCTTCTTGTTTGACCTCAGATGGAAATAATGGCAAACCCCAAAATGCGTAAGTTATGAGCCCAGCACACGTGAAAGTTGTAGTCGTTGCTAAAATTGCGAGTTTATTAATCTGTTTAGATTCTTTAGGTTTTGTAGAGCCTAGCATGAGACATCCTCAACTCTCTTATTAATATTCTATACTAAACTGTTTAGTTATTTATGTTTTTAGACTAAACTGAGTAGTACGATCGAGTCAAGTACAATAGGGTTAAATAAAAATTAAAGATGGTACAGACAAAAAATGGCAACCGAGAGCGCAAAAAATCGACAGAGAAAGGAAAAATAATTTTGGCAGCAGCAATGGAAGAGTTTTTGGCTAATGGGTATGCTGCTACCAGTATGGATCGAATTGCGACGAGAGCAGGGGTTTCTAAAGCAACAGTATACAATCACTTTCAAGACAAACAAGAATTGTTTACCGCGATCGTCAAGCAATTAACAGAGGGAAGAATTCGGAAAATATTTAATCTCGAAGATCCACAAGGGATGGAAGGACAACCGAGAATTGTCCTGCGGCGATTAGGGACTAAGGTATTAAAAGAAGCTTCAAACTCTCCTGATATTATTGACTTCATGCGCCTGATTATTGGGGAATCCGGACGCTTTCCAGAGCTAGGACAAGCTTACATTAACAATCTTGCTAAACCAGTTATCGGGACTCTAACAAAATACTTTGCTTCTTGTAGAGAACTCAAAATAGCAGATCCAGAAGCAACAGCCAGAGTTTTTATGGGGACAATAGTTTATTATATTGTTCTTCAGGAGGCGCTTAAAGCCAAAGAAGTTATGCCAATGGAGAGCGATCGCCTTATAGATACTTTAGTTGACGCGATCGTAATAAAAGGGAATAGGGAATAGGGAATAGGGAATAGGTAACAGCCAATCGAAAAGCGTCTCTTCTTTTTGAGACGCTAAGCGATTCCTCATCCAATTTCCTCGTTACTTAGAGCCGATTCGTAAAGAGAATATATCAATTTTTAAAATATCTAGCGATCGAGAATATTCAGGTAAAAACTTTGCTCAAAATATCCAAAAAGTATCTGGAGAAAAAGTTCGAGTTGAAGTAATTGAACCTGAGTTCGACGAAGTAAAAAGGTCTGGAATTAAAGGTAGTTACGGGTATGACGATACGCAGTGCGGAGTCATACCCGCCCTCTTTGCACACTAAACGGTTTAGTTATATGCTTCGACAAAGTTAGAAAAGTGCAGGAGGTAAAGCTGGCAACCCTTTTGGCTCTAAATCTAAACATGGTTTCTTAGGTAAAAATGAGGGTGCTTATGGGTTGTTGAAACACTTTGCCAATTCCATAGCCGACTACGAAATATCAATACATTTTCCGCTCTGGGAGAGCATGAGAACAGAAGTTAGAGTCCATCATTGCCGCACGAACTAGTGGAATCGGTGGACCACCATAGCTAAGCAAACGATCGTGAAAATCCTTCCAAGCTAGTCGTCCTCCTCGCGAAGCGGTCCAATCTTCCCGCAAGCGCTGAATCATGAGTTTGCCCATAGTGTAGTTGAGGTAAGCTGGATCGAAAGTTCCTCTGGCTGCTTGCTGTCTGGCGTTGCCTGGATCCTGGTAAGCATATGCGCGAAACATTCGTTCTGATTCTTCGACGCTCATGCCTTCAGTATGCAAACCGATCGAAGATAGATAGCGCACATTCCGAAGTAGGGCATTGAGTAACTGACCAATGTGGTTTTCAGTAGAGCCCCGACCTAGACCCACATCCCACATCATTTCTTCTGTATAGTGGGCCCACCCTTCAGAAAAAGCGTAACTGACAAAGAATTTTGCCAGTTTAGATCGAGAGCGATTTACGTGAAGAAAATGAAGAAAGTGTCCTGGCCATACTTCATGAACAGAAGTAAACAAGAGATCGGCTTGACTGGGAATATAAGCAAGACGTTCTGAAGTAGACCATTGAGGATCTGGGGGGGCAATATAATATATCGATGGTAAATTTTGTTCGTAAGCACCAGGAATGCTGATATAAGCCAAATTATAACGTCGATGAGGCGGTGCTTCTTTGACCATCACTTTTTCGTCTCCAGGAATACTGACAATGTTGTTGTCAAGCAAAAAAGTTTTTAAACCCTCTAACTGTTGTCTTGCCGCTTCCACGGCACCACTTTGAGGTTTGTTGCCTTGCACTTTTTCAACACAGCGAGAAATTGATTGACCTGGAGCATAGAAAGAACAAGCTTGAGTAAGTGCTGTGAGATTTCTTTGCAAATCCCTCTGGCCAATTTTCTTGAGTTCCTCCAAACTTAGATCGACACGTTCGGTTTTCCAGAGCATATCGAGGTAAAGTTGTTTTCCCAGAGGGTAATTTTCCCTAGCTTCTACCCGTTGCCAGTCGAGCCAAGATACTGTGTCTCGCAGAGCTTGGAGCGCCTGCTCATTGGCAATTGCGAACTGGGCTTGTAAATACTCGTCGTCAACTTCAGCAAAAATAGTAGGCACTGTTTGGCTAAGTAATTTGACCATTCCTGTGAAAACGCCCCTTGCCGTTTCCACATAAGTACGGGGTAAGGGGGTCTTTAAATTACTGCGAATCTGTGAGAGAGCTGCTGGTAAATTATTGGCGTAGCGAATATAGGCAATCATCCTCTCTTTCACAGAAGCGTATTTTCTAGTTATATAGATGTCTGGTGAAATTTTAGAGGTATAGAACATCGGATTGCGGTGCGGCCAATCTGCTTCTGCCCACCAGAAAATTTCTCCCTCCAGTTGGGCGATGAGGTATTTCCTTTCAAAGCACTGCTCTTTGGTGATTAGACTGGGGTTAAATGCGAGGGCTTTTTTATGTGCCAACCGCATTCGCTCAATTTCAGTCGACAAACCTTCTGCACTCCAGTTAGGTAATTGACCGTCGTACTCATGCCGTCCCACTGAGACTGAGAAGACTGGGCGAGCAGCGAAATGCTCTTCGAGAAAATTGCTGACAAAAGAATCCCATTCCCTTATTTGGAGATTCTTACTCTCGACAAGTTTGCTTGTTTGTTGCTCGCCAATCCAGAAAGTAAACAGAAAAACCACAACAATTATAGGCAGTTTCCATTGACTTTTAAAAGTTCCCATTATCAACCTATCCTTCTTCGCTTGAGAATTAATCGATTGAGGGCCGTTTGCATTTGGTTGTGAACTTGTTGATAACAAGCCAGTACATAATGGCGGTCTTTTGAAGCTTCTCTTCCGTAGCGTTCAAATCTAATTTGTGGACAAACATGAAGATGTATTTGAACTGGCAAAGGAATATTGGGAGCTGGGCCTATGGCTAATCCCCAGGGCAATCCTAAGTAAATGGGAAAAATCTTGCCAAAGGGCCAATTCCAGCTAAGCAGTTTCCATTGTTCGAGTTGCCTAATTAGAGCTTGGCAATCAGTCAAGACAATCAAAGTTTCGTGAGCCCCAGTGGAAATCACTGGGACAATTGGAACCTCTTCTCTTAAAACCAGTTTGATGAAGCCAGTTTGTCCAGCTAGATCGATGCAATGGCGATGGCTGTAAGGTCGAAAAACTTCTTGCGCTCCTCCAGGGTAAACTAAGACTGGAGCACCCTGCCGCAAAGCGGCCATGGCTACTCTCGGTTCGGCGGGCACAATCCCAAAGCGCGCTGCCGCGATCAATCTCTTTCGGGATTTAAGTAGTTCTCGATGTTTAAGTCCATATGCAGGTCGTTGCGCTCCAAAACGACGCAGCCAGTCGTAGAGAAACATATACATATCTGGAGCGGCTAAACCGCCATTATGGGAACCTACAAACAGAAAGCTACCAGAGCGAGGTATATTTTCCCAACCTGAACTCGTCACGCGAAAGTAACACTGATAAAGCAGCTCTAACCAAGGCATAGTTAATTTAAGCAGCTCGGGGTCGCGTAAAGAAAGTAGTTGTTTGGGTTGATAACCTCTTGTCATTAGATTTGATTACTCATGATTGTTGGCCACTCAGATATTGACCCCTATTTTCACTCAAAACTCTTAACGAAATCATCAATGGGGATAGCTGCCATCGTCATCACCTTGATGCCGCCACGAGATGACAACTCGGCTGCCACTCTGGCAATTGTTTCGTTATCTGGTGCTTCCACTATATTGAGGAAATCGTATGGCCCCAGCAATGCATACTGAGCGACTACTTTGACCCCAAGTTCAATAAATTCTTTATTGACCTCTTTGATTCGCCCTGGCTTGTTTTTGATAGTTTTTGCGCCTTCATCGGTCAGGTTACTCAAAATAATGTATGTAGACATCTTCAATACCCTCTTAGCTAAAATGCTAAACTTTATTTAGTAAGGAAGTTATTAGTGTTGGCGAGCGCTCCTAGAAAAAAGTTTTCCATCTACTGCTCTTCAAGAAAATTATCAATTGGTTTTGTTTCCCCTGTTTCTTCGATTATTTTTATGTCAATTGTGTCCATCATCTGAAGAGCTTCATGAGAATAACGTTCTCGATCTCGTTATAATTTCTATTTCTCTTTCCATGCCTCGTCTTCCTTCTTCAAAGAATCTTTCGGCTGCTGTTGGTGAATACAAACCATTTAAGACAGATCGATTGAGTAATGGTCTAGTATTTTGCGCCCTAGCCGTCGCCATTGCGCTAACAATTACCAAGACGATCGAAATTGCTAAAGAGGTACAGAAAAAAGAAACAAACTCTAGAGTATTTAGAGTATTAATTTTCATTTTGCCCTCCCACTATGGCAGGAATGGCTTTTCTACCTTTATTATAGAAACAGCAGTGCAGATAAAAGCAGAATTGAATTAATCTAGTTAAATACGATCTCGTGCACGCTCCGCTACGCGGCACGGGCTCCTCAACGAGATCGGAGAGGGTAGCGAGCGCTCTTGTTCATGGAATTCAAAACCAGACGTTGATAAACTAATGAAACTAATTACATTAATTGATTAGTTTTTTTTATTTAAATAAGCGAGATTGTTTATGTATACTCGTAAGAGTAATTGTAACGGCGACCCCCAAAGTACTCAAGCTCTTGTTTATAAG
>JASJDA010000390.1 GCA_030065755.1 Prochloraceae cyanobacterium | reverse complement strand
ACATCATCTGGCAATTTTGATAAATTAGCCAGAGTTCTTTTTTTTACTCGATCGCCCTCTCTATAGGATTCACGAAGAAGAATAGCAGGAGGGGAATTTCTGTTAGGGACTCTTTCTATATACATGACTACAATTTTAGCAAAAAGCTTTCTCTTCTACTATTAAGTAATCTTACAACTTACATGGCTACAGTTGCGAGACTTGATTCCCGTATCCCCTGCTGGACAAGGCTTTCAGACGGTTATAGTAGATATGTATGGGGGAAGTTCAGGTATAGTACTGAAAAATATTAACCGAGCATTGCGTCCCAAGGGATTTTACTTGATGCAGGATATTCGTGCCAAAACCCAGGTAGGCGATAATCTCGACCATCCTCTAGCCCCTTTACTCTACAGAGAGTTTCATTTGTAGCAACCATTTAGTAATTTAATTATATAGAATTAAGAAAAGTAACAACAACAACAAGCTTTGCATTTTATAAATTAAAGTATTTACTTTGTTGTTATGTACACAAAGTAAATTGCACGCTGATGACATTCTTTTACAATGTACACAAAGAAAAACGGTGCATTGTATAAAACTTCTACAACATAGACTATCGTTTGCTTCTCTCTTGTAAATATTCTAAAGTCCAACCTTTTTCCAACATATCTTTAAATGGTGTCCATTCTCCCGTAGGTTCGAGAACTATAATACCTTTAGAAGTGCCTTGACTGGCTTGTGCAATTCCTTCTTCTTTTGCTAATTTATACCACTCTGAAAAGTTATCTTTTACTTGATTTATAGCCCTTTCCTCTTCAGTTAAATTAGGGGTCCAATTCTCTTCCAATGCCTTTCTTAATAATCCAGCTTTTGACTTGACTTTTTTACCACTATCAAGGTATTCTTCCACAGCTAAAATTGCATTTTTTACTCTTATTTTTTCAAGTGATTCTATTAGTTCATTTAGTTTTTTGCTGAGTCTGACACCAATCTTTTTGAGACGGGCTTGAATATCATCTTGATTTAAGTCATTGCCTGTTGCTTCTTCCCGTGAATGCTCCAGTACGATTAACTTAGGCTTGCTACTGGCTAAGGAGCACTGATAATCACGAAGTTTCTGTTGTGCCAGAACTAAGTCTATTTTAAGCTGGTCTATTTGCTGATTCTCTTGTATCAGTTTTTGATTTTCTAGTTCTAAACTGTGAATACGAGCCTCAAGCTGTTGGGTGGCTTCATCGCTACTTCCTTTGATTCCCATCTTCAGAGCTTCGTTTTCTCGCTGTAAAACTTCTACCTTTTCTACCAAATCGGGGTCAGCCATGCCATAAACCACTTCTAAGTGACTTCTCAAAGCATAATTCTCTGTTTCCAGTTTTTTTATCTTCTTCTTGAATTCATCTATAACAGAGGTGTCTATTGGTTGATGACTAGAGTTATCGGTCGTACGAGAAGTGCTGCGGGACTTTGAGGACTGTTTATTTTTAATTTGGTTGATTTTAGCTTTAATCTCAGGCTCTTTATAAAGCCAGGTTCTAGATACTCCAGATTCTTCTGAGACAGTTTTGAAGTTAACAGGTCGCTTATCTTGAATCAGTCTGGCAATAGCATCTTCAGTCCTTTTAATTGCTGATTCTCGTTTCTTTTGTGCATGGGCTTCTAAACCAGATGTATTTCTTTTAAGCATTGTTTTTTTCCTCCTCTAATTGTCTGGGAGTTTGACCAGATGGAGTAGGGACATCTGCTAACTTGGTTTTTAATTTAGTTAGTGCTTCTATGCCTTCAGTTACAGCAAATTGTTCGTCTTCAGTAAGAGGGATTTCTTGAAGCATTCGCTCTAAATTACTTTTAGCTTCGATTATTTGTGCTTTGCTAGAACCTTTAGGGATATAGAACCCACATCCAGCACAAGCCATACGATGTTTACATTGAGAAAAGAAGTCATAAGTGCATAAACCATGACCTAAATCATAATATTTCCAAGGTTCACCATCTTTTGCTAGACCAGTAGTAATTACGTCTTGGTCTATTAAAACTTCAACAGTCCGAAGATTCCGTTTAAAGTATTCTGCATCTTGATAAGATTTAGCTAATTTGGTTGGAGTAACCTTTGCGTAATTAATAGTTGAAGCGACATTAGTATGACCCAACCATTCTTTCAATTCAAACAGTGTCATTGGGTCTTTGGCTGTAGATAATTGAGTAGCAATAGTTGACCTAGCTCTATGACTTGTAATTCTGCCTATAGCATCTTTATTCGGTATTCCTGCTTTTTGGCAGAGCATAGGAATAATTGAATTTGTAATATAACTTTTACCTAATTTTCTACCACGATAAAGAAACAAAAAATTTACTACACTACCATCTTTTTTATCTGTTAAAGGAGGTTGTTTAGGTCTAATTCCTTCCCACTTTTCGATGGCTTCGCCAACGGCTTTATCTACTGGCTTAGTGTAACTACCGCTTGTTTTATTAGGTGGAATTTCTAAGTAGCAGACTGGATCTTTGGGAATTATTTCGCTAGTTCCAGGAATGATAATATCGTTTTTTTGCCATCTCACAGCTCCTACTCTCAATCGATGAATTTCATCTTTACGTAAACCTGTAAATAGCCAAACAACAATGATTGCTTGAACCATTTCTAATGGATATGTGTAAGGAATATTATGAGCTTTGTTATATTCAGAATTTAGTAAATCTTCTTGTTCAAGATTTAATCCGGCCCATAAAAGTTTGGCCCAAATTTCATCAGCAATCACTCTTGGTTTTGGCTTAATCAAACTTCTAATCGAGCGTGGAGTTGCTAAAGCTCTTATTGGACTAAATTTGCGAGGAATCCATTCCCATTCTTGGCAATCTTTAATTAATTGTCTGATAGCGTAAATATTATATGCTTTTCCTCTTGGTGCTAGTGGCTCACCATATCTATAGATATTAGATTTTCTCTTGGTTTCTCCTGCCCATTGTCCGATTGTCCATTTATCTACCGCAGCTATAAAATCAATGGCGACATTTCTATCCCATTGTTCGGGAGTAACTATTTCTGGATGATTTTGAGCAAGCCATCTGCCTATTTTTAAGATTTTATAGTATATGTTTTTTCTACCTTTGACCGTAGAAGTATTGAGCCATTTTTGACACCATTCAATCCACTCTGGAGCTATTCCATCAAGAGTATCATCTAGATTTTTTCCCTGTTCAGATTTTAGCTTGAGAGGCTTATTAATAATTTCTAAGTTAGTTAATACGCGAGATATTTTTACAATGTTTCTGTGAACAATTTCAGAATCGCTATTAGCTCTACATTTATTTAATATATCTATAGTTATATCCTTTAGATAAGGACTTCGATTAGCTAGTAAAATATAGCAAAATGTACCTGGTATATGATATTCTGAGAGCTGTGTACCATATCCCAGACTAATATATTCTCTATGTAGCAAATTCAGGGTTTCTTGCAGTAAAGACTTACCAAAAATTCTTTCAGCTAGTTTTTTGTGGCAACTAATTTTTAAAGGTAAATACTCAAATTTTTCAATTAAAAAATAAGCAATTGACATAATTGGAGTACGATTTGTTCGGGTTTGATAACCTAATAGCTTATAATTGTCGAATATTTCATACCATTCTTTATTTGACCAAGCCCAAAAGCTAGTTTGACGTTTTTCCATTTCTCGAAAAATCCATCTAATAGTTTTACTTCTATCGGTTTGATGAACCTTGATATAGTCCAAACAATCATGCAATGGTTTAAGTAATCTATCTAAAATTAAGTAGCTTTTTTTTAAGCAGGTACTTTTTTTGTTTAAAACTCTAGTTAACTCTTCTTTCTCTGAATTAGTCAAATAGGGACTTCGGTTGTATTTGCTAATATCTATAGATGATTGGCATTTTCTGTCTTGAACTTCAAATACTTCGACTTTTTTTAGTGCCTTCATTCCAATATCTCCGTCATCATTGCTATTCGCCAAGCATGGATTTGATTCATACCTTTTTCTAATTTTTCTGCTAAATCTCTGCCACTAAGATGAATATATATTTTGGTAGTTTCTAAACTTCTATGACCAGCAAACTGGGCTATTTCATGTAAGTCCCATCCTGCTTGGGCTAAATCAGTCAAACAAAGGTGTCGTAGCGTATGAGTTGTCAATCTTTTTATTCCTGAATTTTTAGCAATTCTTTCAACTACTTTTGACCATGTAGAGAGAGTAATGGGACTACCTTTATTCCTTCTAGATTCAGATAAAAATATTCCGACTTTTTCTCTACTTAAAGTTTTTCGATGCCTTAAATAATTAGCATACAAAACTCCAGTATGTTCTGAATAAGGAACAACTCTAGTTTGTCTGTTTTTGGTGATCTCGCCTCGGATAGTTATTAATCTAAAAGCCGGGTCAATATCACCTATTTCT
This sequence comes from Prochloraceae cyanobacterium, assembly GCA_030065755.1. Taxonomy (GTDB): domain Bacteria; phylum Cyanobacteriota; class Cyanobacteriia; order Cyanobacteriales; family JASJDA01; genus JASJDA01. Next base: position 1,218 of record JASJDA010000390.1, on the reverse strand, counting down.
ATCGAGCATAATTCTTCACGTCTCAAGGCACCATCATAGGCCATTGCTAACATTACTCGATTTCTCAATGGTTCAGATTTAGTCGCTTCTAAAATTGCTTGCCATTGTTCGCTATTAGGTATCCAAGGTAACTTTCTATAACGTGGAATTAATGCTCTGTCTCGATGTCCAGCAAAGCCTTTTCCTGGGGTGTATTTTCCTCTCCCTACTGGATTATCTTGTCTGAGACTTTCTTCTATTAAATGGTCGTAAAATAGCCTTATAGCAGTAATTCTAAGCTGCATTGTGGCATTGGCTAAACCTACTCCAGAATCTAAAGTAACAAGATTTTTTCCGCGTGGATTGGGATGAATTGCCAAATACCTAACATAGTTGGCAATATCGGGTTTCTTAGCGAGTTCTGGAACGACTTTATAAATCTTACAGAACAGTAAATAGTCTTCTAGGCTTTTGCCATAAGCTTGTATCGTATTCTCAGCTAAACCTAAATTTGCCTGAATCTGTAGCCATTTTCGAGGCTGTTCTTGTTCTGATAGTAGTGGAAAAAATTCCCAACGTGGTTCTTCCATGCGTACATTGTTAACACTTAATTACTATGAGAACAGTGTACACTAAAATTAAGCGTTGTAGAAGCTATATTTAATCTTTTGTTGTTGTTGTTTACACTTTTATTTATTCTAATTAACTCAGACTATAGCGAGTTTCTTCAAGACAAAACTCATCTGCTGACAAAGCCTAAACTAACCTGTTTTTATGGCAAGCTATGCGGTTTAAAGGCAATAACAGCAAGAGTTTAACTAAGAATTCTAACTATGAACAGACCCAGAAAACATCAAATACAAAATACTGATTCTCCCTTAAAAAAATTACGCTTGAAGGCGAAACTCACACAAGAACAATTAGCTGGAGATATCGGCGTTGCTATCTCCACTATTCGTCGATGGGAAAAAGGGCAAGCTGAACCTACTATGACAGTCCTTCAAATGAAATCCTTTTGTGACTCGGTTCAGATTACTCTTGATGATTTGCCCGATTCTTTGCTACCTAATAGTCATTAAGCTAAGACTTTTTCGAGATATTTGGTTTAGGCTTTTTCCTCGAATTCTTCTTGTTTCGTGAGTCAAATTTCTTGTTATCTTTAGGTTTACCAGGCTTAGGCAATTTTATGAATTTTGGAGCTTCTTCCATAGTTTCTCCCAGTTCTTCAACAAAAGCAAA
>JASJDA010000389.1 GCA_030065755.1 Prochloraceae cyanobacterium | reverse complement strand
AGGATTACTCCTGGGATAGTTTCGATTTCTATTGGCTCGATTAATTCGACTGTTTCGGTTTCCAGTCATTTGGCGGCGGTTGTAGTTGCGTCTTGTCGAGCTATTAGGGTAAGTTCTTCTGGCTCTGCTAGGACGACTCCGGCGATAGTTCCGATTTCTATTGGCGCGATTAACTCGACTATTTCGATTTCGAGTCATTCGGCGGCGATTATAATTGCTTCTCGTCGATCTATTACGGTAACTTCTTCTCGCTCTGGGAGGACGACTCCTGGAACGACGACCCCGCCTCCTTTGACTTATAATTTGTTCGGCTTCTTGTGAAGTTTCTATTTTTGTTTCTTTCGCCAGAGTAACTGTCGGAGCGAGGGAAGAGAAAATTAAAAAAGTGGATAATAAAGCTGAGATGAGCTTGTACATAATATATTTTTATACAGTTGGCTACTCTGAAGTTAAAGATACATCCCCATCAATTCTTCCCACTCCAGTGATATAGGTTCCTTGGTCAGTCAATATTTCTAGCAAGACAGTATTAGGACTCTATCGCCGCTTTTAATTTATGACTAATTTAACTGTTTGGAAATTTCCTACCGCTTGGTGACTACGGCATTAATGATGATTTTATCAAAGATGTGCGTAGTCAAGTAACAGAAGGCACAATTATAAAATAAACAAGCCAGCCAAACCCAACCTATTCATTAAAATGGTCAAACTGCAGCTGTCATTGATGCTTCTTTAGCTGCCATTGAGAGCATCAAGTCTATCATGCGGTTGGAGTATCCCCACTCGTTATCGTACCAAGCAACTATTTTAAAGAAGTTAGAATTTAGCTCGATACCTGCTCCTGCATCGAAAATACTGGAGTGAGGATCGCTAATAAAGTCGCTGGAGACAACTGGGTCTTCTGTATAACCGAGAATGCCTTTTAGTTCGCCAACGGATGCTTTTTTCATGGCCTCGCATATTTCTTTATAAGTGGTCGCTTTTTCGGTGCGGAAGGTTAAATCTACTACCGATACGTCTGCAGTTGGCACTCGCAAAGCCATTCCTGTTAGTTTGCCTTTTAATTCAGGGAGTACTAAAGTTACTGCTTTAGCTGCTCCAGTAGAGGCTGGAATAATGTTTTGACCAGCGCTGCGTCCGCCTCGGAAGTCTTTTTTGCTCGGTCCGTCCACAGTAGGCTGGCTGGCTGTCATGGAGTGGGCGGTGGTCATTAGACCTTCTGCAAGCCCGAAGTTTTCGTGAATTACTTTGGCTACAGGGGCAAGACAGTTGGTCGTACAACTAGCGTTGGAGACAATGGTGTCTTTGCTGGGGTCGTAGGTATGGTGGTTGACTCCTACTAATAGGGTAGGGATTTTGTCGGGGTCTTTACTAGGGGCTGAAATTATTACTCGTTTGGCTCCTGCTTTGAGGTGTTTGGAGGCTCCTTCGTGTTTGGTAAAAAGACCGGTGGATTCAACGACATAGTCTACGCCGTATTTTTGCCAAGGTAGTTGTTCTGGATCTTTGATGGAAACGCAGGGAATTAACTTACCGTTTACTTCAATTCCTTCTTCTTTTGCTTCAACTACACCAGCAAAACGACCGTGGATTGAGTCGTACTTGAGTAAATAGGCGATCGCCTCGGATGATACTAAGTCGTTGATGCAGACAAATTCAATTTCTGGATGGTTAATTCCTGCTCTAAATACTAGTCTTCCAATACGACCAAATCCATTGATTGCTACTTTTATCGCCATAATTCACTCTCCTTATTTTTGGCTTTAGTACCTTATTTATTTGTTATTTTTTTATTTCTCACATATCCCTTTTCTTTTCTACTTTCTTTTGTCCGATTAATTTTTGATATTAATTATTTATTTATGACAACCAATGTACTAATTTTACCTAAACTAAGATTACTTGTGCGTATATTGCTATAAAATTTATCAGACATCGCGCCTAGCATTTTTTAACGGATTCTAAAAGCTTTGTATCTCAATCGTTTCAGCGTGATGTGGCAGGAATTTACATGTATCTCGGCTTAACCGCTAATAAAAATCTACACAAATCTATGTAGTCGTGCTCCTAGCGGTTGTCGCACTAGCTTATGGCCTTTAACCATCTTTGGAAGTGCGTTTTTTACGCTTGCCACTAGACCCCATCTAGAGCCGGATGTTTTTTCCTGGATGGATGGAGAATTTGCTGTTGCAGTTATTCCCACAAATAGAGGATTTTTAGCTGATTAAGGGTTAAGTGCAGTGGCAATGTGGACGACTAGTTAGCGATCGCGAGCTGAAGAAACTCTGGAAAAAAACGATAAATATTTAATATTAACTGTTGGCACTCCTCCCGAGCGAAATACAGATATTCAAGCAAACAATTCCATATCAAAAGATCAAACTTTTAATGCAAAGAGCCAAAATGTTTTTAGTAAATTGAGCAAAATGCGCCGCGCATCCTACTATGACCCCGCAGGGAAAGAGGTAGTTAGCGGCGCACCACTATCTGATGGGGGTTTTAACCTGGTTGGTTCGTCATATAAGTGGAATTTAGATCAGATATATTAACTTAATTGAACTTATCTAAACAAAAGTAAGAATTGCTAGATTTTTTCTAAGCTCAATTTGATAATTTCCATAGAACTCATGAATACATTCAATCCAAGGACTGTCACATGTTGATGAATCCCAGCTGGAAGCGGGAATTGGCGACCTACTTAGCTCCATAAGAACCTTAGTGATGGTTAGAATCCCCACGCCGCTCTGCTGGGGAGAACGTCAAGATAACTAATTAGGAGTATTTGACGTGGATGAGTTATTAACATATCAAGCAAAAGGCAATGGTCAGCAAACTAGGAATCTGAAGGTGTTACCTGGTGCCAGTTTTCCTTTGGGAGCTACGGTTAAATCCGATGGGGTGAACTTCTGTCTATTTTCCCAAAACGCGCAAGCTATAGAATTACTTTTATTTGATACTCCTAACGCTTCCCAACCAACCCAGACAATTAAACTCGAGCGCAGACTAAATAAAACTTATCATTACTGGCACGTCTTTGTAACAGGAATAAAGGCCGGACAAATTTACGCTTATCGAGCTTATGGAGAGTGGGCTCCAGAAAGAGGCCAGCGCTTTGATAGTAATAAAGTGCTACTAGATCCTTACGCGCTGGCAATTGTGGGTGATGAAACTTACGAGCGCACTGCCGCTGCCAGTCGAGGGCTTGACAACTGCGGTCAAGCCCTCAAAGGAGTAGTAGTAGACCCTAGTACCTATGACTGGGAAAACGATCGACATCCGAGAATTCCCTACGCTAGCAGCGTCATTTACGAGCTTCATGTAGGCGGTTTTACCAACCATCCCAACTCTGGCGTATCTCAAGAAAAACGAGGGACATATGCTGGCTTAATTGAAAAAATCCCCTATCTTAAGGAATTGGGAATTACCGCAGTAGAATTGCTGCCTGTTCACCAGTTCGATCCTCAAGATGTACGACCTGGTCTCAAAAACTACTGGGGCTACAGTACAATTGGCTTCTTTGCTCCTCACAGAGGTTATAGTTCACGAAGTAGTCCTCTAGGAGCAGTAGATGAGTTTCGCGATCTGGTTAAAGCCCTGCATCGAGAAGGGATTGAGGTGATTTTGGATGTGGTCTTCAATCACACCGCCGAAGGGGAGCGTCAAGGTCCGACTCTCTCATTCCGAGGTTTGGACAACCAAATTTATTACATTTTGGAAGATAATCCTACTTACTACAGCAACTATAGTGGCTGTGGCAATACTTTGAAAAGCAATCATCCTCTGGTCGGTAAATTGATTCTGGATTCCTTGCGCTACTGGGTAAGGGAAATGCACGTCGATGGGTTTCGTTTCGATCTAGCATCTGTTTTAGGCCGAGATATTTATGGACGACCCATTGGGAGTATAAATACCCCTAACATTCTCTGGGTAATTGAATCGGATCCCATCTTAGCAGGAACAAAACTGATCGCTGAAGCTTGGGATGCAGCGGGAATGTACAACGTGGGGAATTTTGTCGCACTGGCAGATTGGTTTGCCGAGTGGAATGGCCCGTTTCGGGACGATGTGCGCCGTTTTGTCAAAGGAGATCGCGGTTCGATTAACGCTTTAGCAGCCAGAATTCTAGCCAGTCCCGATATCTACTCCCGTCCAGATACGGATATCAATCGTAGCGTTAACTTTATTACTTGTCACGATGGTTTTACTCTTAACGACCTAGTTTCATATAATCACAAACATAATCTAGCTAACGGAGAAGAAAATTGTGACGGTGCCAATGATAACTTTAGTTGGAACTGTGGGGTAGAAGGAGCAACTGAAGACCCAGAAATAGAACAATTGCGCTCGCAGCAAATAAAAAATTTCTTCACTCTTTTGTTGGTCTCTCAAGGAACGCCCATGTTACTGATGGGTGATGAAGTCAGACGTAGCCAACGCGGAAATAACAATGCCTACTGTCAGAATAATGAACTAAGTTGGTTTGACTGGAGTTTGCTAGAGACTAATCAAGGTTTACTGAACTTTGTGAGGAAGTTCATCGAGTTTATTCAAAAACTAGAAATTTTTCGTCAAGAAAAATTTTTAGAAGTCACCTATACTAGTCAAGAACCCCATTTGATTTGGCATGGACAACATTTAGGGCAGCCTGATTGGGGCTGTGATTCTCACAGCCTTGCTTTTTCCTTAAATCATCCAGCTAAGGGGGAACATCTCCATGTGATGCTCAATAGCTATTGGCAACCGCTTAATTTTGAATTACCCCCTTTAGAATCAGGAAACTATTGGTATCGAATTATAGATACTGCCTTACCTGCACCCGATGATTTTACTGACTTAGAAGCCGCCGCCAAAATTGACCAAGACAATTACCTAGTTACAGCGCGCTCGTCTGTAATCTTGATGGAGAAAATTTAGCTTTAAGCCCATTCATCCCACACTGTACCGAATTGAGAAGCATTTAAAAATAACTAGCACATAAATCGCTAATGCCAACTTTCAAACACAAAACCAAAATTGTTGCTACTATTGGTCCTGCTAGTAGTTCCCCAGAAGTTCTCAAGCAAATGATTCGAGCCGGTATGGGTGTAGCGCGCTTGAATTTTTCCCACGGTAGTTACGAAGAGCACGCGCGGGTGGTTTCCACGATCCGTTCTGTCTCTGAAGAATTAGATACTCCCATAACTATACTGCAAGACCTTCAGGGGCCTAAAATTCGGGTGGGACAGTTGCTTAACGGTTCGCTCTCCCTTGAAAACGGTCAATTTATTACTCTAGTACCAATTTCCGAGTCGGAAAATCGACCGGACGCTGTAGGGATAGATTATCCTTACCTCGCCGAAGAAGCTCAACCAGGAATGCAAGTTCTACTCGATGACGGATTATTGGAATTAAAGGTAGAGGAAGTTGCAGATAAAGAAGTGAAATGTAGAGTCGTTCAGGGAGGCTTATTAAAAAGTCGCAAAGGGGTTAATTTACCTAGTTTAGACGTGCGCCTTCCTTCAATGACAGAAAAGGACAAGCAGGATCTAGACTTTGGCTTATCTCAAAAAGTAGATATAGTCTCTTTA
>JASJDA010000388.1 GCA_030065755.1 Prochloraceae cyanobacterium | reverse complement strand
AAAAGATGGCATCTGAATTAATAAGCAAATAAAATATTATTTTTATATCCTTCAGAATACAAAAAAAAGTCCTATAAATCAAGCATTGAAAGACTTTCGAGCATTTTTTGTGGTTTTAAGCTGATGCACATTTAAATTGGGATTTTTGAAGCTCAGAAGCCTTGCAGCAAGGGGTTCGGGTCCAAAATTAAATGCGCATCAGCTTATCTATCTGGCGCTCGCCGCGCTCGAATCAATAGTAGTTGCGGGAATGTCTCCGCCGTGCGTATCGACATTCCACCCCCACTATACTAACTAAACGGTTTAGTTGGTATAGTGGGGAGAGAGAACTGCGTCCTCTCTCCAGCTTCTTTTTTAATTTTGTCCGACTACTTATCTGGCGATCGCTAGTTTTTAAGCATAACTAAATCGGATGAGCCTTTGCTATTAAATTTTAAGTGGTACAAATATATTTCATTTAGTTTCTATGAAATAAATTAACTGTCAGAAAAAGCAGTGGCGTGTAAAATGAACGGGTTGACTAATAGATCAGAAAAATGTTGAATTTGAAATGCAGAGAGTGAAACCCCGTCTTTAAAGTCGGGGTTTCAGGGTGACGGCCAATTCCTCCAATTAAAATTTCAAAGAAGTTGCATGATTCCTTGCTAGGGGTTTCAAGATATTAAACACCCCAGTATCAGGTTTTGTGTTTGAGCTTCAAAGCCCAACGATTCAGTTTGCCAAGGTCTAGCCCTGCGAGGTCAGTCACTTTTAGCCTCCATTCACCTTGAGTGGACTCGCCAATAAACTGTTGTAGATCAGGTGTTGTTTGTAATGTGTAAGTTTTAATAATGTTGTCAGATGTACCGCCACTACGATGGTGTAAGTCTATCTTTGTGTGTTGGGGAGAAATAAGTGACACGACTAAGTCAGCAATGTAAGTGTGAGTAATATCAACTGATACCTCAACATCTTGCACTTGCCCCGAAATGTTAGTCGTTAATACTCGTTCAATGCCTGCAAGATCGTTATCCGGGATATTCACTCCCGGTGACTTTTCCAAAAGAATGACATCTCCACTGTCAACTACCCCTTTAATTTTTAATCCCCAACTATTGAGACGTCCATAATCGGCGGCAGCCAAATCTTGAACGTGCAATACCCATTCTCCAGTGAGAGATTGACCAATTAAGTTTCGCAATTCCGGTGTTGAAGTGAAATCGAAGGTGGAGCGGAGATTATCGTTGCGTGCGCCTTGTCGATTGTGTAAGACCACGGCTAAGCCAGATGGAGCATACAAGGTGAGACGCAGATCTCCTCGGTAGGTGTGAGTGATATCTACATTAACCTTAATTGAAGATATGCTTGCAACTTCAGTAAAGCGAATTACATCACGAATTCCCACCTGACTATTGTCGGGAATGTCTTTGGAGGGAGTTGAGGTGGCTTGAAACAGATCCTTTCCATTGTGGTTTTTAGCGGCAAGAACAGCTTTAGCGGCATCAATTCGCCCGTATCCGTATTGTTCACTCCATCCATTAGCATCGTATCGACCATTCACTGGATCGATCTTGATAGCTGTTTCCCGTAAGATCTTTCTGACTTCATTAGCGGTAAGGGATGGATTAACACTGAGCATTAAAGCAGCAACTCCTGCCGCCAGTGGGGTGGCTGCCGATGTGCCACCAAAGCCGCTGTTATCTTCCCCTTCGCAATAATCACCAGATGTCCCAGGATTTCTATTATAGCCATTACTACCCTGTATATCAGTGGTTTCGATTCTCCTAGTTCCTCCACTACTTGGGGCAACAAAGTCAATGCCTTGGCCATAATTACTGTAAGAGGCACGACGATCTTGATTGGTACTTGCACCAACGGCGATAGTTTCTGCCATGCTAGCTGGATATCCAATAGACGAGGTAAAGTCATTCCCCGTTGCAAAGAAGACAGGAATCCCTTTGCCATTTCTGCCACTACTAATTACTTTTTTGATGGCTGAAGAAAGGGTGTTATTGGGTGAGATGGTCCAAGAACAGGAAATAATATCTCCATGTTCAGCAGCCCATTCAAACGTTTTAGCCCAAGTTGCCCATGTATGGGCACCTGCTGCTCGCAGAGGAATAATTGTGCAATTCGGAGCAATTCCCACAACGCCTTGTTCATTGTGAGCAGCAGCCACAATGCCTGCACATGCAGTGCCATGAGGTCCAGAGGGATTGGAGGCATCATTATCGTTGTTATCAAAGTCCCAACCAGGTCCGATATTTGCCCGTAGATCGGGGTGATTAATATCCACACCACTGTCATGAATCACCACCTTAATATAGGGAGAACCATAGCTAAGTTCCCAAGCCTCTAGAGCTTTAACGTCTGCTCCAACGGTTCCGCCACCTTGACCGGTGTTATGAAGATGCCATTCATCGGTGAACCGCCGATCGGTCGGAGCAGCTACAGCAGTAAATACTGCGCTCTGTAGGGCATTAGGTTCAGCAAATTCAACCCCTGGTTCTGCTGCTAGACTGTTAGCTACCGTTAAGGGAGCATCACCCTCTCGATCTAGAATGCGAATCCGCCAGATATCTCTGGTATCCTCCAGAATAACGCTGTTGTACTTTTCACATAGCCCGCGTCGGGCCTCATTGCTCATAGCGCCGTCAAAGCTTACAATGACTTCATCTGTCAAAATCAGTTCTAGACCCTTCGGATCGAGAAAGGCACTACGTACGCTATAGACATCTGGATAATTACGAACTTCCTCAAGTTTGGTCGAATCCCCCCGCACAACAATGAAGTCAGAGGGTATTTCGGTTGTCATCGCGAGCCGACTAGATCTAGCTAGCTTGGTTGCAACATGATTGGGATTATAATTCCTTTCAGGAGTTACAAGCCCTACTGTGTTTAGGGGTTTCAGAGGTACTATTTGACCATCTACAGTGTAGAAAAGATGTTTTTCCATTATAATCTCTCCTAAAATTGTTGCGAATTTATTGTCCTGGTCACACTATCTATGCACTATGGTCGACGAACGTGCTGCATTTCCCTAGTACGAACATTTTCTGCGACCATACTTTCTCATTCATTTTTTTTGGCTTAAAAGTTCTGACACAGTTTGAAATCAGAACTGTGTTAAGAAAAAGTTTATGAAATAGTAAATCTTGGAGAATCAACAAATCAATCTATATTAATGAAGGATTGAATATTATTACCTCTATATTGTATCTTCAGGTAGTTATTGCCAATCGAAATTCGATAAATTTGTAAATAATTTGTAAAGATAAGACCGCGCTGTTCAAAAACGGGGTTTTTAGGGCAAGCAGGTGAAATCAAGCCAATTTTGGATTTGGTTTATAGAACAACAGCTTTCTTCTAAGAGTTTTTAAGAAAAGTAAAATGTCTGTTTGTTATTTTATGCAATTTGGGCTGATGAGTGCTACCCAAACAACAGAGGAGCGAGAAATCTTAAACCCGCAAAGAGGGGGTAGCCCAAGCATTGCCATTGAAAACTTAGGCGAAAGACTTCTTTAGAATCTGGGAACGTTTTCGCTTTTGCTTCAAAACCAAAACCCGTGATGGTAGTGAATATGCCTGGTTCTATCTGCGGGGCTTATTGACAATGGACACTGACCGTAATTATACTAATATAGCCAAAAAATAAGCAAGATTGTGAAAATACCGCAGTCAAAAGATGGTTATTTAAAAACCCTATAGAGAGAGACAAAAAACAAATAACGTTATTAGGTGATGACCTTTATTCTCATCAACCAATATGTGAGTTAGCTCAAGAGCTTGGCTATAATTTTATTTTTGTAGCCAAACCATCATATCATAAAAGTTTATATGAATGGATAGATTATTGATTTTAGTAAATTTCTGGCTATCTTTTATTTGGTGAAGCTAATACAAAACGAAAATGCCCAGTAACTTGACCTATTAACGCTCCATGTTTATCTAATAGAAATGTTTTCTCGATCTCCCTATTGTCCAAGTGTTTAATTATCTTCAGCCCTCTTTGTTCTAAAAATGATTCTATTTTGTCTTCGTAAATGTTAAATAAGAATATTTCATCTGAATGATATTTCTTCATCAATTGAGTAAAAGAATTTGCTCCATAATAATTATTTAAATTATCTTCGGAAATTGGCATAGCGTAGTCAAACGCTATGAGACTTTCGCTATGTAAAGAATGACTTACCAATGACAACGTGGCATCTACTGATTCTGGTTCGAGATAATAGCTGACTCCTTCTAAGACAAATAGTGTTCTTTTACGAGCTTCATATCCTGCTTTTTCTAAAATTTTGATTAATGTTTCTTTGGTTAGATTTATGGGAACAAAGACAACAGATTGGGGAATGTCTATCCGTGCTTTTTTCAAGCATTTCTTTTTTCTATTTTGAGTTGTCGCTATATCTAGTTCAAATATATTAGTAGCCTTATTTAACTTGGCAAAACGATATGCTCTTGTATCGTATCCCGCCCCGATCGATAGGATTTGTGGGATCTTTTTGTTGAGAGCATCTCTAAAAATACTGTCAAAAAATGCTGTTCTTGCTATCACATATTCATGCAGTCCTGGAGAATATTTGTTAATTCTACTTTTAAAGATTGCTCTAAATATTTTAAATTCAATCAATATTTTCCAAAGATAAGGTAAAAAATATTCTGCCAAATAGTCCGCTCCAAATCTTCCGTTTTTAAATTCTTTATTGGCAATGGCTCTATGTAATGCCGCAAACATAGCTGTTTTTGAAGGCTTTTCTTCAACGCTTTTTTTAGACATAATTCCAATGCTTGTATGGGTTAGTAAAACCATTAACTACTTAATTCAGCTAGATAATGGTCGGAGTAACAACGCCTGCTACCGTTTCAAGCATTCGTTGCCGTCCCTTGCTCAGCCTCCTTGTCGCGAATTTTCTCGAGCGCTTTTTGTACTTCGGGTGTTTGAGAGGAAATTTGCGTTGCCGCTCCTTTCTTGAATCGGAAATCGCAACGATCGCAGCCGTCGGCAAGGGTTTGGGTGCGGAGCAACCCCCATCCAAAAGCATCGCTCAAGGCGATATCTGACATACAAATGTAAGGGGCAAACTCTTCTCCCCCGTGTTCGACTACAAAGCGGAGATTGCCGCACTGAAAGTAATTGACACCCAGATCGAAATCATCTCCCTCGCCAATGAGATATTCAATCTTGAAGTCACCAAAGTTGAACTTTTGCTGTTGCCTTGCTCTGGTGGCGATAATCTTCTTCATCAGGCTGGAAAACATGAGATGCTTCAACAGCCACCGCTTCCATTGAGGTATCTTCGCCAGTCTCAAACGCAGCGCTTGGTGACACAGTTCCCAAGCTTCTGCAGGTGGCTTCCCGTGTTTCTTCATTCCCTTATAAGTTGCAAGCTCCTGAGCAGTGATGACGAGAAAGGTATTGAATACTTTCGCTCGCAACCCTTTGATGAAAGGAATCTCTGGAATTAGTTTCTCATATTCCTGGCGAACGTCTTTCTCAAGAGTACCAGCGAATTCTTCGCCGTAGCGTTCGACAAGCGAGTCTTTCATTAATGCAGAGGTTCTGTCAAAATCTTTCAGTAACTTCTGTT
>JASJDA010000083.1 GCA_030065755.1 Prochloraceae cyanobacterium | reverse complement strand
CAGTTTATTGTTCAACAATTAGTTTAACTCCAGACGAGAACGGATTGCCAAAATACAGAGATATTGCTATTACCGACCTGGCTAAATCTTCATACAAACAGGAGAATATTACGGAAGATGATGAAGCTAATTTTATTAAAACTATTGATAATCTTTGCTTTCAATTAATGTTATATATGATGGCTAAACCGGACAGTATAGTAGTTCAATCGGGTTTTGGAACTAAAGGAACGGGAAAAGGTAAAAGCGATCGATTAAGAAATCCCGTCTGGATTGGCAAAAACTTTAAGATTAAGCGAGAAACAAATTTTAAGACTATTAAAAATCCTGGTTCTAGTAGCAGTAAAATGACGCATTGGCGTCGTGGACATTGGAGAAACCAGCCGATCGGGAAGCGAGACAAACGAGAGCCAGAATATAAACAAATTTGGATTGAGCCAGTATTGATTAACGGCTAAGCTACTCGATAGACTACCGTACATTTACAGTTCCCCCGACAAGAGCAACGAGTCCCAGGAGGCACAACATTTTGTATGGGGACAAATTTGCCTCTAGTTGAATAACCAGGGCATTCTGGGCAATGTTTGGCGGTAGGGTCGAGAGTTCTTTTAGCCAATGTAGCACCATTTTGCGCTCTGGTTAGCTGTTCGCTTCGGTGGTAACTTTGGGAGAGCGACCGAGAATAAAATTTACTTCTGGCGACTAATTGACGATCGCTTATTTCCCCAGCTTGCCTTTTTTTCCTGAAGTCGAAGAGGGCGTTGTATTCTTGTCTTAGTGCCGCACCTACTTGTCCCCTATGGCGCTGGGAAATATTATCTTTTCCACCAGCACCTAAAGCCACCATTTTAAGGTGGGATTCTTTCAAGTCCCGTTTGATACGCCTTTCCCACTCGAATTCGTCAATGCTATTTGAGATTAAATTTTGAGAATGAGCTTCTATTTTACGCTCTAATATTCTTCTTTCTTGCTCGATCGTGTCCAATATTTGAGTTTTGGGGATAACTTTCCCGTTATCATCTCTGTACTGTCCAGTTCTGGGGTTGTATTCCATATCAACCTGCGGCACGATCGAAGATGTCTACTATTGCGCTAAGAGTTTTGTTAGTTATCTCGTCAGCTCTAGCTTGGCTGTCTTCAGAGTCAATTGTATTATTGATTTGAATTTGCCCAGAGGGTTGAGCCTTGACTGTTTCTAATAAATCGCTTACCTTACCCAGAATTGCCGTGTTAGTATCTAGTATAGATTTTACATAGGTTGTTTTATCGTCTAATTGCTGTACGGGAGTGCGGGAGAGACGATCGGCAAGTTCTTGAGTTCTGCGGTCTCCCAGATTTTGAGTTTGTTGCAGGTCTCCCAACTCTGGGAATATATCGGAGAGTCTCGAAACCGATCTAGTTAGGTCTGGGTCGGTGAGGTTAAGATCGCGGTCGGCAATAGGGGAGAATTCTTTGAATATTTGCTTTAAGTCTTGGGAGAGGGAGCGATCCGAGTATTGAGGCAAGTCGGGATAGAATCGCGCCGCTACGCGGATCCCTGCGGGATCGCCACTTCTATCTAAATTCAGTAAATCTCGCTCTACTCCTTTTCTTACTTGAGGTTTGAGATAGTTTTGGTATTCCGATATATCCAGTTTTTGTCCGTTGGGAAGGCGAATATCTACTATTGGTTTAAAGTTCTCAGGTTTTATATTTTCTTCAAATTTAGGATTAATCCTTACATCGCTCAACCCTTCAATTTCTTCTACTGCTGCTGGTTTGGGTTTGAGGTAATTTTGATATTCGGATATATCCAGTTTCTTGCCACCAGGGAGACGAATGTCCACTACTGGCTGATAGTCTTCGGGGAGTTTGGCTCTTTTGCGTTGGGGAACTAATAGATCGGGGTTATTTAGTCGAATATCATTAACAGTCCTCAGCAGTTCGGCAGCATTTTGCTTTTTATTGGCTTCGAGTTTGAGCTTGGTAATCCGACGTTCTACTGCTAGAGCTTGCTTGGCATCGTCGATCTTTTGCTGAGATATGCCTAGCTCTTGTCGAGCTATTTCTAGACCGAGCTTGGCTATTTTTATTTTGCGATCGTCCCCACTAATTAAAGCTCTTTCTGCTTCTAGTCGGGCTTGAAGTAGGTTTGACGTTGCTTCTAGTTGTCCTGTTTTAGCTTCTGCGATTGCTCGCTTAGCCGCGATCGTCTCCCTAGCCCGATCGATCTCTAATAGCTGTAGGTTAGCTTTCTGCTGCTCTTTGAGAGATTTAAGTCGGTTTAGATCGGCTTTGTCCTGTAAATTGGCTTGCTGTTGCTTTAATTGTCTAGTATTACTATATATACCTAAACTTCTTAGTTGCGATCGAGCTTTCTGCTTATCCTTAAATGATGCATTGTCATCGGCTAAGGTTTTCCTGAGATCGATCGCTTTTTCTAGTCGTTGTATCTCTCCAGTGTCTTGAGCCTCGCCTAGTGACGTTCTGGCATCGGCTAGTTCTTTTTGAGCGTTAAGCAGTTTATCGTAAAATCCTAGGGTAGTGTCTCCCAAGCGATCGTAACTAGTCAGTAAATTTTGATTTTTCTTAACTTCTAAATCTATTAATTGTAAAGATTCTTCTCGAAGGCTTATTATTTCTTCTCGTTTTTGCTTTTCTTTCTCAAATAAATCTGATTTTAGAGCGAAAAGTTCCGAGGTCAGTTTTTCTTCTGTTGTAATAGCATCTCTAACAGTTATTTTCTGATTTTTAGCAGCTTCTTTAGTTGCTTTTATTTCTTGTTGTTTGAGAGCAATTTTTTCTTTAATCTGGTCGATTTCTAGGGCTCCCGTGGCGCGATCGAACTCTGTCTGGGATATTTGCCCAGCTTTTCTTTTTTCTAGTAAATCTAATTTTAGCTTATTTTGTTTTATTTGCAATAATTCTTTGTTTTTGTCCAATTCGTCTGTAATTGTTTCTAGTCCGAGTTTATTAGCATCTTTTCTAAGACCGATTAAAGATGTTTCTAATTCTATTTCTTCTTTCTTGGCTTCTCCTATCTCTTTGAGGACTCCTAAAAGCTTTTTCTCGTCTGACGATAGTGGGGACGTGCTTCTATCTAAAATTTCAATTGCCGCGTCTATATCTGCTGGTTTTAATTTTCCTAATGCTTTGTTAATAATGCTTTTTACTTTTTGATTTATTCCTTTTAATTCTTCATCGCTTAAATATTGCTCTAAATCTGCAAATTTTAGGTCGGGGCTGTCTATGCTTATTTCACCTAAATTAGATTCTCCAGTAATTTCTTTAAATAATTGTTTTTTAATTTTTTCTGGGTCTATGTTTAGGTTTAATACCCCTAATGCTTTTGTTTTAGTCTGTTGTCTTAGATCGTTAAATGCTATTGCCAGTTTCTTTTTAATTCCTTTTTGCAGAATATCTAATTCTGTTTTAGTCTTTTCTATTTCAGATAATTTTAATTTTAGTTCTAATTCTTTAGGTGAAATAATACTGTTTAGTTCTTGTCTGTAAAGTTCTAATTGTTCTTTGCTAGTTTTTAAATCGAGGTCAAATTGTGCATTTTGAAGTTCCCTGTTTAACAGTATAACTTTATTTGCTAAATTCTTATACTCCTCGGTAATTTTTGCGGTATCTTCAGCAACCCTATTAGTCCAAATGTCAATTAATTTAATTTGGTTTGTATAAGCATCAATTTGAGGCTGGATTTCTTTGAAATTTTGGTCGGTTAATAGTTTTTGTAATTTCGCTCGCTCTTCTACTGCTCGCTGTTTGATTTGTTTTAATCCAGTTACCCCACCGAGAGGAAATACAATCTCGTTCTGGGTTGACAGTTCGGTAGTTTTTTGTTTTAGTTCTTTTTTAAGGCGATCGATTTCCTCTTGGTCGATTTCTGTTTTTGTAGTTTCTACAGTTAACTGAACCTTGGTATTTTGGATTTCATCTTGCAATCTAATAATATCTTTTATTGCTTGCTCTCTTTGGTTACGATTGCCAAAGGCATTAGATACTAAATCGGTTTGCTTGGCAATCTTTTGTAACTTTTTGTAAGCTGCTATTTGAGTATTTGCTTGCTCTAATTCGCCAAAGTAATTACCTGGTTTTGGCAGATCAAATTGTTTTGCTGTTTGCTCGTTAGGCAAGCCATTGAGGATGTTTAGTATTGCGTCAGCACCTTTAGCCCAGAAACCACTAGCTTGTGGGGAATCGCCAAAAAGTACCTCGTTAAATACTTCCCCAGTAGTCCGATCTTCTTTTCTATCTTTGGTTTCGTCAATAACTCTAACAATTATAGGCTTGCCTTGTTCTTTTCTAATTTTATTTAACTTGTCAAAAGCGTCATCTAAATCTTGAGTTAATTTTTGGGTAATTTTTTGACTTTCTTCGAGACTGTCTGTAAATTCGTTGCCCCCTCCTGTAAGTAATTTAAAAGTGTCGATAGTAAACCCTATAGTAGCAGCTACTAAAGCTATAGCGCCTAATTCTTTTAGAATTAATTTTCCGACAGTAGAAATGACCCCACCCATAACTTTTAAAGAAGCTATAGCTCCGGCTATACCTCCGTTAAGGACTCCCGTGGCTATTACTATTCGTCCGATAAATTTACCTAGTTGTAAGACGTTCCAAGCAAAAGCAGCTTGAAAAACTGCCCCTATAATATGCAGATTTTCTTTAACGGTTCTTAAAGCATTGGTAATAATTTCAAAGAAAGGTTTGCCTAGATTAACGTAAGCTTCCCCCATCGCCGCGCTAGTTAAGAAAATCTCATTTTTTAGGGTTCCTAAACTTGACGCTGCACTTTGGGAATTAGCAATAAAAGCGGTGAAAGTTTCAGCTTTTAATTGTGCGGCAAACTTAGGTAAAAATTCCTCTGACAGTAAATTACCAGAACTGACTAAGTTGTTAAACTCTTGTTGAGTTAAATTCATCGAGCGAGCAGCAATGGATAGCGCTCCAGGAAGTGCCTCTGATAGCTGCTGACGCAATTCTTCCATGCTGACCACGCCCTTAGAAGCGATTTGATTTAACGCGGTCATGGCTTGGTCGAACTTTTCCGAGCTAGGATTAAAAGCGCTCAAGCCTTGAAATAAATCTTCTGTTAATTTTTGGGTATTTCCTTCTAATGCCGTCCCTTGGAATGAAAGGTCGAAGGATATACTAGTTTCAGCTATTTTTCTCAAGTCTTGACCGTAAGTGTTAGCTGCTTTCACCAGTCGTTTAAATTCAGCTTCAGCATCAGATGAAAATCCTTTGATTAAATTTTTGATGTTTTTTAGTGCAAGCGCGTCTTCAAAGTTTTTATTAAGATCTAGAAGTTGATTCTGGATTATTTGACTTAGTTGACTAAATAGAGGCTCGATTAAATCAAAGATGTCGAATATTGTCGAAATAGCGTTATAAGTTCTAAAACCAAATTCTAATAGATCTCGATCGACTCTTTCTAAAATAGGTCGCAGCGTACTAACGCCTATTTGGAACCCCGTACTAATTGCTTGACCGACTCGATTAAATATATTTTGAATCCTTTGCTCGGAATCCCCAGCGCCAGAAGTGCTATTTATAGCTTCTTCTAATATTTCTTCTGAGTTTTGAATCCCCCCTAAGTTTTGTTGAATCTGCCTGACAAAGTTTGAAAAGCTGTTATTTAAATTTTGAAACTCTTCTAAGGTCTCTTGTCCCGCTTGTCTGACTCTTGCCGTGCGCTCTGAGTATTGTATATTTTCCCCAATTTCAGCAGCACTTTGCTGTACCTGTTGGGTAGCAGATTGTATGTTTTGCCCTATTTCTTGACTTCTTTGATTTATGTTTTGTTCTAGCTCGTCTCGAATTTCTCTAGCTTGCCCGATCGCTTCAGAAACTCTAGGCGTTAAACTTGTTATTTGTCGGTCAATAGTTCTGATAACATTAATAATACCAAAAGAGCCAATTTCTAAACCTTTAACTATATCTTCACCAATTTTAATATATTTCTTGGATGGACTTTGCGTGTCTAATGAGTCTTTAGTTCCAGTTTCTAGGGCTTTTCCTATTTTTTCTCCTAATTCTTTAGCTTCTTCTATTTTTGCTCCTATTTCTAATCCTTCAAGTGCATTTTTGCCAACTTTTTCGTACTCTTTTGCTACTCGATCGGCTTCTTTTTTTATGTCGTTATATCTAATCCCAACTATGTTTGAAGCTTGAGTTATTTGCGATTTTGTTGCTTTTACCTCGTTAGCTATTTTAGGGCTAAGTTTCTCTGACTGCTTGATTTCTTCCATAGCAGTCGTGGTGGGTTCTGCTGCTGTAGCAACTTTTCGAGCGGCTTCTATTTTTTCTGGACTTACTTTGTCTATTTCTTGTTTTAATATGTTTTTTTGAGTTATGAAAAACTGTCTTATTTCTTTAATTAATGCTTTTAATTCGCTTATGGCTTCTCCTTCTACTTCTGCTAAATCTGCTCTAACTTGAGCCAAAACTTTTTCTACATCATTTTGAACTCTACTAATTTGAGATTTAACATTAGCTGAAAGTATGCCCTCTCGCGTTTTGGTTCTTTCTTCTTTGGTCAGACTTTGAATATATTTATCTATTTCTTGTATAAACTCGTCAGCAGTGTTAGCTGCACTTATAGCGTAAGCTTCTTTCTCTTTCAGTCTGACAGACTCTTTTGCTAGTTTGGCGACTTCCCTAAAAGTAGCTGCAATTTCTTTTAATTCTTGCAAGCTTTTAATAGTTTCTTGGATAGAATTATCTGGCTCTACTTCAGCAATTTGTTTTGGTGGTTGTAAAGATTGAGTTATGTTTTGCCTAATACTTTCAGCAGAAAAAGCCTGTACTTTTGGCATTACTTCTAAAAGACTTTGCTTAAAGCTAGCTTGAATATTTTTCTGCAATAAAAATATAAACCTAGCTTCTAAGGCTTGTGCTGTGGATTTGCCTATCGACTCTCCCGCTTCAACAGCAATTTTGTCTAAGCTTTGATTTATGCCGTCAATTATAGGTTTTATATTAATATCGAGAGCTTGGCTTAATTCTTGGGCTAATCCGCCACCAGAACCAGAAGGAGGTTTGGGTTTGGGTTTTTTAGGGGCAATTGGGCTTGGCGGTTCTTCTTCGTCAGTTCCACCACCACTAGGAGGTTTGGGTTTGGGTTTTTTGGGCGTTGAAGGACTTGGCGGCTCTGTTGGCGGCTCTGAATCCCTTGAAGATTTCTTTTTTTTGTTGTCAAGTATTTTTTGAGATTTTTGTTTTAACCTTTCAAAGAAATCGTATAGTTCTTGAAATTCTTGTTTGACATTTTCCTCACTATTTTGGATTAATTCTAAAAGTGCTTTTTGTTGTACGTCAATTTGATTAATAAAAGCATTAATACCGCTCTCGGAGCTATTTAGATTATTTTCTATTTCTTTACTATAATAATCCTTGGCTTGTTTTTTAATATATCTAAATTGATAAACCCGCGTGTCTGGGATATTTAAAGTACCGATCGTTTCTTTTATGTCTTTGATTTGTGCTAGCAATTTAGAGGATTCATTGTATACTTCTTCTGAGTTGCTGGTCAATCCTCTAATTAACTCTATTTGAATCGAAGTTAGATCGCTAACAATTTGGGGCAATTGACTAATACTTTCTGTGGCGCCACTTAACATTAAGTCTTCAGTTTGTTTATTGGCGTTTTCTAAAAAATTGTTAATTTCTATAATAGAAGAAACATAAGGGGTTAAGTCTAACAATCCTTTGAACTTTTGCAAGTATTTATTAATTACTTGCTTTTCTTCTTCTACGTTTGCCTTATATTTTTTGACCTCTAACTCTTTGAGAATTTTTTTTATTTCTTTTTCAAAATCTTTAGGGTTGATTTGACCTTTTAAAAGATTGTCTTTTAAAATTTGACTCTGTTTATTTAATGCCTCTATATCTGACTGTTGGAGTTTATATTCTCCTTCTATAAATTTTCGATATTCTTTTGTCGGACGATAATTTTCATAAGGATGTTTTTTAACTCCTTCTATGTTTTGTTCTGGTTTGCTGACATCAGCAAGCCCAAAAGGAGCATAAAGTTTATGAGCTTCAATTCCTACGCTTTCATCTTTTGATATAAATTTTTTATAATTTTTAGGGTTTAAACCTCCTATTAAATTAGGCGTACCGAATGCAGCACCTTCAACTTGTTTTTCATACCCCAACATTTGCATTAATTTTGTAGCTTCTTCAGCCACAAAACCACCTCCGCTTTCCCCCACAAATTTAATTTTAATTTCTGGATTGACCATTAAGGCTGACAAAGCTTGTGCTGCCATCTCTACTGCATCTTCCGAATATCCTCTTAAATTGGGTTTTGCTAAGGATTTTAAAATGTTTTGCTGAGTTGAAACTGGGTTTCCTAATGTTTCTGGGTTTAAGTCTGTATCTGGGTTTCGGATGCCTATAGCGCTTGTTTCTTCGCCAGTTTTGCTAGCTATATCCCCTGCTATTCTTATTCCACTACTGGCTGTAGAATCTCTAGCATACCCACCTACAGTGATATATAGTTCTTTAGTTTCAGGACTAATAACTGTTGGAGCTTCTTGACTTGCTATAGATAAATTCTTTTTCTTTCCTTCTTTTGTTGTCTCTAAATTTTGTTTAAATTTTCCAATTTCTGAAACATTCTTAGCAAAAATTTCTTGCGCTCTTTTGAGAACTTTTTCTTGACCTATTTCTAATCCTTTTTCTCTTCTTTCTTTTAGCGATCGGTCTATAATTGGAGATATTCTTTTCCCTATATTTGTTGTTAATGCGTTTTTTAAAGTACTTTCTAATGCAGTTGAAAAAACGTCGTTGACAGGATTGGTCGCTCTAGATCTATAAGATGCTTCAGATAAATAAGTTTTTAGATTAGCTGCTTTACCTGCTGTTTTAGATAATTGAGGCTGAAAACTGCTAAAATTTTTGCTTAGTTTTTCTGGTAAATTCGCAATAAACTCCTGAATATTTGTAGAGTCTGTTAGAGCTTGTAAAATAGATTTACTTAAATAATTGTCTATTTCTTTCCCTAAAGGCTCAACTTCTAATCTTTTAAAAATTTCTTTAAAATAATTGATAATATCTTTGTTTAAATCCCCAGCAATATCTAACCCAAATTTAGCGACTTCCCCTACATTTTCACCCCCTGCTCTTCCTATTTCTCTTGGATCTATATTAGTTTTATTAAAAAAACTTCGTGCAAAACTAGCAGCAAAACCTCTAGTAAGCTCATTTCTTACATTGCTCATTAAGCTAGTAAAAAGAGCATCTATATTATATCCGCTAATATTATTATCAATACTTTTTAAAAGACTTTTAATTTCATTAAACCCTACATCCAAAGTGCTTTTTACAAGCAATAATGCTTGTTTAGTAGTAATGTTGCCAGTTCTTATAAGTTGATTAGATTTTTTTAAAGGAATTGATAGTTTAAATACTTCTCTTGCTACTCTTTCAAGTTCGACGACCAAAGGTGTTATTTGGTCTCTAAGTTCTTGCTCTATTTCATTTATTTGTTGATTAAAAGTAACTCTTAATCTTTCTATGCTTTTATCTAATTCGTCTATTTCTTTGGTTTCTTCTTCGCTTTCTTCTTGTTGATTGTTAATCCTGCCAAAATCCAATCTAGCCACGCTTAAAGCTATATCGCCCATGTCTAGGGCTGATACTTTAGCGGTAATCGCTAAAGTTTTATCTGATTTATTAGCAATAGCCTTAGCTTCTTTTCTAATTAAAACTGCTTCGGTAAAAATACTTTTAAGGAAATTATTAGTAATAAAGCTATTAGAGTTTATAGTCCCCGATATTTCACTGCCGATGCTTGAATCTAGCTCTAAGCCTTGTGCTGATGTATAAGCAGCATTTATTTGAGCTTGAATATATTTATCATCTGTGGGAACTTGTTTTTCAAAAGGTTTAGTCGCAGTATCTTTAATAGCTTTTGCAGTTGAGCCAAGTTTTTCGTCTGCTGTTGTTATTTCTTCTTTTATTTTTGAAAATACTTCGGGATCTACTATTACTTCGACTTTGACATCTTCTCGCGCTGTTTTTTTTAATTCTTCTAGTTCTTGTTTTGTTAAATTAATTTTTGCGATCGTTTTTTCAAAACTATTAGTGTCGGAGTTTACTTTAAAGTTAACAGGTGATGAAGAACTGTCCTTAATATCTTTAAATTCAGCTTTTATCGCTTGAATATCTTTGGCGATCGAGTTGGCGCTATCGCGATCGTATGCCACTTTTAAAGGATTGGCGGCAAAATAAGTATTGACTTCGTCTAAATGAGTTTTCTTTAATTCTAAATGTTTATTTAACTCAGTTAATTCCGAATGGTCTACCTTTGGTTTTAACTCTGTTTTATTAAGTTGTTTTTTAAAATCTTTGAATAGAGGATCTAAAGCTTTGCGATCTATACCTACGTCGAGCAAAAGATTTCGATCGGAAAAATCTTTTGCCATAGTTTTTAATTGTTTTTCTACATTACTAGTATTTAGCTCTACAGGAACGAGAATAGGATTTATTTCTAATTTTTTGAGTTCTTTTTGAAATATATCTGTATCGACTTTAGGAACTATTTCCAGCCCAGATCGCCTTTCAATATTGGCTAAGTCTTTCTCTAGTTGAGATTTATCGACTTTAACCCTAAGCAGTATATCTATTTCAGACATGGGAGCCTCCTTTTATTTTTTATAAAGTGGACTCTTTATAGTAGTTAAGTTATCGATCGAACGCACTCCAATGAGTTCATTTTTAATGAGGAAGTCCTCATAGTAGTCAAATTATAAACGATCGTACTTCAATGAGTTCATTTTTATGAAAGTACCCTTCATAGTAGTTAAGTTATAAACGGAGTAATAAAGTTATCGTAAAAGGGTACTTTCATAAAAATAACTACATCTCTCGTAAAAAAGTTATCGTTAAAAGGACTTCCTCATTAAAAATAACTACATCTCTCGCAGAAAGGTTATTGGAAAAGAGTCCACTTTATAAAAAATAAGAATCGTTTTCCTTTGCTTTAATCTCTCTAACTAACTCAAACGTTTCCTTGTCACACCAGCCTGTAATTCTTTGTAGCTCTCCATCCAAATAAACTCGAAATTCGCGATTGCTATCGAGATCTCGCATAGCCACTACAGAACCGCGTTTAATATTATTGCCAAAGAAACACAACGGAACTACAAGCTTATTATTAAAAAAGAAGGGACTGACAAACAATATTTCTCCGCTCTCGTCTACCCAAGCTCTAGGGCTGGTTACTCCCGATTCAGTATCCGTATATCTTCGCAATTCTTTGGGTTCTAAACCTAAATTCAAACACCACTGAGGTAACTTTTTCTGTGCTGAGAGAGTAAAGAATGTATTCGCTACTTGTGGCGAGATATCTAATTTTTTATTTTCTTCAGCACTGAACAAGCAAAAGTCAGATAATTTGTAGTTACGATTCTTGGTATCGTGAATAGATACTAATTGTCTGGTCAAGGCTGCGATCGGTAACTCGCGATCGATCCTCTCTTGGTTATAAAACTTCTCTCCATACTCTAGAGCTTGCAATACTAACCAGAGTGGCTGGAAACCAAAGTTTTGGTAATTGAACCGTTCGTCTTTTCCACCCCAGTATTTTTGGATGCGCCAATAGATTTCGCGCCAGTCAGTTCGTTTTTCTCGTTCGGTGATTCTGCCGAACTTGGCGAGTTTTTTATCTGCTGCTCCGTGATTGGCTCTGGAGTTTGGTCTTCAGTTGCAATCGCATTCATTTCTTCAGTACAAAATCGCGCCAGGCAGTCAATTAAGCCGAGATTGATGTTATTAGCGTCCTTAACGTCTTCTACTTCAAAATTAGAATCTACCCTTCTCAAGACTAAAGTCGCTCTGAGATATTTCTCTTGTCGGTAGTAAGTTTTAATCTTTTGACTGTACTCTATATAATCCTGTAGAGGGCAATTTAACTCGTCCTGGAATATATCGATCCAGGATTCCTCGCTTTCTTCGGTAGCTTTTAAAGCAGCTTGTTCGATCTTGTTAACTGATTGCCAAACTTCTTTTAAGGGAATATCGTACTTTTTCGCTACTCCGTCTACAAACTCGGCTAGGAGAACGTTATTATTTTTAATACCGTATTGCTTGCGGGTTTCCTCTAACCAATCGTATTCTAAACCAGATAAATCGCCGTATTTAGGGACTTCTAAAACTCCCGTTTTTTTTCCATTACCTATTTGAACCGTTGAATGTTCTTTGTTGGGTTCCGTTAAAAACGGTAATTTGAGATTTTTTTTTGACATATTTTTTGCTCTTAGTAATGGTTCGATCGGACTTATGCAGCGTCGTAGAAGCTACCTACTGTCACCGCTCCTCTACCAGATAGAGTGGCTGAAACAGTTACAATATTGTCTCCTGTAACCTGCTCGTTATATTCCATAACACACGCTACGCCTTCTCTACTGGTGCGACCAGTAAAGCCCAGACCTTCAACGCAGCTACTTGGCGGGTACTCGATCCAGACATATACCTCGCGATCGTTCTCGATTAGATCGACGGCGCAGTTGGACATGATGACGTGAGAAGGAGTCTCTAACTGCACGTTAGTGGTTACGGGTATACTCCATTCCCCTGTTACAGTAGTTTCATCTTTAAAGCTTCCACCTTGCTCGTTCAAGAAATAAAATTCTTGAGCGTTAGCGGTCAACTCAAACCCCGATTCCGTGGTGTTAGCGATCGGCTGCTTAGCCGTAAAGTTTAACGTGCTGGCAGGAAGGTCGAAGTTTAAACCTTTAATTGGTATATTAGTGTCCCCTGCAAATACGTCCGCATCAACGTAGAGGTAGCGCGTCACTCCAGAGATCGTCGTCGTCAGGGTGGAAAATCTTGATAAATCTGCCGTTAATCCTCCTGTTGCAACTATATTATTAGCTCCACTAGTTGCTGCATCTACACTAATAGTTTGATCTGCTGGTACGTATCGCTTACATAAAATTAAAGGCGCTATAAAAATTCTTACTTTCGTTCCTTGAATAAATCTACCCATGGTACTTTTGTCTTAGGAGGAACGCTTCAACTATAAGCTATAGAACAAATTTACTTCAATATTAATGTTAAGAATTATTTCGGACTATTTGGGAGATACCACTAATTTATCTTCAACTGCCGTGGCTACCCTCACACCTACTGGACTGGGTGGGAAAGTCGGTAAATTTATTCTCTACAATTCTGCTTTGCCAATTCAAACTATTTCGGTGGCGATCCCTTCGGGATCCGCTCCGCGGCGCGCTGATGGTCAAATATCCGCTCGAGGTGAGTTAATTCTAGATCTCCCATTAGATGCTAGTGGTATTCTTAGCTTGACGCTCGGAGGCAGAGTATTTAAGCCTTCTCCTAATCCTGACGACCTTCAGCCAGGAGAGTTTTATGTTACAAAAGTAACTGAAATTGAAACGCGCCGCCAAAGAGCTGCTCCCTTCGGGATCGTAGATTCAGTAAAAGGTGAGTTTCAAGTCGAGGTTTTCAAGCCAAAAATAATCATAAAAACTTAATTAATTTCAGCTATTCTGCTGATGCCTGCTCAAAGGAATTTCAATTATTTTAGAGTGCTAATTATAGGGCTTTTTTTTTAAATACCAAGCTCTATCTAAATATTCGCATTAGTTCAGCTTGGGGATATTTATCTATCTGATTAGTTTTTTTTCACTTAGGGGAATAATTAATTTGATTAGTATGAAATATATCTTAAGATGAAGTACGCTAAGTCGATTTATTATGGGGGAACAATAATCTCTGCTTGGGAGTGCGATTATAATACGAGCAGAAAACTAGGTTTAAGTTGTCCAATATGTTCAGAAGCAGTATTTTTAAAAGCTAGAAACAGTCAAACATTAACCCCTCATTTTTCTCACTATAAATTCGCCAATAATATTTTAGACTGTGAAAATAGGATAAAAACGCCTGCGGGTAAAAAAGCAATCGAAGGGATTGAGTTAGAAGCTAAGAAACAAAGATTATCAATTTATAATAAATATTTATGGCTCTTAATTTTAAAAGACTGTCAGTTTAAGAAAAGTAGCCTATTGTCATTAAGAAAATTTATGGGACAAAAAAGAATTGAGTTTTATTCAAAAGAGTTTAGAAAGGAATGGAGAGAAAATTATAGAGATTTTTATAAAGATATGAAAAAGTTAGTTGACGTAGCAGCAAAAGGTGGGAGAATTCATTATGATTCTCTCATGCAAAAAGGAATAGAAGAACAAGAAAAATATTTTCAAACTAAGTGTGATTTGAGACTTCATTTATTAATTTGTCAAGAAATATGTCAATACTTATCTAGTCAAACGGCTAAAGGAATATGGTTAAAATTAACAGTATTAGCTTTGGCATTGAGATTAAGTATAGCTTACAGAAGGAATGAACCACAGCCAGAGATAAAAAATAGCGAATGTTTACAATTAATATCAGGGGTAATTTCTGGGATACATTGGGTAGATTTGATTTACGGAAATCAGGATAAAAACAGTGCTGTTTTTATCGAGAATTCCGACCACACTGACCGCTGTCGCGATACAGATGTGGGGCTTCTTTTCTTTGAAGATAAAAGCTATACTGGCTAATTGATAAAGTCAATGGCAGTGATGGTGTCGAAGCTGGTATTGTTAAGAATAGCCAGCAATTGATTATTTTCACTGAGACTAATTAAGGTATCATTTGCTTGTCTACCCGACCCTTGGATAATTATTAGGTCGTCAAATTGGAAATTACCTGATAACTGAATTAAGTCTTGACCATTTTCAAAGTCGGGAATCAGATCGACGGCGCTATCGTTAGCAATAACAAAAATATCATTGCCGTTGCCACCTATTAAGGTATCCTGACCTTCTCCACCTATCAAAATATCATCTCCTTTATTACCTAAAAGAAGATCTTTGCCTTCTCCACCCTCAAGAGAATCATTTCCTTCTCCGCCGTAAAGTTTATCTTTGCCTTCTCCACCATTAAGAGAATCATTTCCTTCTCCGCCGTAAAGTTTATCTTTGCCTTCTCCACCATTAAGAGAATCATTTCCTTCTCCGCCGTAAAGTTTATCTTTACCTCCTCCACCATTAAGAGAATCATTTCCTTCTCCGCCGTAAAGTTTATCTTTGCCTTCTCCACCAGTAAGTATTTCGCCAGTAGGTAAAACTTCTAAATCTTCAGTCCTTTGCAAATCTGACCACACAAGTTGACCTAGATCGGTTAGTATTTCTGGGTTATTACCGTCGAAGTGTTCAGCATGTCCCCCCTCTCCAGTAGTAAGATCGTTAGCATCTTCTGCTCTAGCTACCCAAACAATGCGACCTATTTCTCGTTCGGTGGCCGCTTCTATCATCGAAGTACTTGCATCTATGGTACTGATTCCGGCATTATAATTACCTGAACCGTATTCTCCAACAATAATTGGAATTCCTTGACTTTGTAAATTGTCAAAATAGGCACCAATATCTTGACCAACCCACTGGTCATAAGCGTGGATAGAGAAAACGATATTTTCGTTTCCTTCCATGATTTGAGGAGCATAGTTAGGGATTGTTTGAGTGAGAAAGTCTTGACCCCAAGCTTCTCCATCAATGACGATAATGTTATTTGCTCCTTCAGCACGAATGAGATCAATTAATTCACGGTGATAATTTACCCATTGCTCTGGATTAGCTGTGCCATTACCTGGCTCGTTAGATAAGTTAAACCAAACGTTAGGATTATCTTTAAATTCCCGCGCCATATCGCGCCAATAGTCTTTAAGAATTTCAAAGTCCTCTCCTTCGTAATATCCACCAATGCGATCGTGAGCATCAAAAATTACTACTGCACCTTGGCCAGTAAAAGCATCTACAATCGCGCGATTATTAGTGTATTCATCCTCTTCCGGATGAGGTTGATTGTAACTGCCCAATAAGTAATTGGGTACTCTAATGGTGTTAAATCCCCAATCATTAAGATAATTATCTACATTAGATGTTCCTTCCCAAGCGAACATATTGGTTCCTTTAATAATAAATTCTTGTCCATTTGGGTCGTAAATTTTTGTTCCTATTACCTGAAAGTTTTCCATTTTATCAAATATTTTTGAAGGGAATTTTTTAGCGTCATTTTTTCTAATTTAATTTTCTATTAATTACTGTGGCAAGGGAAAAAATACTGAACTTTTTTCCTCTGTGAAAAATACTGAGGGTTGGATGAAAATTAAATAAATTATAAAGCGCTCAAAATAAATTTTAATTATTTTCAAGTAAATTATGACTTTTTAAGCCATAGGTTATTGCTTATTTTTCTTGATTTTCTAAGGCACTAATTATAGTGCTTTTTGCTCGCTCGACTTCTCTCATCAGTGTGTCTTCTTTGTGCCAAAAATTCCTCATCAGTCGATCGCGTCCTCGATCGCGCATTTGAAACCTGATTAAAAAATCAGTGTGATTACTGTTGTTTGGTGCTAGCTAGAAAGAGCTTCTTGATTTATACGGAAATTCTAATAAGTCGATTTTATTTACACCAGTTTTACACCTTCAACGTAGTATTTGTTTCCCTTAAACCAGTCGGACGGCTGGTTATTTTTGTTGCTCAGAAAAACTGAGAAGTGGATTGGTCTTCATCACTTGCATTAGCGATCGCAATCTCAATCTTTTTGCCAAGTCGCTCTATCTTAATAATAGAACCTTCTATTTCTGCATCTTGTTTGTAAACTTCTATTGAAGGAGTAATTCGTTGCAAAATCTCTCTAATCTTTTGCTCTGCTTCTTGCTTATTCAAATTAACTCTGCGCTCCTACTTGCAAATATAATTGTAAAGCTTGCCTCGGAGTATTGCCAGTGGGGAGAACGCTATCGAACCACTGAGTTGTTTCGTCCGTAACAATTGAATTTACAGTTAATAGCAATTCATTTGACCCAGCATTAATATAAGTATCTACTTTTACTTGATTGGCTTCAAAAAAGCTTACTACTTCATTTTCTAATCCAAAAGTTCGAGCGAGAGGAACTAAATTTTTATAAACAATATTAGATCTACGTCTTTTTATTTCCTCAAATTTTTCTATTTCGGTAGGATAATATTTAGTTGTCACCAATCCTTCTTCTAAGGAATCATCATCGCCGACCCAACGAACAGTAGTATCTCGTTGTTCAACTAAACCTTTAGCGTCTCTAGTAAAAATGTGGTCTACTTGCAACAAAAGATTTATATACTCGCCATCTTCGATTTTTTCGTAGTGTTCGCTCTTTATTCTTTCGCCAAATTCGATAGTATCTTTCTTAATAGGTCTGATAGTTAGATCCTTTTTAAAATCTATACCGCGAGGACGCTCTAAAATTAAATGCGGCAAAATTTCATAATTGAGAAAGTCATAAATTTTGTAAACTCTATCGGTTGTCATCAAAATACCCTGAGTGCAGTTACATAATTATTCCAATCGTACTGAGGGATTATAAAAGGAAAAAGTTCTTCTCCTTCTAATTTAAAGCGATCGTCTATTTCTCCCGACACAATTAGATTGCTTTCGTCGCCCCAGTTTGTATCTTCTATAGAGTCTAATTTATATAAATACCACTTAGAACCTTCCGTAACATCGTCAGTAAATTTGACTTTTAACCAACCATCTTTGTCTAACTCTCTTTGAAGATTTTGTCTGTTTCTATCCCCATACAAGCCGTAAAAGACGTGATTGTTTTTAAAATATAGAACTACTTCTGCTTGGTAAAATTGAGAGCTAGCATTTATGTTTCTAGGATTTTTACCAATACCGATCGCGTATTTTTTATGATAATTGTTAAAAATAATCTCTACAGTTTTATTAGTGCCTCTAACAAACCTGTATTTTTCAAAAGCGGCTGAACTTTTCCAGGTTTTGGCGTTCTTGAACCACATCCCAGGTCGGTTATTTTGAGGGACGTTGGTAATAGGAATCACGTCTTTACTTACAACTAAATCGACTCCTACCTCAAAAGTTTCTCCACTTCCGTGCCTTAAATCTACCCAAGGAGCATTTTCTATTAAAATAGCGCTAGTGACGATCGTCTCGAAACCATTATTAAATTTAAGGTCGAATTCTCCAGTCTCCTGCAAAGAAGTGGCAGTTAAAATTATTTTATTTTCATTAATAAATTGTAAATTATCGACGGTCAACCCTTCGGATTCAACAATCATATTAGGTGTAAAAAAACTGCCTTCTATTTCTAGAGTTTTAGTTTGATTGATTTGAAATTTAGGTAAGGATTGAGGCAGGAAAGTAAAAGCCGAAATTCGAGAAATAAAAGGAAAAGTTGAAGTTGAAAAAGGATTGGGATTGCCCTCGACAATCCCTCCATTATTGAGAATTGCGTCTATATTAATGGACACAGTGGACAAATCCGTAGAAGGAGCAAAAGAAATGGGACACATGAGCCACGCATAGAAAAAATTTAAAGGTTAGAATTTTTCCAACCTTTATTTATTCTTTAAGTCTACTAGATAAAAACATTAATATGGGGAGTTAGTTGGGTAGAAATCAGTGTAAGGTTCCTCATAGGTTATGTACATTTTGCTGTTATTTCCTAAAAGCTCGATGTCCATAGCAGCGTAGAAGTAATAGTGGGACTTAAAAGGCAAGTCCAGACCGAATCCAGTGGGCATGGGTATGGGAGTAGCTAAAACGTTGCCATCTATAGCGTTAATCTGAGCGTTTCCCGCAACGATTAACACGTTTGCAGAAATACTTTCGGGAATACTATAGACTCCAGCAGTATCTAAGTATTGGATCTGAAACTGAGCTTTCCTTAAAGAAGTTTGGGCTACTAAAAAATCTACCTGATTTGAAACGTTGGTATTTAAAGCTGTTTGGGACTCGATCGTACTTAAAGACGCAGATTGAGCTTGCAATTGAGTTAAAGAGTCAGCTTGAAAGGTGTTATCGTCGGTGTCCTGCGTTTGGAGGAAGGTTAATAGATTTTGATTTTCCGTAAGCTGATTCTGCAAGAGAGCGATCGTGTCGGTTTGAAACTGGCTATCTTGTGTAGTGTCCGTTATGCTGATCGGCATAATACAATTGTTTTGATAGTACAATTATTTTATAATCCGCAAAATAACCGATCGTCTACAGAAAAATTTTTTATTTTTTCTTCAAGTAAGCCGAAAAGCCGTAATTACATTGTTCTGCGCGCCACTTTTGGGCAATAAAATAGGAAACAATTCCTCTCCTGAAAAAGCAAAGCCCCCGCCAAGGCTAAAAATAAAACCAGAACTGATTAAATTGCTTTCATCATTCCAGTCGGCTTCGTCTTCTACCGTCGGTAAAGAATAAAGAAAAAATTGCCCTACATCTCTTCCTTCAGTGTTTAAATCGTTGGTAAATTTTACCTTTAAATATCCTGGATAAGTAGTTGTTATATTGTTGATACTACCAAAAGAACTAAAAGTTCTATCCCCATAAAATCCAATAAAATCAGGAGGGTCAAAATATAAGACTAATTCCGTTTCAAAAAATTGAGTAGTGGAGTTCAAATTCCTAGGATTTTTGCCCAGCCCGACCATATAATTCAACCCTATTGCTTCGCCTGGGTAATTGTAAAAAACAATTTCTACAGTAGTATTATTCCCTTTTTTAAATTTGTATTTTTCAAAAGCAAGGGATTCTGCCAAAGAATTTTGAGGAAAATTGACATTGTTTCTAACTAGTGTCATACCTTGCGAAGTTCTGATTATTTCTTGAGCCACTCCCGTAGTCGTTACGTCCGCAGTTAAATCTAATGGCGTTCCTCCCGATCGCAAGTCGATCCATTCTCCCAATTCTACGATTTCAATGGCATTAGTTGCTGTTGTTTGAGTGCCATTATTAAAAAGAATATTATATTGACCTAAAATAGAAGTCGTACTGACATTTAAAATAACTTTGTTATCACTAATAAAGTCAAAAGAATTTATTGAAAAAGCTCCGCTTTGTACCGTCATGTTAGGGGTAAAAAAACTACCTTCTATCTCTAAAGTAGAATTAATATTATTAGCAATTTTAGGGGTTGAAATTTGAGAAAAATAAGGGGCAGGAAAATCTACATTAGCTACGGGAATAAAATTTATCGTCATTTTTTTAATCTTTTGAAACAACAACGAGGCGGTCGCTTAAATCAGAATTTTCTTGGGAATTGTCAGGGACTTTGTATTTCCTCAATTCTACGGGGACATTTAGCAATCTTCCCAGTTTAATTTGAAATTTTCTATAGTATATTCGTAATATTCCTTCAACGGGAACTATTATTTGCTCTTCTGAGATTTCTAACAATACCCAAACTTTATTATCCCAAATAATTAAATCTCCTTCGCTAAATTCAGGTCGTCGAAGTATAGAAAGAGTAACAGTTTCGGCGCTTTGAGTGTTTTCAATACTAATTTGAGTTTGTGCGGCTTTTCTACCTACTTCAGCGCTATCTACTCCAGGAAAAGAAACGCTATTTTGAGACAAGGGGAGTTTGTTCAAGCTAGAAATGGCGCTAAAATTACTCAGGCTAAAATCTCTCACTCTTCCAGGGTTAATAGCCGAGCTAGTTGGGAGGAAAGGAGTTTCGGGAGTGTAAAGATAGTACTTAAAATCTTTGCCCTCTTCTAAATCGTCTGGAGGAATGGGAGTTTCTGTAAAAGATAATACGCCCACAACACTCAATCCGTACTTAAGACGAGTGTGGATTGGGGGACGACCTTTTTTAATTGAAGATTTCCCCGCAGCAGCTACGTACTTGCCTCGCTCTCCCGAACTGGCTTGCTGATATTCAATTGTCTTGTAGCGTTCGGGCTTTTTAAGCTGTCTGTTGCTGGGATTGGGAGATATTATTACCGTTCGTGCAGAGGAGATAAAAGTATCTTTAGTGGTTACTTCTGGCTTGCGATCGTCCGAGGTACTGCTCGGATCTGGTTTGCTGAAAGTGGCTAAATTTCTCCTCGTGGATTTAGATACAAATTTGGGTTCGACAAAATCAGTTTCTCCGATATCGGGAATTCTGGTATCTTGGTAAACTTTTCTAAAGTTAGTCAGTTCGTAAAATTGCTCGTCGGCAATAGGAAAGTCTACGTCGTAGTCATAGAGACTTTGCTCGGCAACTCTAGATGCGATCGTCTCGTCGCTGGTGTCTGGGGAAGCTGTCGGGTCGTCTTGAGACTGTTTGATTTCTTTTTCTATCTCCATTACTTCTAAGCTGTTGGATTCTTGCTTTACCCGTCCCTTTTTAGTACCAGTTTTAAGAGTGCGGATTAAATAGCCGTCGTTATCAAAGATATGCTGGGTGGTTGTCTCTTCTATTTTTTGCCAAAAGCCTTGCGCACTCGCCGCTATACCCTCTCTAAATTTAGTCCCTACAACTTCAGAGTCTTCAATAATTAAATCGTAAGTGTCCTTGCTCGTAAAAACCCAACCGTATACTTGCTCGGTTCTTTTCGTTTCAATGCCGCTGCGCTCGGTAATTTGCCTGTATTTCTTAAGAAAACCGCCATTGTCAAAAGTACTGGAAGGATCCTTAAGAATACTTTCTAAGGCTTCTAAATCTTCAATAAAAGGAGCAGTTTGAACGTCCTCGATCGTATCTTCTACGCTGGTATTCTCGAACTCTTCTCTAGTTATTTCGTCCAGTCCCTCACTATCACCGCCATTGGGATTGTATTTGTCTATATTGGAGCGATCTAAGTTTAGAGTAGTATTTCTGTACTCTTTTACTAGACAAACCGTACCGTCGGCGATCGGGGTTCCAATGCCAGGAGTATTAATCGCGTACTTTTCGCTTACTATTTCCGCGTCCGTTAAAACATGCTTGGTGGTGCGTCCCCAAGGTCGAGTAGTTACAAAGTTTGGGTCACTATAGTAAACAAATTCCCCATAGATAACGGCGCGACTTTCTAATTCGCTTCTAAACTCTACTATTTCGCCGCCAGAAGTTTCTCTAGGCACGTCTATTTTTATATCTGCCCCCCTATACCTTACCCCACTAGCAAGGGCTAATTTATTGATACTGGCAACGGTAGCGGGATTGCCCAGTTCGCTTAATTTTACTGGTTCGTCGAGAGGCGATCGCGACGGTTGCGATTTGGGACTGTGAATTCCCGTTAGATTTACTTTGATATCTATTAAGTTTCCTGGCTTGGAGAGAAGGGAGTATCTTTCTATAGTTAGGGAAACAACAAAATACTTTATTCCCCACAAGAAAAATTCGGCATTTTTGAGGGTGTTTCTAAGTTCTACTTCTCTAGGTCGGCTAGCAGTACACTGGAAAGAAGCCGTGGGATGTCCGAGGATCGTTCGGGTAATATTAACGCTTCCGTAAACATTAAACTGCTTAAAAACTGCTGGATAAGGAGGGTTGATGTAAAATACTGTGATAGGATCCTTCGCTCCTGGAATTTCTACGTCTAAGCCTCCAGTCGCGACTGTTGCAGCAGGTATATAGTTAATAGTTAAATTTTGCATATGCCGAGCCAATTTTTATCGATAAGAGAAAGCTACGCTTTATCGGACTTCTCCCTCGAAGAAGTGTTAGGGAGCAATACTACTGTCGATCGTACCCTCAATTATTATGTGCTGGGCAAGAATCGAGCTGGTATTAATAGACTTTCTCCAGTTACCAACAAGACTATTCAAGCTGGTTGTAAGCTAGTCGTTACCTTTAACGAATCTATTCGCGGCACTGGAGAAGATTTACAATTCTTAATATTAGCTGCTGAGGACACTGGGAACCCAATAGATGCGGTAATAATAGCTGTATGGAAGGCAAAAGAGAGCGACCAGATAACAGATCGCGCTCTGAGTGCCACTATAGAACTAACCGAAGACGAGCATTTTTTAATCAATGCCGCCGTGAATAAAAAGAGCGAATTTCCTGCAAGTCCGATTAACGGAATGGTGCGGGAAGTAATCGAGCTAAGTGAGTTCTATCAGTACGACGAGGAGCTGCTGATTTGGAGACCTATCTCCACTAATTCTGCTTATATTAGTGCTACTACAGACTTGGGAGGCTGCGATCGCTCTTTAGCTCTAGTAGAAGATCCTTTGTCTCCTCCCGACCAGATCGCTAATACTCCTTCTACACCTATTAGATTGGCTTTTTTTAACGACTACTCTGAAGATGGCGGCGCAGCACTACAAGCAGGAGAACAGTTTGGGCTGTTGTTTTTCGTTAACTCTCAAAGAGAGATAGAGGGAATTGATTACGCTAGGTTGTTCGCGGGATACGTGCAGATTACCTTTTTAGGGTACGTGAGGCGCTCGACGGGAGAGCTAGATACTACTATTGAAGGGGCTGGATCGTTCTTTACTTGGCTTCCAGATAAGGGATTGATAAATTTACCCGCACCATTGCCTCGCGGGTATGGGGCGGCTTGGGAGCTTACCTTAACGTTAGATACCGATCGAGTTGGGGGTTTAATTCCCAATGGGAGTATTATTAGTTTCAACCTTTACAATCAAGGGTTAATAGGCACTCCCAGCGATATTGGCAGGATTACGGGAGATGTAGTTTTTAACGAAGGCGATCGCCTGCGAATAGTTCCCAACAAGCGTCTTGGCGGAGTAGCGGTAATCGGCGGTGCTTTTCAGGACTATTATGTTACTCCCGTGCTGCAAGAAGCCAACTTATTTGGCTTGGCAGCAGACACGGCTAATCAAAAAGTTGCTATTTCTGGAGTTTTGGGAGGAAGAATATTTGTCCGTCAACCCGACTCTCAACTAGCAGATACCGAGGCATTGAGAGCGATCGTATCTACCGAGCCAGGAATTGCTACGGCATCCTCGCTAACAGGTTCAGTAACGATCGCAGACAATCAAAAGATTAGGGTAACTGTTACCCTGCCTATTGACGCTAACCTGCAAGGAAGAATAAGATCGGACTATCCAGACGCAATCGCCAACACTCCCAACGTAATTTTTAATACTCCTTCTTTAATACCGTTTGTAACTTTTAACAATTTAATTTATCAATTACCTCCCGTTACCGTCGCTCCCGCTGCTTCAATCTCGTTCCTAATAGATTCTCTGTCTTCCGCCGTCGTCGTTGCCACCCTCCCCGCAGCCGATGGCGATTTTGTACTTTATGGGTACGACAGTATTAGTGCTGTGCCAGAGGAAAGCGGATCTTTAGCTGCGGGAGACTACCAAGTTGCGATCGCTTGGTTCTATCCTTCCCCTAACTACAATCTCACTCGCATATCCCACAGTACCGATCTTGGTTGCATCCCAGAATTCAGCCAAAACTTTGCCGATTTTCTCGCTACTTCAAGAAAGTTTATTGCTGACGTTACCAGCTTAGAACAGATGCAGGCTTTAACTCCTGCGGATTTGGCTGGGAATCCCGTGGTTATCTTCAATCGCTCGGACGAACGCCAGGAGCTTTATGCTTACTTTCAAAATTATGCGGGAACTATCGATGACGAGCGCGCTATTGGCTTAAACAACGCTAGTGGAGCAATGCTTAGGATAGGCGAACCTCGTGACCAGGTTGGTGATACTGGTGAGCCTCTAGCGGAGACAAGCATTCTCGATACTATCCTAGTATCCAATACAGGAGAAATTCTAGTAAATGATTGCGGAAATATTCTTACTACTGCTAGAATCATTTCCAACAAATCTTCTACAACCGTAGAAACAGTAGAAACAGTAGCTTTAAGCGACTTGCTATTTAGCAGTGCTGGCAACTTATTAATTTCCAATACAGGAGAAATATTACTCGCCAACAATACAAATCAAACTGACATCAATAGTGACGCGATCGTTTCAACTGATGATTTATTGCTCGGTGATACGGGAGAAATATTACTCAGCGATGCGGGAGTTCCTTTAGTCAATACATCTTCTACGAAAACTCTAGTTATTAAAAAGTCCGATTTAGATAGTTTATTAATCTCCAGTACTGGAGATATTTTAGTTTCCGATAGCGGGGAAATATTAACGAGAGATGTTTTTATTTTTAATTAAGGAACCCTTCATAGTAGTTAAGCTATAAACGGAGTAATAAAGTTATTGTAAAAGGGTTCCTTAATTAAAAATGAACTTTTTGTATAAGTGATAGACTTTAGCAAACTTCAAAACCCCATAAATGGAACGGCTCAAGGTTATGTAAGCCAAGGCGATATTGTCTCAGTAGTTACTTCTACTGGCACGATAAGAGCGGAAGCACTTACAGATATCACGAGCGGAGAAGTAATAGTATTTAAGGACAATAGCGGAAAATATTACGCTTTGGGAGAGCGAGCGCAAACAATACAAGAAGAAACGACGCAGTTTTTTAAAAGTAGAATCAATTTTGAATCAGGAATTAAAACTAAATATGCCATATTAATAACAGTGTATAGAATAAGAGAAGATCCCTTAGAAGGGAGTTTTGGAAATGACAGTTATTTGACGATTGAAGGCGCCACTTCTTACGATTTATGTAGAAATTATCCTAAGTCTAATATAAATAGTAAATCTCCTTATGCTAACGATTTTTTTCAGACCCCAGATAATTCAATAGAAGTTACAAACAGTGGGCTTACGGCAACAGGTCGGCAACAAGTGTATTTTGGCTGCGCTCCAAATATTTTCGGAATATCTACAAGGGATGGAAGTAGAACAACTGGCAGAATAAATGAACGAGCTTATGGTAATAAATATTTTTATCTATATAATTCTGAAATCGAAAAAACAGTAGAAGTTTTTAAATTACCCGCTTCCGAGCCATCTTCTGAATATTTAACGACAATTAAAGACGAAATTAGATTAACTATCTTACACGGAACTTTTCACGATCCTTTAGTTCTCGATCGAAACCCAGGCAGTCAAGAATATGCAGAAGAACCTACATCTAAAGATGGGATAGAATCAAGATTTGGAATAAGGACTAAAGCTTTTAATAGTATTAAAAGATTTATTTGGAAATGGAAAGGTGAGGATAACCCTATAGCTATTTCTAAAAATTTTCCCGACGCCATTCCTATCGAAGACGACCCAAACCAAGAAAAAGATTGGCAAAAATTTAAAATAAGATCGGAATATAATGAGATTTTTAAATATTTTGAAGGGACTCCATCTTTTAGCGTAATAGATAATAAAGAAATCTTTTTAGGAGATAATTATGATAATTATTATGCAGAAAGAAATCCAAAATATCGTTTTTTGGAAGCCATACAAAAAGTCAACAGTAGGAGTTTAAGTTTTAGTTTAGAACAAAACGGATTAAAACCTTTTGCTTTTGTCAATGTAATTAATTACAATCCCAGTTTAGATCTTGAAAATCAACAACAGTTAAAAGGAATTGCTATTTATCCCAAGGGAAAAAAAGAAGCCTTTGATAAAATTTTGACAAAAAATAAATCTTATGAAGTAAATCTAAGCTTAGTCACTGCAACCTTAACAGAAGAGAAGCAAGAATTAACTCGTGTTAAAACTTTTCCGTTTAAATTTAAACCAATAAAAGATTTAAATTTAAACTTACCTGAAAGTTTAGACACTTTTGTCACTTACGAGTTGGTGTATGCCAACGGACTTCGCTTAGACCTTATAGAGGTAGTCTCTCCTTTTGACATAGGTACAGAAGTAGGCGACACGTTTTTTAGGTTCAGTCCACCAAAAAAAGATTACATTCAAAACGGAAATAGAAACGGTATTCAATTTCCTCCAGAAGAATTTCACAGAATAGACATTAGTATTTATGCTGAGGGATTTTAAAGTCCTTTCCGCTTTTTTAAGACGGAAAAATGTCAATCGAAGTCGCTCAATTTTTAATATTTGGAAACTTGTTTTGTATTAATAATTCTGTTTCCTTTACAGACAATGGCATTGTTGCATTATGAGACAGAAAGACTACTAATTTTTTCCAGTTTTCTCCACGAACAACGTTTAAGACTAAAAGCTTACTTCTAACTTCGCTAAAATAATTACTAACTTCTTTTTCGTGTTTTTTGTACTTCTCTTTCCAAATATTGCGCTCGAACTCCCACTGACCGTATAGCCTAATTCTAAAATCTTTTACCCATTGAGGTAAGTTATTGTTAAATTTTTCTTGCGCTCTTTGATCGTGTTGCTCCCAAGAATCTAACCAACTGGGAATGTCCCTAACTGTCAGTATAAATTTGCTATTAGAGTAAGTTTTGTCTAATTCCTGGTAGTTAGCAGCTATAAGCACGTCTGAGGCTGCGTCGAAATATTGAATAACATTTAAATCTCTGGGATGTTGCAAAGTGTTGTACCCTAAAAGCCCCATAGCTCTTAAAAGCGATCGCGTTCCCGTCCGACCCAGACCGATGCAGAATACTTTGGATGGCATTGGATCTCTCAAATACTTTTTCTCGCAGAGTTGGATGCTGCTGTAGTCGTCAGTATGGGAGAGGTAATATTTGTCTTGCCAACCTCGACGATTTATTGCAGCCATTGAGCAAGCGACAAAAGTTTTACCTTGTTCTTTTTTCTTCTCTACAGAAATGCGATTCTCGTGCAACCTATACTTATAAACAGCCTTTTTAACGTGTATGGGTTTTCCCTGTTCTGAAAGTTTTAAGTTTAGATCGTGGTCAACTGCTGCTGTTAAAGTGCGATCGACTTTGGGAGTCTTTTCGTAAAAATCTTTTCTAATAGCTCGCAGATGAAAGCAGCACATAGTATGTAGCTCGTTCAACCTGCTGTAAACGAGATTGTTTTTAGTGCCAACTCTTAATTGATTTCCGTCTTTATCGCACTCTGTATAATTGGTATACAGCCATCCAGCGTTAGGATTTTCGGCAAATACTTTATTGACTAGGCTTAAAGCTTTTTTACCCAAACAGTCATCAGCATCGAGAATACAGAAGACCTCGCCAGTAGAAACCTCGATCGCCTCATATAAAGCGTTCCCTCTCCCAATATTCGTATTGTCTTTGGCTAGATATATTTTTTCAGGGTATTTTACAAGAAACTCTCTGGCGATCGCCTCGCTGCCATCCGTGGAGCCGTCATCCCACAGAACCAATTCCCAGTTGGTATACTCCTGATTTATAACGCTTTCTATAGCTTGTCTTAAGTAAGACTCGACGTTGTGAAAGGTTGTAATGACGCTAATCTTCTTAGTAACCAGTACCGCCACTGCTGCTCGCTCCTGCTAATTGCCAAGTTCCCGACGTGTCAGTTGCCAAGTGAAATTCATCGGCGCTGTTGTCGTAAAATATCTGCCCAATAAAATCGGCGCTGTGAGAAGGTGACGCGCTATCCACAACAGCATTATTGTTCACTGGTTGCCAGTCTGTTGCCGCACTAGTCCCGACAGATCTAAAACTCACTATTCGATCGGGACTGGTAAGTGTTGCTATCCAGATAATTCCTATTAGCGGTGGCGCTGCTGTAGGAAGAACTGTATCAGTATATATAGGATTTAACGATAGCCAAACTCCTTGGCTGTCATCTGGGATTACTATTACTGGCTCTAGTGCTGTCAGCGTCGTTGTTGCTTGATATGTATAGTAAGTAGGTAAATAATTAGCTGCTGGTTGCGCTACCGCGATCGTCGTCCTATCTCTTCTAGCTGATGCGGGTATAGCTTTTAAGGCAGCCAAGTCAGCAACTGTGAACTCGTCTGTGAAAAATGCCATAAAATAGAATTTATGTACTAATTGATTAAATACTATCATGACTTTCTCGTCTTCGTTGCAAGATGCTTTAGAAGAAGCAAGAATTCGAGCAGCAGCCGAAATTACCGATGAAGATATTGCCAATATACGCTCAGTAGAATTGCCAGAACTCCAAGCATTTATTGATGCCAAAAACATAATTAATCACAAACAGACAATAAGAAAAATTAGACGCACTCGCGACCAATCAGATCGAAGAAGAAAAAATTAGATTATTTTTATTTATTTTAATCTTTTTCGCTGATTTCAGTTGTTTAAGACATATATTAATCATCGAAAAGGGGCGATTGAGAATTTTGCTTAATTCTTTTGCTGTATAGCCTTGCGGTGTCTTGCTTAATAGTTCTAATATACGATCGCTTGTTTTCTTCCCAGAAGTGCGTTCAAGAATAATTATATTACTTGGCAATTTTTTGTATTATGAGTAAATTCAACAAGATTGTTTTTCCGATCGCTCCAAGTCTAGCATCAAAATATTCAAATTTAAATACTTCAGATTTATTTAATGTTGATGGTGGACAAAACTTCTTTACAGTACCACTAAATGAATTCGGTGGCTATAGTCCGATCTGGGAAAAAAATGCCAATCAATTTACCGAAGGCGCTCAGTCTACCTTTGTGCGCGTCAGTCCTAGACGCTACGGGTTCCAACTCCAGACTAATGACGGACGGTTTGTTATCTATCAAGTTTTATCTGAGTTAGTGGCATTGGCTCAAGCCGACCCAGCAGTTTACAACCCGATCGTAGTTGGAGACTACTGCAACCCTATTCACGCACCAGCCGATCGACCTTACTCCGAGCGTGCTGGAATTATCAACGATCTTTTACCTGGTGGGGGAACTCTTACCTTTAACGCGCCGCTACGCGGCTCCGCCAAGGCGGATCGTACTCTAGTCACTACTGGCACTAAATTTAAGTTTTTAGAAAAGATTTTAAGAGTGGCTTGAGAACCGTTAATATTTGATAATTGCACTATCGGGAAAACCATCTTTTAAAAAACTAAATTTTTCGAGATAATTGCTTTTTAATAAACTCAGACAGTTTTCTGTTTTAGTATTAGAAAGTCTTCTAAATAAAAAATC
>JASJDA010000082.1 GCA_030065755.1 Prochloraceae cyanobacterium | reverse complement strand
CTCCCCTGCTCCCCGAAGGATATCTTTATTTTTATAGAGGGAACCCTCTGTTGCAGTAAAGTTAATTGTCACAACAGATAAGTTAAATAAAAAGGGTTCCCTCTATAAAAATAGAATCATTAGACCCCTGCTCCCCCTGCTCCCTCTCACCCCCTCTCCCCCTCACCCCCTCTCCCTT
The DNA here is from genome assembly GCA_030065755.1 of Prochloraceae cyanobacterium. Lineage (GTDB taxonomy): Bacteria > Cyanobacteriota > Cyanobacteriia > Cyanobacteriales > JASJDA01 > JASJDA01. Next base: position 29,485 of record JASJDA010000082.1, on the reverse strand, counting down.
TGAGGATGCGATCGACGATCGCTGTCGTAGAGGTGGGTATTTCAATCTTGACTAGTTCAATCCGACCTCCATAGGCTTCAACTGCACTGGTTTCTGGTAAAGTAGAGATAGTATAGTCGCCCCCTTTAATATAAATTTCAGGTTGAAGGGCTTCTATCAATTCAATAGCAGTGGTTTGAGAGAAAATAACTACCCCATCTACCGCTCGCAGAGCGGCTAATACTTCAGCTCTTTGAGATTCTGGAATTAGGGGACGGGGTGGAAAACCATCTTTTGGGGGCTTGATCTGGCGTACTGAGCGATCGCTATTTAAGCCTACTACTAACGATCTACCGCGAGATTTGGCAACTTCTAGGTAACGCACGTGACCTGCGTGGATTAAGTCGAAGCAGCCATTAGTAAAGACGAGAGGTCGCCACTGTTGGGGTGCAGTAGCGATCGCTTCTGTTAATTGGCTCAGTGTGTATACGCCGCTCATTAATTTTTATTAGTTTGTTGATAACCTTGCTCGTAGGCAAAACGCACTAGTTGAGCGCGATTTTCAAGCTGTAATTTACTTAAAATATTACTTAGATGTGTTTGAACAGTACGAGGACTGATAAACAAGTTATCACTAATCTGTTTATTGGTTAACCCTTGAATTACTTCCCAGAATACTCTTTCTTCTGCTGGTGTTAAAGGTAAAGGTGAGGGTTGTTGAACTTGTGTTGTTGTTTGGTTGGAATTTTGAGAGCCTGTAGAGGAGTTTGACACTCGATCGCCAAGTACATTAGATGCGCTAGAAACAGCTAGCTGCTGCATTAGACGGACAATCTCAGAGTGAATGCGTCGAGATTTTTCCAGCAATGCTTCTATTTTTGCCAATAATTCAGGCATTTCAAAGGGTTTAGTCAAATAATCGTCTGCCCCAATTGAATGACCTTCAACCCGATCTTCAACCCGATCTTTGCCAGAAAGAAAGATAAATGGGACCAATTGTCCTGAAGGCTGCGATCGCAATTTTCGGCAAAATTCAAATCCATTCATTTCTGGCATGGAAACGTCGGAAACGACTAAATCGGGAGAATATGTAGTGAAAGTAGTTAAACCTTCAGCACCCGAAGCCACATCTTCTACTTGATACCCCTGTTTTTCGAGAGAACGTTTCAAAACTGTTCGCAATATTTTATCGTCGTCTACTAACAATATTTTTTTCATTTTTAGATTTGTGTATAAATACTACTAAATTACCAGAGCTGGTATTAGTTTTTGCTTAACCTATTATTCCCATTGTGAGTGCAGACTTATTCTTGTACATAGAAAATTCCATAATCTTTGACAGAGGGATAGATCTGTGGTTGCGCAAATCCAATCAAAATCTATGTACGAAAAACTCACACCCCCCACTACTGGCTCTCAAATCACTTTTTCTGAGGGCAAACCTATAGTTCCCGACAATCCCATTATTCCATTTATTCGCGGCGACGGTACGGGAGTTGATATTTGGCCTGCTACCGAAATGGTAATTAATGCGGCAGTACAAACCGCCTATGGCGACAAAAGAAAGATCGAATGGTTCAAAATCTACGCGGGTGACGAAGCTTGCGAACTCTATGGAACTTACCAATATTTGCCCGAAGATACCCTCAAAGCTATCCAAGAATATGGTGTTGCCATCAAGGGACCTTTAACTACTCCCGTTGGCGGGGGTATTCGTTCTCTCAATGTAGCTCTCAGACAAATCCACGACCTCTACGCTTGCGTTCGTCCCTGTCGATATTACCCTGGAACTCCCTCTCCCCACAAATATCCAGAAAAACTAGATCTCATTATCTATCGGGAAAATAGCGAAGATATTTATTTGGGTATTGAATGGTCTCAAGGTAGCGAAATTGCTAACAAACTCATTGAGATTCTCAATGGAGAATTAATTCCCGCTACTCCCGAACACGGCAAAAAACAAATTCCTCTAGACTCGGGTATTGGCATTAAACCAATTAGTAAAACTGGTTCTCAACGCTTGGTTCGTCGCGCGATCGAACACGCTATGCGACTGCCTAAGGCGAAGCAACAAGTCACCTTGGTACATAAAGGCAATATCATGAAATATACTGAGGGAGCTTTTCGCGATTGGGGCTACGAACTGGCAACTAGTGAGTTTCGCGACAAGTGTGTTACAGAAAGGGAGTCTTGGATTCTCAGTAACAAGGAGGAAAATCCAGATATTTCCATAGAAGATAATGCTCGTAAAATCGAGCCTGGATATGACGCGCTGACCCCAGATAAACGAGAAAAAGTATGTATTGAGGTTAAAGGGGTTCTCGATGCTATTTGGCACACTCACGGTGAAGGAAAATGGAAAGATTTGGTGATGGTTAACGATCGCATCGCCGATAGTATTTTCCAACAAATTCAGACCCGACCCGACGAATATTCCATTCTAGCGACAATGAACCTCAATGGGGACTATCTCTCTGATGCTGCTGCAGCTATTGTAGGGGGCTTGGGCATGGGGCCTGGTGCTAATATTGGGGATAATTGTGCTATTTTTGAAGCAACTCACGGCACAGCACCCAAACACGCTGGTTTAGATCGAGTCAATCCTGGTTCTTTAATTCTTTCTGGGATGATGATGTTAGAGTTTATGGGCTGGCAAGAAGCAGCAGATTTGATTAGAAAAGGAATAGGTCAGGCGATCGCCGATCGTCAAGTTACTTACGATTTGGCAAGGATGATGACTCCTCGCGTAGATCCACCTTTGAAATGTTCTGAATTTGCTCGAGCAATTATCGCTCGTTTTCAATAAGAAGAAATTAGAAGGGATAACTATTCCCTTCTCCGAGTTTTCTCGTTCAAAATTTGAAGAGCGATCGATTAGATCGTAATTTTCGATCGCAATTCTTCCTAACAGTAAAACTGTAAGTCTCCGAAGCGAAAAAGCTATGAAATCTTTTACCAATTTGTTTAAAGTCAGTTTTTGGATAAGTATTTTTTGTGCAGTTTTATTTCTATTTCCTTCATATACTTATGCTTTAAAGGTTCGAGACGTACCCAATCCTCGACAAGAATATGGTGGATGGGTAACGGATATGGCCAATCTACTCTCAAAAGAAACAGAAGCCAAACTCGATGGGATGATTTCTGAATTGGAGAGTAAAAATGGCAGTGAAATTGCTGTAGTTACCGTACCAGAAACCGCTCCTTATTCCTCACCTAAAGAGTTTGCTACGGAGTTATTTAATACTTGGGGAATTGGCAAAAAAGGAATAGATAACGGTGTACTATTTTTAGTGTCGAAGGGAGATAAAAGAGTAGAAATTGAAACGGGTTATGGAGTAGAGTCTATTTTGCCAGATGCTAAAGTAGGGAACATTATCCAGAAGCAAATTATTCCTGAGTTTAAACAAGGTAAATTTGAAACAGGCATTGTCGCTGGTACTAAATCTTTAATAATTGAGTTAGGTGGGACTTCTCCTGTTAGTCCCAACAGGGATATTTTCTCTACTATATGGGATTTTATAAAAGGGATATGGCCGATCGTGATTATAATTTTGATATGGATTTTAGGGTCTGTATATTCCAAGTTAAAGCCATTTATTAAACGGCTAGCTAAGCAGAATAACAAAGTTTTTGTGCATCCAGACGGAAGTTCTTACGGCTACAAAAATGAGAATATTACAATCTGTTGTACTCGCTGCGAGCTTCCTATGAACGAAATAGAAGATAGGGAGTTAGTGAATTATCTGAACCAACCCCAAAAAATAGCACAAAAACTTCGTACCACTAGCTTTAAAGGTTGGCAATGTTCCAAATGTTCTAAAAATTTAGAGCAACAACCTATCCACATTCGTCGCTATCGCGAATATTGCAATAATTATAGTGAATGTCCTACTTGTTGTGAATTAACAGTAAAAACTATTTCAAAGACAATTGCCGAACCTACCACATCCAGCGAAGGTAAAAAACTGATTACCGAAAAATGTCAATGCTGCAATTACACAAAACAATTTGAACAATCTATTCCTCGCCTCCCCAAACGCGATAGTAGCAGTGGTAGTAGGAGAAGTTCTAGCAAAAGAAGTTTTAATAGCAGTAGTTCTAGTTATTACAGTGACAGTAGCGGTTCTAGTAGCAGTGGTTCTGGTAGTAGCTTCGGTGGAGGTGAAAGCGGCGGCGGTGGCGCTGGCGGAGACTGGTAATAGGTTAGAGGGGAGTGTGGGAAGTGTGGGGAGTGTGGGAAGTGTGGGGAGAATAACAGATAGCAAACAGCTAACAGCTAACAGCCATATTGAGAGCGATCGCTTTGGTGGTGGTGATTAGAAAGTAAATACTGGCACTGAGTTTATTTGGGATGCAAAAATGAATGAATTGAAAACAGTTACTCTACTTGCTTTACTCGCTGCTTTACTTATTACGATCGCTTATTGGATTATTGGGGGTAATACTGGAATTGTTATCGGAATTATCTTTGCTGCTGCAGTTAATTTCACTGCTTGGTATTTCAGCGATCGCATCGCTTTAGCCGCCTATAACGCCCAAAAACCTAGCGAAACTCAAAAACAGCAGTTACAACCGATCGTCGAAAAATTGTGCGAGAAAGCCCAATTACCTTTACCGAATATCTACATCCTTCCTACTTCTGTTCCCAATGCTTTTGCTACGGGACGCGATCGAGAAAATGCGGCTGTTGGGGTCACAGAAGGACTGATGAATTTATTACCACAGGAGGAATTAGAAGCCGTTATCGCCCACGAATTAACTCATATCAAAAACCGCGATACTCTTACTCAAACTGTAGCTGCGACTATTGCTGGGGCGGTCTCTTTTTTAGCGGAGTTAGCTAAATCTGGGAACTCCTCTATTGATACTTCTAGCAATAATCGGAATAATCCCATAGGATTGTTACTTACTGTTTTATTTGCTCCTTTAGCTGCAACTATAATTCAACTGGCTATTTCTCGTACTAGAGAATTCGCAGCCGATGCAGGTGCAGCAGAAATAACTAGAAATCCTCGCGCTTTAGCTAATGCTTTGCAAAGGTTAGAAAATAGCGCCCAGACTACTCAATTATCTGGTAATCGTGCATTTGCTCCTCTGCTGATTGTAAATGCGTTCTCTGAGGATTTGTTTAGCAATCTGTTTTCTACCCATCCTCCAACTTCAGCAAGAATTGAAGCACTTATGCAGCAAGAAGAAAATATACCTAAAACTCAGAATAATACTGATACAGAAATTTCTGAGGATCTAGCACCTGAAATATTAGACTTAGCAGCGCGCTTGTACTCAGAAAGACAAAATAGCTATTCTACTGAGGAATTAATCCAAGCAGGATCGGGGGCGAATATTCCCCCAGAATTAGTGAGAGAAGCGATCGCCCAAATTCAATCTCAACGCCAACAAAAGCGGAGATTTAAACAACAAATACAGAAATTTGTCAAGCGATCGGCAACAATTTTTATTGGGTTTATTGCTGTTGCGATCGTCTGGAGTGGATTTACTTACAATTTTTTGGCTACTTCTGCTAATCGAGTAGATTCAGCTTGGGCGCAAGTAGAAAATCAGTTTCAAAGACGTGCCGATCTGATTCCTAATTTAGTTAATGTTACTAAAGGATACGCCCAGCAGGAAAAAGAAATAGTTGCTTTGTTGATTCAGTCTCGCCAAGCATATTTGCAAGCGAATACGCCACAAGAAAAAGCTACTGCTATGGCTACAATTAGGCAAGCAATAGACAAATTTCAAATTTTTGCTGCTGGTAATCCTGAGTTGCAATCTTCCCAGTTATTTATTAATTTGCAATACGAAATTGCTGGTACAGAAAATAGAATTGCGACGGAACGACGGCGTTATAATCTAGCGGTTAGCGATTACAACGGACAAGTTAATTCTTTTCCTAATGTTCTCGTTGCCAAGCGGTTTGGTTTTGAAAAGAAAGAGTTTTTCAAAGCAGAAACGACTAAAGCACCGAAGGTCGATCGCTTTTGAGAAGAGGGAGAGGGGGAGAGGGGGAGAGTGGGGGACGGGGAGATTAAGTTGTCTGTTTGTTAACTTATTTTTATCTTCTTTCCGCGAGAAGACCCACGCTTTCAGCGTGCGGATGAATCGCGCTTTTAGCATTTTACAACAAGCATTGATATTTTGTAAAATACGCTGTATTGTAAGAGTATCAACACAAGCATGAGGTCGAAATGCTTAATCTTACGTACAATTACAAGTTAGAACCAACAGCTAAACAAATAGAAATAATTGAGCATAATTTAAAAGTATGTAAATCTGTTTGGAATTATGCTCTATATATTAGAAAGCTTTGGTATAACAGCCGTAGTTGTGATATTAATAAGTGTTCGATAATCTCTGAATATGTTGTTAGCCCTTTTGAGTATCCTAATTACCACGCTCAATCTTCTGCACTTACTAAGGCTAAGAAAACCAATCCTTTTTTAAAATCAGGGAATGCTCAAGCTATGCAGCAAACATTGCGTAAATTAGACAGAGCATTCAATGACATGAAATCAAAAGGGATGGGATTCCCACGTTACAAGAAGAAAATGAAATCTTTTAATATTTTAAGTAACAAGTTTGAGATTAATGGTAATTCCCTAAAAATGCCTCTGCTTAAAAATGTTAAGTTGAGAAAATCTAGAGATATTCCTGACGGGTTCAAAATTAAACAAGTTCAAATCTTGAAAAAAGCATCTGGTTACTATGCCAATTTAATGATCGAGCTTGATGTTGATATACCTTCGCCATTGCCTCACGGTCATGCTGTAGGCGTAGATGTTGGTATTAAAAGTATGCTATCTACTTCTGACGGTTTAATTATTCACAGACCAAAGTTTTTAAATAAAGCACTGCGTAAGATTAAATTGCTACAAAGAAAGCTTAAAAATAAAGATATTGGTTCAGAAAAATGGAATAAACTACAGAGAAAAATAGCTCTATTACATGAAGCAGTAGCTAACAGAAGAAAAGACTATCATTTTAAACTTGCTCGTCAATTGACTTCGGGAGTAGGGATGATATTTGTAGAGGATATAAACTTTACATCTTGGAGCAAAGGTATATTCTGCAAACAATCCCTTGATATGGCGTTAGGTCAATTCTTCAATATACTAGAGTATGTATGCTCAGTAACAGATACATATTTCTCCAAAGTAGATAAGAATTTCACCTCTCAAATATGTCCTAATTGTGGCACTCATACAGGTAAGAAAACTTTAGATATTAGAGTGCATAAGTGTAATGAGTGTGGATATGAGCAGGATAGAGATATAGCTGCTGCTGAAGTTGTCTGTAATAGAGGATTAACTGCGGTCGGTGCGCCCGTGGTGAAACTGCCCAGTAATGGCGTTCTGGCGGGGACTACGGTCTAGCCAAGAGTCTATATGGGAATCCCACGGTGAAACCGTGGGAGGTTCAATTAGCTCCTCCTTATCCCGTAAAATACGGTTTTTTGTTATTTTTTGTTTGTGAAGATGTGACGATCGCCTCGTATATTTATTGTTGATTAATTTACCGTTGCGATCGATAATTTTAAACATTAAGGTGCATCTTGCTACAAATGAGGAAAAAAATACAAGAGTTTTGGCAACAAATCAACCCATCGGATCGCACTCCGAAATTACCTGAAAACACGGGAGAAATTATTGAAGAGACTGCAAATGCTTCTGCTGTTACTATAGCTTTTGGGGGTGCGGTTGCAACTGCATTAGGTGTTACTTTTTCTCCTGGTCTGCTGGTTGTGGGTGCTGCTTTACCTTTTGTCGGTTTGAGTCGAAAAGCCATTAAATCTTATTTCGATCGCAACAATAATAAAAAGCTTAGTTTAGAAGCATTTGTGGCTATTGCTGCACCAGGGGTTTATTTAGAAAGTTTTAATTATTGGGCAAAACGAAGCGATCGCCTGGCTTCTATTGATAATATTGGCAAAGAAACAACTGAATTTAATATCGAGTTAAATATAAATTTAGATCGAGACTTAGCAACGGGTGCGCTTAAATGTTTTTGGCGATCGAATTTAGCATCTATTCTCAATCGGATTTTAGGTGCATATCTGGACAAATTGGAATTCGATCGAACTGAAATTGAAATTATTACTAGCTGGGTAGCTTGGAAAACTCAGGATTATTGGCAAAAAATTATTGAAAGTTTGGGGGAAGAAATAGAAGAAGAAGTTAAGCAATTAGCTTTAACTTATACTGCGGGAGAAGCGGAAAAAAACGATTATTATTCCAGTATTGAGACTTATTTAAAAGAAAAAATCGCCTCATTACCAAAAGAGAAAGTATTTGACGAAGAATTTTCGTTTAGGAAAATATACGTACCCTTGGAAGCTAAACCCGTTGACGAGAGGGGGTATATTATTGAAGATGAAGACTCTTTTCTTTTAGAAGCTTGGGCAAAAGAAAGACTTAAGGATAACAATAAGGATAACTCAAATAAAGTGATGTTCGTGCAAGGAGGGCCAGGAAGAGGAAAAAGCCTCTTTTGTCGAATGTTTGCAGACTGGGTAAGACAGCATTTACATCCTTTGTGGGTTCCTATTTTAATTCGCTTGCGGGATATTATGGAGTTCGATCGCAACATAGAAACTATCCTCCAGAATGCAGTTAAAGCTAATTTCGCTCAAGATGACAGTGGTTGGTTGACAGATAGCAAAAAGCGCTTTTTATTTATCCTCGATGGTTTTGACGAGTTGTGTCTGGAAGGAAGAATTGGAGGTGGTTTAGAGAAGTTTATTAAACAAGTAGCTGACTTCCAGAAACACTACCAGACTGCTGAAGGGGGACACAGAGTTATTATTACTGGACGACAGTTAGCTTTGCAAGGTGCGATCTTACCTTCTAATTTAGAAAGGGTCGAATTGCTGCCGATGAGCGATACAATACAGCAGCAGTGGTTTGATAAATGGTCTGACCTTTTTGGAGAAGAAAAAACCGAGTCTTTTAAAGGATTTTTAGATAATAAAAATTGTCCAGATACGGTTAAAAATGAATTAGCGAGAGAACCTTTATTACTGTATCTTTTGGCGGCGATGCACCGAGATGGAGAGATTAAAACAGAAGATTTGCAGGAAACTAGCGGAATTAGAGCAAAAATAATCATATATGAGAAATCTTTAGATTGGGTATTAAACAAACAGCGAGGAGACACACAGCAAGAAATTGTCAAACTCGGTCGCCAAGAATTACGTCAGGTTTTGATGGAGGCAGGTTTGTGTGTGGTGCAGTCTGGAGGAGAATATGCGAAGATTGATGGTCTCCAAGTGCGTTTGAAAAAGTCAGAGTCAGAAATTTACGAGAAAATTCAAGAAATTAAGCGAGAAAAGCGAGATGAAGTGCTGAAAAATGCTTTAGCAGCATTTTATCTCAAACCAGCAGCAGACGATCGCGGCGGATCGGTGGAGTTTTTTCACAAGAGTTTCAGCGAGTTTCTTTGCGCTAAACAAATGCAGCAAAGTTTAGAAGAATGGACTGAAACCCGCAGACGTGGAGGTTATAACATGAATGACGATCGACTCGCTGAGGATATTTACGATCTGTTGGGATATGGGAAATTAACCCCAGAAATTGTGGAATATTTGATGGGTTTACTAGAAGAGAGTGAGAATTTTCCCTTTGTAGGGTTGTTCGATCGCTTGGAGAAGTTTTACGAATGTTGGTGTGAAGGGGAGTTTATAGACGATGCAGAAAATAATTATCCTCAGAAGACTATGATACATCTTAAGAAGCAACAGCCAGATTTAAAGGAAGATAAAACAACTTTGGGACTGCGTCAGGTGGATGTTTATACTGGTCTGAATGTAACGATCTTGCTGTTGGAGTTGCATCGCTACGGTAAAAATAGGAAAGAGTTGAAAGAGAAAATGACTTTTTATCCCTGTGGTAAACCGAATGAGAAAGGGGAATTAGAAGATCCAGAGCAATTGTTGAAGATAATAGGTTATAGCAGTTGTTTTGGGATTAATGGTTTTGTCGATACTGTAGGTTATTTTCTCATTCGCGCTAACCTCAGAGGCGCTAACCTCAGTGGCGCAGACCTCATTCGCGCTAACCTCAGAGGCGCTAACCTCAGAGGCGCTAACCTCAGAGGCGCAGACCTCATTCGCGCTAACCTCAGTGGCGCTTACCTCATTCGCACAGACCTCAGTGGCGCAGACCTCAGTGGCGCTTACCTCATTCGCGCAGACCTCAGAGGCGCAGACCTCAGTGGCGCTTACCTCAGTGACGCAGACCTCAGTGACGCAGACCTCATTCGCGCTAACCTCATTCGCGCAGACCTCAGTGGCGCAGACCTCATTCGCGCTAACCTCAGTGACGCAGACCTCAGTGGCGCTAACCTCAGTGGCGCTAACCTCAGTGACGCTAACCTCATTCGCGCAGACCTCAGAGGCGCTAACCTCAGAGGCGCTTACCTCATTCGCGCAGACCTCAGAGGCGCTAACCTCAGAGGCGCTTACCTCAGCGATCGCTTTTTTGGAAATGTTAAATGGGATAATAATACAAATTGGGAGGACGTGCGAGGTTTAGAAGAAGCTGTTGGTGTCCCAGAAGCTTTGAAAAAACAACTAGGATTATCTTAAATTGTTAGCTATTTGCTGTTTGTTATTCTCCCACTCTCCCACTCCCCCACTCTCCCCCTCAAAACAACTAAACCAACTGCCTAATTTCCCCAAAAGCGCGATAAAAGCCACCACGAGACGACTCTCTCACCTCATCAACCAAATAACGCGCACCTTCTTTTCTAATATCTCTGGGAAACTGTACTTTCCAGTTACGATCGTACCCAGGAGAAACTACCCGAATTCTCAGCTTATTTCCTTCCTTAAAGCATTCTACAATTACACCCCGATCGCTCTCTGTTGCGGTTTCTAAATTATTAGAAGCAACTGCTACGGGTAGATTTTCGGGTATTCCTACATTAACTGTCTGGGGTAAACTCCCTGTTTGCGCTGCTTGAATAGCTGTTTCACTAGCATCGATACAAGCAAGAGATCCGTCTGTAGTAACTATATAAAGTTTATCTTGCCAAAACTGCATCGAAAAAGCCGATCCGCAACCAGTTGCTAATTTCCAGAGTCGATCGCCTTTCTCGTTAAAACAATAAATTGAAGAACAATTATCCCCAGCAAAGACATATTCCCCATCTTCAGCAGTAGCGCAGGAATAAATGGGAGCATCGCACTTATAAATTGTGTTTACTTCCCCTTTCTTACTGATACTGTAAACCAAATTCTCGCTAGTACCAGCATAAACATTGGTTTCTTCTTGCCAACCAAACAAAACTTCTCCTTTAGTTGGCTTGTCCCAGATTTTTTGACCGTCTTCCCAGTCATACATAGTCATCCCTTTAGAGTGACCGTGATAGACTCCAATTTCGTCACAACGTACCATCCAGCCGTATTCTCCTCGGCTTGTACCTCTCCACTGGGACTCCTCTTCGTGGTTGACTGTAATAATATTACCGTTAGCGTCGGAAACGCCGAGAATACCGTCGCTAATATCTAACCAAAAAATATCCACATCTTCTGCAATTGTATAGGCGACTCGCGGTATTTTCCCTGTTAAGTCGTATACCCGACCGTCGTCGCAACCAGCATATAACCAATTTCCATCGGCGACAATACATTTAACCCCGTCGGGAAGTTTGTATTGGTTGTGTACTTTTCCTTGGCGATCGAGAGCAAAAATTAGACCTTTTTGATTGCCTATCCAGCATTGAGTATTATTGACAAAGATTCCAAAAGCTGGGGAACCACTGGCAAATTTCCAAATTACTGGCGCTTGTCGAGATGTAGATGCTTGAGAGGAAATCGATCGACGAGTTATGGGACGTTTTTTACGCACCCCCATAATTGCTTTTTCGTAGCCTTTTTTTAGTTTCTGATTAATTTTCTTGGTTGCTTCTGCTCGTGCTTTTTCTGGAGTGGGATATGTTTTTACTTGAGTTTGTCCTCGATCGCCTATCCTACCGTAGCGAATGGATACTGTAGTCCCATCTACTGTGACTTCATAAAATTTGTGGGATACTCCCTCTGTTTCGGATAATTCTAAATAAGTTTTCTCTTGAGCCATTTTTTTCCTCAGTCTGTTTCAATGAGTAACGAGTAACGAGTAACGAGTAACGAGTGGGGTTATACTCTCAAAACGAAGCTTTTTTATACCAATTTCCTGAACGATCGCTACATATATTTCCCCCCCTCTCCCCCTCTCCCACTCTCCCCCTCTCCCCCTCTATTGTTCCAAGCGGCGAACTTTACCTAAAGCGATGTAAGATCCTCCTTGAGAAGCTTCTTTGACAGCATCGACGACGAATAAAATCCCTTCTTCCCGAATGCTGCGAGGAAAGCGGACATTATAGTTAGGATCGTAACCGTCAGAAACTACTCTTGCTCTTAGTTTTTTCCCGTCTTGGACGCATTGTATTAATATCCCATCGCCAACGGTGGTAACAGTTTCTAGATCTGCAGCGGTTTTTGGTGCTTTAATTGCTTTTAGTTGCTGGGGTTGAGATCTACTAGGAGAAGAAATTGAACCCGCAGGACGTTCTCGACCTGGTTCTACTAATTGCCTAATGTTACCAGAAGCACGATAAAAATTACCCTTTGCCGATCGTGCTACTTCATCGACGACGTAAGTAACCCCTTCTTGACGAATATTGCGGGGAAATTGAACGTTAAATTCGGGGTTGTAACCTTCGGAAATGACTCGCACCCGCAATTTACCGCCAATACGATCGCACTTTAGCAACACTCCATCTCCGATATCGGAAACTCCTTCCAAACTAATAGCCGATCCAGCAGCAATACCCCTTAATTTTAGGTCGCTGCGACCCCGCGATCGCGCTTGGTAGGACTGATCTCGCATTTCTTTGCGAATAGCGCGATCGAATCTTCTGCTTTCTATATTTTGCGCGTAGTGATCTAATTGTTCTATTTCTTCGGCTATTTCAAAGGACTCATCTAAAGCTTGTAATTTGAGGTCTTTAACTGTCTGACGCAGTTTTTCCGATGCTTGTTGGTAATTTCCCTTATCTGCTAGAGCGATCGCTTCGTCTTTTACTTTAGCAATTCTCAACTGATTGGTTTGTTCTAATACTGCGGTATTTGGTTGGATATTACTTGCTTCTGCGTCTGAAGCTACACTTATTTCTATTGGCAGGCGATCGTTTATTTCTTGAATATTTTCATCTACAACTGTTTGATATTTATACGCTAAATTAGCCAGATTGATTTGACCTAAATCTGTTGGTACATTAATAGAAAGTTGTAGGGCTAAACTTTTCTTTTCTCGTTCGTAAACGTTCCCTAAAAATAATTCTAATTTGTCGTCAAAAACTTGGCTGCGATCTTCATTTAAAACTTCTTTTATTTCCACATATTTTTCTAATTCCAGCGTCAAAGTCAGATTTTGTGCCACTAGAGAAACCAAACTTTCCATCTCAATTCTAAATACTTCTGCGGCATCGTCAGGAGATTGAATGTAATAGAAATTACCTCCTGCTGCATCTGCCATGCCTATTAGTAAATCTTCGTTAAAATTATTACCAAAACCTAATGTCGTAGTTATTATTCCCTCTTCTGCTTTTTCTTTAGCAGTATTAATAAGAGCAGATGGTTGGGTAATACCTACGTTAGCTTTACCGTCAGTCAATAATAAAACACGATTAATTTTTTCCGTTGTTTGTTGAGATTTGACATGGTCGCATCCCATTAACCAACCGCCACTTAAATTAGTCAATCCACCCGATCGAATTCTGTTAATTTGTGTTTTAATTGCTTGACGATCGGTCACTTGTTGCGGTTGTAAAACAGTCCGAACGTTATCGTCATAAATAACTAGTGAAAAATAATCCTCTGGTGTTAAGAAATCAATTAAGTTTTGCGCTGCTGCGATCGCATATCTTAATGGTTGACCTGCCATCGAACCCGATCGATCTAATACTAAACTGAGATTTAGTGTTCCTTTAAAATACTCTGTTAAGTTTAAACCCAATTTCTTAAAAAATGGAGTCTGCATTTCTATTGTTCCCCGTGGATATGGACTATTAGATGCCTGTCCAGAAGCAACTTTATGTCCACTTCCTAAAGTTCCCTTAACTCTCTGCCAAAGATCGTCGTTCATCTCAAGTATCCCGATCCAGTGTTCTATTTTTAAATCAGTTATCAGCGATCGGGTTGAACAAATAGTTTAAATGCATTCGTTCAACTTTCTACAGTCATAATAATAGGGAATTTTTGCTCCCAGGGACAACTGATAACTGATAACTGATAACTGATAACTGATAACTGACTAACTCAAACAACTAGCTAAATTGTCTGCTAAAACTCTGACGTGAGGTTCGAGAATAAAAGTGTAGTGGTTTCCTGGAGTCAGAATAATTTCTACTTCTTTGGCATCTAAAATAGAAAACAATTCAACCCAGACTAACTGCGGATCGCTAGCCATTATATGTTTATTTTCCGCCCTTAATACTGTTACTTTTCCTGGATATGGTTGGCGTTTATAAGCGTAAGTTGCTTTAATTGTTCCCACCAAAACATCTAGAATTCGTCGATTTTCTTGTTGTCCGACTTCTGGGGGAAATATGCCAACTTGTCTGGCTTTCTCAATAATGTAATTAATTTTCTCCTCTACACTCAAACCCTCTAATTCTTCTGGGGATACTAGATTATCTAAACCGAACATTCCGCCAAACACGCGGGAAAGAACTCCAACTAAATAAACGTCGTCAATTTTCTTGTTCTTATCTAATAAAATTGGTACGTAGGAGTCTAATAACACCAGCAAACTAACTTCTTGTCCTTGTTTTTGTAACTGCTGCGCTATTTCGTAAGCAACAACTCCCCCAAACGACCAACCACCTATTTGATACGGTCCTTCTGGTTTAAACTCGCGGATAGCTTTTACGTATAAACTAGCCATATCCTCAACTTTAGTTAAAGCTTCTTCTCCCTCATTGAAACCCTGCGCTTGCAAACCGTAAAAAGGTCGATCGTCTCCCAAATAACGAGATAAATTTACGTAACAGAGAACGTGACCCCCTGCTGGATGAACGCAGAAGAAGGGGGATTTATTTCCTTTGGGTTGAATGGGGACTAGGGGAGAATATGAAGAAGTATCGCTGGAACTGCGGATGAGGTTCGCTAAGTCTTCGATGGTGGGACTGGTAAATAAAGAGGTCAGAGGTAATTTTTTGCCAAAATTCGATCGTATTTTTGCCATCAAATTTATAGCTAATAGAGAGTGACCCCCTAAATTGAAGAAGCTATCTTTTACTCCTACGGGGTTGATATTTAGAAGTTGCGACCAAATTTGAACCAGTTTTTCTTCTATTTCATCTCTGGGAGAAACATAGTTATTTGCGCGACTGAAGCTAGATATATCTGGTTCGGGTAAAGCGCGACGGTTGACTTTACCATTGGGTGTTAGGGGAAGATACTCTAAAACGACAAAGGCTGCTGGAACCATGTACTCTGGTAATCTCTCTTTGAGGAAATTACGTATGTTGGAGGGGTCTAAAGTTTGGGAATTGTTCTCTTTATCGTCGGTTTTTGTCTCCGAGGAAACAGGGAACGAGTAACTGAGAACACTTGTATTGATATCCTGTTCCCTATTTCCTATTCCCTGTTCCCTTTGAACTCTCTTGTCTCGATCGGGTGTGATATAAGCTACCAATTGTTTACCTCCCGATTTTTCTTGTCGTGCAATTACCGTAGTTTCCCGTATGTCTGGGTGTTGACACAGGACGCTTTCTATTTCTCCTAGTTCGATGCGAAAACCGCGAATTTTTACTTGATTGTCTATCCTGCGTATATACTCTATATTCCCGTCAGGAAGATAGCGCGCTAAATCTCCTGTTTTATATAGACGAGTGGGGGAGGGGGAGAGGGGGGGAGTGGGAGAGGGAGAGAGTGGGACAGAAGAGTTATTAGTATTCTCGGTTAATTCTTCACCTCTGACCTCTGACCCCTGACCCCTGACCTCAAAAGGATTAGAAATAAATTTCTCTGCGGTTAATTCGGGACGGTTGAGATAACCTCTAGCAACTTGTACCCCTCCTATGTGTAATTCTCCTGGAACTCCTATCGGGACTGGTTGCAAATAGGAATCTAAGATGTATATCTGGGTGTTAGCAACGGGACGACCGATCGGCACTTTTTTGAGATGGCTATTTCTCTTACACTCCCAATAGGTAACGTCGATCGCTGCTTCTGTCGGTCCATATAAATTGTGTAATTCGCATCCCAAACGTGCAAAGAAGCGTTGCTGAAGTTCGTAGGGTAATGCTTCTCCACTTGCTATCACTCTCTTGATGCTACTACAACGTTCTAAGTCTTTTTCTTCTAAGAACACTTGCAGCATTGAAGGAACGAAATGGAGTGTAGTAATTTGCTGTTGTGCGATTATATTAACTAAATAAGCGCTGTCGGTATGTCCCCCAGGTTTGGCAAAAACTAGACGCGATCCGCTTAATAATGGCAAAAAAAACTCCCATACAGATACGTCGAAACTAAAAGGTGTTTTTTGCAGGACGCGATCGCTTCGATCTAATTTATATGTCTCCTGCATCCACAATAAACGATTGCAGATACCTCGATGGGTATTCATTGCACCTTTTGGCTTTCCAGTGGAACCAGATGTATAAATTACATAAGCTAAATTATCTGCGGTAACTTCACTGACTAAATTGTTCCCATCTTCGCGATCGATTTTTTTCCAGTCTGTATCTAAACAAATTACTTCTGCTTGATGTTGGGGTAGTTTGTCGGTTAATTTTTTCTGGGTCAGCAGCAATGGAACTTGAGAATCTTCTAACATATACCTCAGACGTTCTTGAGGTAATCCCGAATCTATTGGTACATATGCACCACCTGCTTTGAGAATTCCCAACAGTCCCACTACCATTTCTAGGGAACGTTCTACACAAATACCTACTAAAACTTCTGATTTAGTAAAGGATGAAGGATGAGGGGTGAAGGATGAATTTATTTGTTTTTTATCCTTTATCTTTCCTCTTTCATCCCTTAGTTTAACTCCTTGTTTTTGTAAGTAATTTGCTAGTTTGTTGGCACGGTAATTTAATTCTCGGTAAGTGATTTGTTTGTCTTCAAATACTGCTGCTACTGCATCGGGTCTTTTTTCTACTTGTGTTTCAATTAGTTGGTGCAGACAACGAGAAAGATCGTAATCTGTTTTCGTATTATTCCAGTCGTAGAGTAATTTTTTTCTCTCTCCTTCACTCAATACAGGTAATTTAGCAATTTGCTGTTCGTAATTATCAAGAATTGCTGTTAGTAAATTATCGTAATTTTCAGGTAAATTAGTAATAGTTTTATCGTCTAAAAAATCCTTATTATATTTAAAGTAAAGTAGTAATGATTCTTGTAGTTCGATCGCTTCTAAAGTCAGATCGAATTCTACTTTTTCTTCAGGTAAGTCTATGTATTCTAATTCTAAATCGCCCCATTTAGTTGCTTTTTTCTCTAATAATTGGGAAACATTTTCTAGATAATCTAAATTGTAGAAACCGAACGCAGCTTGACAAATAGGAGAATGAATGGAATTAGAAGAAGATTGTAATTGTTTGACCAGTAAAGGAAAAGGATAATTTTTATCGTCTGTTGTTGCCTTCGAGAAAACAGGATTAGAACGATCGATATTTTTACCGATCTCCTGTTCCCTGTTCCCTATTCCCTGTTCCCTTTGAATTAATTCTTTAAAGTTCGACTTTCCTGAAATCGATCGTCTCTCTACTAATGCGTTAACAAAATTGCCAATAACTCGATCGAATTCGGGTCTATTTTGTAGGATAGCTACTAGTAAATCTTCTTCGTAAGTGTAGCCATAAAGAAGAACTTGAAATGCTGCTAATAGTATGGCTTCAATTGTTGTCTCTTGCTGCTGTGCCAGTTGTTGAAGCTGTCGAGTAATTGCCGGCTCGATCGCCAACTTACAAGAGGAACCATTATAAGTTCTCAGCAAAGGACGAGATGTATTGGTTGGCAAACTCAATACAGGTAATTCCCCAACTAGTTCGCGTTCCCAGTAATTTTTCAGTTGTTCTCCTGCGGAACTATTTAACAGGCTTAATTCTCGATCGACTTCATCTCGATAAGACTTTTCTAAACTTGGTAAAGAGTTTATATCTTCGGAGACATAAAGACTTAAAAACTCGGACAACAAAACCCATAAAGAGTGTCGATCGCCTGCTAATTGATGAAGAGTAAGTAAGAGAATGCAATCGTTTTCACTGCGAGTAAACAAACGCACCCGCAACAGCGAACCTGCTTCTAGATCGAAAGGAGATTTAGCAGAATCTAATAATTGTTGTTCTAATTCTTCCCAACTCCAACCATTAGCATTTATTTCTTTAAAATCCAGATTAGCAGTTTCGTAAACCTCTTGAATCAATCGATCGTCTTTTTCTTTATATTGCGATCGCAAACTGGGATGACGATCGATTAACTGCTCAAATATATCCCTAACCTTTTCCATAGCGATGGTTGAAGAAATCCGAACAGCTAAAGAAACTTTATCCTGCAAACCTTCAGGGTTTAATTGATATAAAAACCAATTAACCTGTTGAACTTGAGAAAGAGAAAATACCGTTTGTGGAGACAATAATTGAGCCATATTTCCTAACACCTTATCTTCTTAATCTGCGCCTCTGCGCTGCTGCGCGAAATTGAAAATCAAATAAACTAAAATACCTGCCAACATTCCTGCCAAAACTTCATTAATAGCAGCATTAAAACCGAGTACTACTCTCCAAATCAAAGCGCCAGTCATACCCCCACCCATCATGGCGATCGCCACGGTAGTAGTAATAGGTAACCGCCAAACCCTAACTAACAACAAAGGACCGAGACTAGAAGCTAAAATTGACCAAGAAAAGTTAACTATCTCAAATACGTTGTCATCTCCGGCTATTGCAATACTCAAGACGATCGCCGTTACCGTTAGCGTCCCCAACTTCGCTAAATTATAGGACTTAGCCAAGTTAGGAAAAATATCCTGAGTAAGTGCCGCAGAACAAGAGAGAATGAGAGAGTCAGCAGTGGACATAGTTGCTGAAAATAGTCCCGCTAACATCACTCCTACTAAAATTGCTGGTAACAACTCCTGAGAGAGAGTAGGTAAAGCTAATTCTGAGTCTCCTAACTGGGTCAATAAAACTCGTCCCGCTAAACCGATACCAATAGCAGAAAAAGAATTTACCAAACCGCAAATAGCTTTTAGATCCCGCGCTTTTCCTATATTTTCAGCAGAGTCGATCGCCATACCTCTTACCAGGATGTGAGGCTGACCGACTACCCCAAACCCAGCTACTACCCAACCGATGAAGAAGGGGAAAAATCCCCAAGGAAGTTTGTCGGGATTTAAACTAGTCAGTCCTGAGTCGATCGCGCCTAATTTCGTCCACAATTCCCCTATTCCACCCGAATAAAATAAAGCCACAAATAACAGCATTAGCAAGGAACCAATCATAATTGTCGCTTGTACTGCATCTGTCCAGATCGAGGCGCGTATTCCTCCAGAAAAACAGTATATTACGACAATAATTGCTCCCAAAACAATTCCTACATACATATCCCAATCAAACATTACATATAGCGCTTTACTTCCTGCTACCAGTTGGGCTGCGGCGTAGGAACCGAGAAAGGCTATAGTAATTAATGCTGAGATTATAGTAATCGATCGAGCGCCTTTGTTATTTTGCGCTAAGAAAGTAGATACTGTCTCAGAAGAAGTTTCCTCAGAAATTTCTCTCAAATTGCGGAAAACAAACCACCAAGCAATATAATCTCCGATCGCCCACCCAATTGTCAGCCAAATTGCAGAAATCCCTATACTATAGGCAAATCCTACCTGACCGGCAAATAAATAGCCACTCTGACCCGTAGACATAGCTGAAAGTGCAGTTAGCCAAGGATTTACACTTCTACTAGCTAATAAATAGTCAGCTGTCGTGTCTTCCTTTTGGGTAGCAGAGTAAATTCCTACTGCAGTAAATAACAGCAGAAAGGCGATAAAAGTAGCTGCGATCGTGACTGTATTGGTCATAAAGGAGGGAATAGGGAATAGGGAATAGGGAACAGGGAGAATAGCCAACAGCCAACAGCCAACAGCAAATAGCCAACAGCTAACAGCCAACAGCCAACAGCCAACAGCTAACTAATCCCCTCCTACTTCTACTAATTTACCGATATTGAAATCGATTTTTACCCAGCCTTTTAGTTGGCGCATATTGTTGAGTAAAAGTAAGGGAATTTGCCAGTAGTGTACTGCTAAAAATGGTAGGGGGTCGCTGAGTTGAAAAATTGCATCTGTTCCCTTCCTAATCTTATTTACCCATCCTACTAATTCACCCCAAGATTTAATTCCAGTTAGCCGCCAAAGTTCGTGATATGTCCAATATGTTGGCAAGCTATTTTCTAGAGGCGCGATCGGCCGATCGTTCTTACTTTCTCCATCTTTCAGATAAGCGTTTGCCAACCCTGGATGATTGTAGAACATGGTAATAGCTGTATGAGTGCGAGGGTTGCATTCTATTGGATAAACCGACCCGTCTTCTGTTTGAATAAAATCAAAAGAAATTTGTCCGCTGAGGTTTAATTCCTTGACAAAATGCTCCACCCATGCATAAATCTTCGGGTTATCGACCTGTTCGTAATTAACTTGAAAAGCCGAAGATTTAGAACAACAATGCAGCCTGATTTTTCCCTTTCTAACCGTGCTGTGAGTGCAGTATTCTTGTCCTTTAATAAACTCCTGCATTACCCAAGGTTTTTCTTTGCTAATGGGTAATTTTTTTAAATAGCTTTCCATCCCCTCAAAAGGAAACTTTGTTAGATCTAAACGAGTAACTGAGTCGTAAGAAATGCTTTTGAGAATGTATTTACTCCCGTCAGCTAAAAAGTCAAAATCGAGAATTTGTTGGCGATCGGTAATTAAAAATACCTTCGGTGCAGACAAACCTAAAGCACGCGCTTTTTGACAAAAACTGTACTTATTATCTAACATCTCGGTAATGTCAGCATCAAAGTGCAATACTTCGCAGTGCGGTGCTAATAAAGGTTTTGCCAAAGAACTGTAATAGCTAGAAACGGGACTGGAGACAGGAATAAATACGTCGATGTTTTCTTTTTTGACGATATCTAGTAATGCTTGACAATAGCCTTCTGGGTCTTTTTGTGGTGCGGGGACGGTATAAAACCCTTCTACAGCATTAGAAAACCTGTGACCCGACAACCAATATTTATGACTTTCTACCAGAAAAACTCGATGCCCTGCTGCGTGAAAAGACCTCGCTAACTGCAAAGCTTTGGTCATCTTAGCGCCAGTTAACAAGATGTTTTTAGCATTTTTTGCAGGAGTTACTTTTTTCTGAAAAGGAGTGTTAATTAAATTCCACAGCAATGATGCCAACACAAAGGTTAAAGATACTGGAAAAACAATTAACAGTAATAGGAGAGTGCCGAGTGTTTTAAACACTGTAACAACTCGTCCTCGTACAAACAGTATTTGTGCCATTTTCTTCGATCGCAAAGTTATATGAAACGGGAGAGTGTGGGGAGTGTGGGGAGTGTGGGAAGACAATTTATGTTCAAATTTCACTTCCCCTGCTCCCCCACTCCCCCACTCCCTTGTCCTTAAAAAGAACTAATTCTTTCGTCGGATAATGGTTAGACCATCTCGCACGGGTAAAATCACCTGTTCTACTCGCGGATCTTCTGCCACGATACGGTTAAACTGTGCGATCGCGCTGCCATTAGCACTTCTTTGTTCTGTTGGTAGATATACTTCTCCCTGGTACAAGGTATTATCGACGCAGATAAAACCATTAGCTGCTAGTAAGTCGGTTTCGATCAGTAGATTGTAATAATCTACATACTCCTTCTTGTCAGCATCAATAAACACCAGATCGAAAGATTCTCCAGCATCTACTAACTTACGCAGAGTCGATAGTGCGGGTGCTACTTCCACACTGATTTTTTGACCGTGGGGAGATGCTTTAAAGCATTCTTTGGCAAACTCTGCTACATATTCATCTACTTCGCAAGCAACTAAGCGTCCGTCGTCGGGTAATGCTTCTGCCATTGCTAGAGCTGAATAACCCGTGAACATACCGACTTCTAAGATGCGTTTGGCACCACTCATGTAAACAAACATTTTTAATGTTTGTCCCTCGATATGCCCTGAAAGCATTTCCATCTCTAACTTACGGACTGTTTCTCCGTCAGAAAACCGCTTGCTCCAATCTTCAGCACAAGTTTTTCTTACCAAAGATGCTTGCTCTTTGGATTCAGGTGTGGTATGCTTGTTAAGATATTCATCTATTCCGGCAGCCAGGTCGTGCGCTTTCTCAACAGAAGCGGCAAGGTTAGCAGGAGAATTTGCCGTCTCTTTGACTATTTCTGCCGCCTTCTGCAGTTGTTCTACAACAATGCCTAGAGGGGTAACTGGTCTGGCGCCTTTTTTTATCACCAGTGTGTCATTCATACTGCACTTCCCACTAATTCAGATTCTTGAGAGTCCATGTAAGTCTCTACTCCAGCACCAGCGCGAGGATAACTAGCACATACTTGTTTGTGATCTGTCACTGCTTCATCTATTTCTTCGGGGGTTAGGTCGTTGACGAAGTAACAACTACCTACAGGTCTAGGCACAGCTGCTCTTTGCAACCCATCTCGCGTTAGAGTGATAGACTCGGTAGCGCGCCAAACCAATTCGCTATCTAGCAAGGGATGATCTAAGGATAAACCAATTCCACTCATCAAGCCTAAAATTCGATCGCGCTCTTCTATTGTGATATAGCCTCGTTTTTCGGCTATGGTAGTTGAAAGCGCCATGTCAATATTAACTCCATGACCGTGGTACATGGGAACGCGAGGTGCGAGTTCTAGTGTAGGACTCCAGCTGTGACCGAAAGCAATAACGCGATCGAGATCTAACTCGTGCAAGTTGGGTACTTCCAACTCTAGCATGGTTTTTATCGCTTCATAAGTTATCTTATGACCGACTTCGCGTAATTCTGGCGTGCCGTCTAAGAAACCAAAGCGAGTATGTAGCAACTCTTCTCCGTATTCGCACAGCAAATCGAAGATTTCTTTGTTAGCAACAACGGCAATTTTGATTAATTCTGCCATACCGTTGCGGACTTGAGATTCTGGTAAAGTTTTTAGGAAGGAGAAGTCAAGGATAACTTTCTTAGAAGCGTGATAAGCTCCTAAACGATTTTTGAGCTTTTTGTGGTTAACTGCTACTTTGATGGCAACGCTAGCATCAATTAAACCGATCAGAGTAGTAGGAATGCGAATGTAGTTACTACTGCGACGGTAAGCAGAACAAGCAAATCCCGTCACGTCCGTCATTAAACCACCGCCAACTACTAAAACTGGCTCTTTGCGAATCAAACCAAAATCAGCAAAAGCATCTATTATTTTTTCAAATGTTTTGATGCTTTTATTTGGCTCTGTAATGATGATATCGAAGACGGTTAGGTCTATATCGTAGTGTTTAAAGTAAGACTCGATTTGATTTTTATAGAGTCGATAAACATTGGAATCTATGACCATTAAACAGCGTCCAAATTTTTTATAGCTGTCCGCTATTTCTGTATTTTTTACGTCAAATACTCCGTTGACATAAATAAGACTAAAGTCTATTTTTTCATAACCTTCTACGTGAAACGCATTCTCAGTCGCTTCAAATTTAGCTTTGATTTCACTCATGAGATTCAGTTTTTTCTTTATTTCTCTTATTGAACCTAATTGGCTATTACTGATTTTACCATCTCTGCTCCCAGATGGCGATCGCCATACTATATTTAACTTTATTTAAAGTAGTTTTTTTTAAATCTTTTTTAATTTTTCCTCTGCAGTTTCTCTAAAATAGGCTGTTTTTTCCATAATTTGACTTAATTTAAAATTTCAATTCTCAGTAATTTATATTTCTAAGTTCAGAGAAGATTAAAAAAAAGTATTTTTATTTCGTAAAATCTCAATTACTGCTTGACTTAAGCAACTTATTTGATGTACTTTATTCAGTTCTCTTTTTTCTAAATCTACTCAAATACTTGTTTGTATTAAAAGAAGTTAACTATAACTAACAAATACAATAATTGCTTCTCAGACATAGGTGACTTGTAATTAAGATTTGTAAGTTGTCGAGAAATTAGTATTTTGACTTTAATCTAAATCATGCTCCCGATCGAGGTCTGTTGCTTTCCCTATCTAAAGCACTAAAGTTCGATCGACCTCGATCGGGCAGATAATAATTAGAAATGTTTAAAATTTCTTAACAAAATAACTCGACAATAAAATAATTTTTAATAAAGATTTTGTTAACATTGTTACAATACAGAATCAAGAGGAGTATTAGGGAGAGAGAACAGTTATGAGTGACAAAAAAGTAGTTATTGCTCCATCGATACTATCAGCCGACTTTAGTAGACTCGGAGAAGAAATTAAAGCTGTAGACGAAGCAGGTGCGGATTGGATTCACGTTGACGTGATGGACGGTCGCTTCGTCCCCAACATCACCATTGGGCCTTTAATTGTCAAAGCAATTAGACCTGTTACCAAAAAACCTCTCGACGTTCACCTAATGATTGTCGAACCAGAAAAATACGTAGCAGATTTTGCTAAAGCTGGAGCTGATATTATTTCGGTTCACGCAGAACATAACGCTTCGCCCCACTTGCATCGTACTCTAGGACAAATCAGAGAATTAGGAAAACAAGCAGGAGTAGTACTAAATCCTTCTACCCCCCTAGAATTAATAGAGTACGTACTAGAGTTGTGCGATTTAGTTTTGATTATGAGCGTCAATCCAGGTTTTGGCGGTCAAAGCTTCATTCCTGCGGTTGTTGAGAAAATTAGCAAGCTGCGTAAAATGTGTGACGATCGCGGACTAGATCCTTGGATCGAAGTCGATGGCGGACTCAAACCAGTTAATACCTGGCAGGTATTAGAAGCAGGAGCTAACGCAATTGTAGCTGGTTCTGCCGTGTTCAAAGCTCCAGACTATGCTGAAGCGATAGAAGGAATTCGCAATAGCAAGCGTCCCTCAAAAGAATTAGCTGCGGTGTAATATTAACCAAAAATAAATAACTTTTGAGGCGATCGTCATGACGATCGCCTCTTGGTTTTACTACAACTTGAAGCAAGAATTCTTCAGTGTTAGTGATGAGAGTATCAAAAATGTTACGATTGCCAATGAAAGAGAAAAGTGAGAAACAGGGAAAAAGCGCTGAATGCAAGAATTGGATAAGTCAATATCCTTTGACGGACGGGATATTAGACTCAGAGTTAACTTGCTAGCTCCACAAGCAAGTGGTTCCGTTTTGATTCAGTCAGGAGACACGGCAGTCTTGGTGACGGCAACTCGGGCACAATCAGCTAAAGAAGGAATTGATTTTCTGCCTTTGATAGTAGACTACGAAGAAAGACTTTATGCAGCAGGTAGAATTCCTGGGGGCTTTTTGCGACGGGAAGGTCGTCCGCCAGAAAAGGCCATTCTTACCAGTCGTTTGATCGATCGCCCTCTACGTCCTTTATTTCCTCAATGGCTTAGAGAAGATATTCAAATTGTAGCAAGTACCCTCTCAATGGATCAGGAAGTACCGCCAGATGTATTGGCAGTAACAGGGGCGTCCGTAGCAGTATTATTGGCACAAATTCCCTTTTACGGGCCAATGGCTGCAGTAAGGGTAGGTTTAGTGGGAGATGATTTCATCATTAACCCAACTTATAAAGAAGTCGAAGATGGGGATCTAGATTTAGTAGTAGCTGGCAGTCCTGACGGCGTGGTCATGGTAGAAGCAGGGGCCAATCAGTTGCCAGAACAGGATATTATTGAAGCAATTGACTTCGGCTATGAAGCAGTTCAAGACTTAATCGCAGCTCAAAAAAGCTTGGTGGAGGAATTGGGTCTAGAGTTTGTAACTGCAGAACCTCCTGCAGTCAACGAAAATCTAGAAAAATTCATCAGCGATCGCGCTACTGAATCGATCGAAAAAGTACTATCTCAATACGATTTAGACAAAAATCAGCGCGACGAGCTTCTAGATGCAATCAAAGAAGAAAAAATTAATAACGAGATTGCTGAATTACCCGAAGAAGACTCTCTAAAAGTAGCTTGCGAAGAAGATCCTAAAGCTGTAGATAAACTTTTTAAAAGCATCACCAAAAAACTGATGCGCCGTCAAATTATCGAACAAGGAATTCGAGTAGACGGTCGCAAACTTGACGAGGTACGACCGATTTCCTGCCAAATTGGAATTTTACCTCGAAGAGTTCACGGGACTGGACTGTTTAGGCGAGGACTAACTCAAGTTTTATCTATTGTGACCCTCGGAACTCCTGGAGACGCTCAAGACCTAGCCGACGACCTGCACCCAGAAGTAGAAAAACGCTATATCCACCACTATAATTTTCCGCCTTTTTCCGTTGGAGAAACTAAACCCCTGCGTTCTCCTGGAAGGCGCGAAATAGGTCACGGAGCCTTAGCCGAACGCGCTATATTACCAGTATTGCCACCACAAAATACTTTTCCTTATGTATTGCGAGTGGTTTCGGAAGTTCTCTCTTCCAATGGTTCTACTTCAATGGGTTCGGTCTGCGGGTCTACCCTAGGTTTGATGGATGCGGGTATACCAATTATCAAGCCTGTTAGCGGTGCGGCGATGGGTCTAATCAAAGAAGGGGAAGAAGTCAGAATTCTCACTGATATTCAAGGAATTGAAGACTTTCTCGGAGATATGGACTTCAAAGTCGCTGGTACAGATAGCGGCATAACTGCTTTACAGATGGACATGAAAATAACTGGTCTGTCAATGCAGGTAGTACGGGAGGCGATCGAACAAGCAAGACCAGCGCGGCTTCACATACTCGAAAAAATGCTTAGTGTTATAGATAAGCCTCGTCCTACTCTTTCTCCCTATGCTCCAAGGCTACTTACTCTCCGGATCGATCCAGAGTTAATTGGCATGGTTATTGGCCCTGGTGGTAAAACCATTAAAGGAATTACCGATCAAACTGGAGCCAAAATCGATATTGACGACGACGGGACTGTTACTATTTCTGCTTTTGAAGGCGAAAAAGCAGAATTTGCTAAAAAGCTCATCTACAATATGACCCGCAAGCTCAACGAAGGAGATGTTTATGTGGGTAAAGTCACTCGCATTATTGATATTGGTGCCTTCGTGGAAGTACTTCCTGGTAAAGAAGGAATGGTTCACATTTCTCAATTAGCCGAAGGAAGAGTAGGTAAAGTCGAAGATGAAGTTGCTGTTGGTGATGAAATAGTGGTTAAAGTAAGAGGATTTGATAACAAAGGTCGCCTCAATCTTACTCGCTTAGGCATTCACCCAGATGAAGCAGCAGCAGCTCGCGAAGCAGCAATGGCATAATCTCTAGCGATCGAGCGATACCTTAAATAGCGGGAAAATTTGCCCCGATATTTAAGGTAAATTTATTTGTGCGATCGCTCTTTTTAGTTTTAAAATCTTAATCTATAAACTATTTCTTACTACCTACTGAGTAATAACTACTATTTTATAATATTTTTTTAAGAAAATTACCCGCGAAATATTGATAATAATTAGCAATAAACTTAAAATGATAATTCGTACTATACAGAAAAATTACTATCTAGATTGGCAAGAATGAAAAAAATTTCCAGACGTATATTTTTAGGTGCTGGTACAGCTACTACTGTTGTAGCCATGAGTCAATTACTAGCAAGTTGCAATCAAACACAAGAACAAACAGGAAATAAAACACAACAATCGAAAGAACAAACAGAAATCAATCTATATTCGTCTCGCCACTATAATACAGATAATGCTTTATACGACGAATTTACCAAGGAAACAGGGATTAAAGTCAATTTAGTTGAAGGAAAAGCAGAAGAATTAACCGAAAGGATTAAAAGTGAAGGCAGCAACAGTCCAGCAGATATATTGATTACTGTAGATGCTGGTCGTCTTTGGGCTGCTAAAGAACAAGGTATTTTTGCCCCTGTTGATTCTGAAATACTCAAAAAAAGAATACCAGCTAATTTACGCGATCCTGAAGGACACTGGTTTAGTTACAGCATACGGGCGCGGGTTATCATGTATAACAAAGAGAAGATTAAGCCAGAACAACTCTCTACTTATGAAGACCTAGCAAATCCCAAGTGGAAAGGCAAAATAGCAATTCGCTCTTCTAGTAATATTTATAACAAGTCCCTAGTAGCCTCCATAATTGAAGCTGACGGGGAAAAAGCAAGCGAGGAATGGTGTCGGGCTTTTGTTGCTAACTTTGCCAGACCGCCACAGGGAAACGATCGCGCTCAAATAGAAGCAGCAGCTTCGGGAATAGCCGACCTAGCGATCGCTAACACTTACTATTTACCTCGCTATAAGAGATCGGAAGACAAAGCCAAACAACAAATTTTCAATAAAATTGGCGTATTCTTTCCCAACCAAAAAAATCGGGGGACACATGTCAATGTTAGCGGTGCGGGCTTAGTTAAAACTTCTCCTAACCGAGAGGGAGCGATAAAATTCCTCGAATACCTCAGCAGTAAAAGCGCTCAAGAATATTTTGCTCAGGGAAACGACGAATACCCAGTAGTTAAGGGAGTGAGTTTAGACCCAATTCTTAAGAGTTTCGGTACGTTCAAACAGGATACAGTAGACATATCGTCTTTCGGTCGTTTAAGTGCAACGGCAGTTAAAGTTATGGATCGCGCTGGTTGGAAGTAATCCCAATTTTCCTTATGTTTGCTACAAATGATGATGAAAGGGAGAGGGGGAGAAAGATCTGTAGCCATCAATAAACTGCTACATAAAACTTAGCAACCGATTATAGTCGCTAGCTAAACCCGATCCTGGCATCAGTCCAGGATCGAAAGCATTAACACCTGCATTACACACGATCGCTCGTAACCTGAGTTTAACTCGCAACGCTTCTCAGGATGAAGGAAGAGGGAAGAAGACGGTTGAAGATTGAAGGTTGAAGGTTGAAAGTTTAGAGACTGTTTATAAAGAAAATCTAAAAGCAGCAAGCTTAAGTTAGTCAATTCCACAGACTAAAAAAATAGTTTTAGAGCGATCGCAAATGAAGCGGAAACCTTATCCATCAGACTTAAGCGATGGGGAATGGAAATTAATTGAAGTGATAAAGCGCAACAAGAAAGAATTTGAATTTTTACCAAGACGCTGGGTGGTAGAAAGAACTTTTGCTTGGTTAGTAAAAAATAGAAGATTAGTTGAAGATTTATGAACAATTACCCGAAATAAGTGAAGCCATGATTTATGCAGCTATGGTTCGTTTAATGTTGAAACGCTTAGGTAAAAGTTCAAAAGCTTCTTAATATTTATTTTACAAACAGTCTCTAACCGCCTAGATAAGTGCAACGCAGGAATGCTTAACTGTGAGGTTGAGAAGCCCACACTGTAATCGAAGAATTCAGTGTGGGAGTACGTCACGCGACTTGAGTATCTGAGTGCC
>JASJDA010000387.1 GCA_030065755.1 Prochloraceae cyanobacterium | reverse complement strand
CTGTCTTTTAGGAACAGTCGGAACAATCATTTTCAAAACTGTATCGTGAAATCTAGCAAATTTTCTTCTTTCTTCTGCTTTGTTAAAACTCTCAGGCAGCTCATTTTTGAATTCTCCCTCGTCGAAGACAAAATTATTAAGTTCAACCTTGGTTTTTTCCTTCTTTTTGTCAGTTCTTCTAACTTCCGCCAGTACCGAGCGCTTTTTCTTGCCCATACAAAAAGTTCATTTTTTATAAAGTAGCCCTTTAACGATAACCTATCTGCTTCTTCTATAACTTAACTGCTATATAAGGGCTACTTTATAAAAAATAATTGTCTCGGTTCCCCATACTTCTCCCTTAACCTGTACAAGTATGCTAGTACTTCTTGAGCGAGCTAGCAAAAAAAACACCAACCACCTGGTTGGCTTTCAGTACAACAAATATCTGCTTAATGTCAATAAACGTGCGCAAGAAGTTTAAACTCATCCATACCAAAATACTTTGACTTGCCTATAAAAGCATCAGGAATTCTACCGATAATTAGTATAGTTAATTTAAACAATAAATATAATTGATGTTATAGGTGATCGCTAACTACATTTGACCTTAAAGATTGATTTAAGCCCGCAATCTGTGCGACGAGGTTATGAGAATGGCTAACCGTCGGCATTTGAGAATTCTAAACCAAGGCGTTGAGACTTGGAATAAGTGGCGCTCTGAGAATGCTGACGTTAAGCCTAACCTAAGAGGAGCGAATCTTAAAGGTAAGGAATTAGCTGGTGCTGATTTTAGTGATGCTGATATTAGAAGTACTAACTTTACCGGAGCTAATCTAAGGGAAGCTAAATTTTGTAAGGCAAAAGCAGGATTAAAGAGACGGTGGGCAATTCTGTTGGTTGTAGCTTCATGGCAACTGGCGCTAATATCGGGATTTCTTTCGGGATACGTTGGTTTTTTTGTTTCGCTAATATTTCATAGCTCCTGGCTAGAAAGTGAGGTTGAAGCTGGAGCTGGAACTGGAGCTGGAGCCGGATGGGGTAGTTTAATCGTGATTATTATTTTCTTTTTCGTCACGCTTCGCCGAGGGATAATTCCAGCTCTTGGAGCTGTAGCTTTCGCCTTCGCCCTATCTTTAGCCGCAGCCTTAGCCTTAGTCATCGTCGCAGCCCTATTTTTAGCTGAAAACTTCACTAGAGCTTTCCCCCTATCTTTAGCCGAAGCTGGAACCCTGTTCTTAGCCGGAGCTGGAGCCGGAACCTTAGCTGGAGCTGGAGCTTTTGCTTTATCTTTAGCTGGAGCCATAGCCTTATCTTTAGCCGGAGTTTTCCCCATAGCCATAGCCATAGCCATAGCCATAACCATAGCCATAGCCGTAGCTGGATTCTTAGCCGTAGCCGGAGCCGTCACTGGAGCTGGAGCTGTAGCCGGAGCTGGAGCTGTAGCTGGAGCCGGAGCTATAGCCGCAGTCATTACGTTGCTTTGTGCTTATATTGCTTGGCAAGCCCTCAAGGGAAATGAAAAATATGCTTTGATTCGGAATATCGCCATTGCTTTTGCGGCGTGGGGTGGGACAAGTTTTCGTGGTGCTGACTTAACCGATGCTGATTTTAAAGAAGCTAGGCTAAAAAGTACAGATTTGAGAAGAGCTATCCTTACCCGTACTTGCTGGCGCGATACTCAAAAGCTCGATCTCGTGCGTCCAGGAGAAACCGCTCTGAGAAATCCACTGCTACGCAAACTTTTGATTACTGGAGATGGAGAGGGCCAAAATTTTGAGCATTTAGATTTGCGAGGTCTTAATTTAAGTAGAGCTAACTTAAGTCATGCCAGTTTGATTGACACCGATTTGTATCGGTCCAATTTACAAGATACTAATTTGTCAGGGGCAATACTCGTAAGAACTCAGCTTGAGCGTGCCGATTTAACAGGAGCTACTCTCACAGGAACAAGCATTCAAGATTGGAGCGTGACCCGAACTACTAAACTTCTTGGGGTTGAGTGCAAGTACGTCTTCATGAAATATGTTGATGGAGACAAACGCGATCGAATGCCACCCAAGGGGGAGTTCAAAGAAGGGGAATTTATTTTCTTTGTTAGGTCTATATTAGAGACTCTCGACCTTTATCACGAACGAGATGTTAACCCAGGAGCTGCTGTAATTGTTCTCAAAAGTTTAGCTTATGACTATCAAGAACCTCTAGAGATTGTAGGATTAGAGAAAAGAGGCAATGGAATTATTATCAAACTGAAAACTTCTGAATTTGCTAATCAAGAGCAACTCAAGAAAGAATACTACTCGCGGTATAGTCAAACTTTGACCATTACTATGACAGATCCAAAGAAAATATTACCGTCACACGAAGTTTTAGAAGCTAAGGTTACTGAATTAGTTGAAGACGTTAAGAAACGGCCAACTACTAGTATTAAATATCTTTACAATGAAGGATTATTTATAACAGGAGGAACTCCAAAAGTGAATATAGATCAAAGTAAACATCAATCCATTAATACTGAAGGAGGGAATATTGATGCCAGAGGCGCAGTGGCTTTTAATTTAGCCGGAACAATTAGTGAAGTTACCGCTACTTTTAACGAATTACCTGCCTCTCCCGAATCAGAAAAACCAGGAATAAAAGAATTACTCGAACAATTAAAGGATGCGATCGCAAATGATGCGAACCTAAAAGATCCCGAAAAAGACAAGCTACTAACACGAGTTGGAAGATTAGCAGAGGCAGCAGCTAATCCTAATGATAAAAACTTTCTTGAAAGAGCAGAAGATGCGATCGCTTTTCTAAAAACTAATCTCCCGACTACAGCAGCAGCATTTGCGGTGGCAGATAAGGTTTTACCAGCCATCGCTAAATTCTTTGGGTTTTAAGAAAACCCAATCGCCCTTCTACAAAACACATTTAAACTCTTCGGTTCATTCATTAAAGTCGAGGGAGAAAACTGATGTTAAGCGTATCTTGTGCCGCCAGTATCCCTGAATTCATTGAAACATAAGGCTGTAATTGAACTAGCAATCTCAAGTAATGCGGCAAGTTCTTTGCAATCAGTACCTTCTTCTATATTTTCGCCGATAAATTTTTCCATCCATTTATTATTGCTAGTCCACCTTTGATTTTCTTGCAATAAAATCTCGCCAATTATTTCACCTTCTTTATCTGTTACCCACAAAGAAGGAGCGTAATTTTTTGGCGTATGTTTAAATCCGAGTCCCAATCGAGCAAACAATTTTTTAGCATCTTCGTGCGTTTGTTCGATAAAACTAAGTTTTTTATCAACGGTTTCGTTAGCTGAATCCTCAGCCCACCAATTGTCTGATTGATTTTCGCGCATATTCGTGTTTTATGCTCATTCTCTTATTAAGTATTAATGTCTTGTAGATCTATAATACTACAACTGAACAAGCAATCAACTTAGATTCTGGTGAAAGAAGAACAACAATTTTCTCAAGGCAACTATACATATTAATGCGTAAGGATCCGCATAGCGGAGCGATGTGGCGATCGCACCTATGTAGTTTACTAGTTACTGTGCATTACTGTAGTTTACTAGTTACTGTTTATCTGATGAATTTGTTATTATTCTTTTTGATTTAGCTTAATTACTTACTTTATTAAGCTATAATGCTCTTTTTATTGCCTTATAGATAAGTAATACTATATTTAATGACTTAACAACTGGGATTTCTCTTATTTACTTTACTTTTTGTTGGATTAATATGTCTCTTTTAAGCTAAAGCTTAATTGCTTTAGCGATTTTTTGTTAAAAAGAGTCTGGGGTGTTCCTAGAAGACATCATACGACCGATAGGGAGTTCTATCGCCACAACACTCCGACACTAGGCAAAGAAAGATTTTCTCAAGGCAACTATGCTAATTAATGTGCGCAAGGATCCGCTATGCGGATCGACGTAGCGATCGCACTTAAGCGGACTTAATATTTTTTTCTTCTACTTCTGCCAAAGCTTTCTCGATCGCTTGTCTTGCGATTTCCGACCAGTCAGGCAATTTACCAGCCTTTAGCGCATTTGAAGTCGGTTCATCTATTCTGAGAGTTACTTTTTTTGTAAGTGGATACTCGCGAGTCGTAGTAAATTGATACTTTTTTAAATCTGGGTTTCCACCTGGTCTACCTTTTTTCATTATCTTTGCTTTTTAGAAATAACACCTCATGCTCTTATAGTATGCCATACACGGAATAGTACTAATAAACAAGAATATTCTCTTGACATAGCGTGCCGGACACGCTATCCTAGTAGTTGTAAACAAACAAAAGACGACCTCCATAAGCTTGAGACCCTTATCGATCGTCTTTTGCCAACCATCTCTCTTAAAGAGAGACAATTTTATTATGAAAAATGGAAGTATCGCTCAAAAACATTTTGAGCCGACACCTACTATTGTACACAAGTTGTCAATAGTAGAAGATAGAGTTACCTCTATCCTAGCAGTAGATAACGCACTCTACAAGTGCTGCGAACGAATTTGCGCTCTTGAAGCATTAGCAGACAATTTGGTGGTTTTGGATTTCCACAAATTTGCTGCGGAAATAGCTCGTATTATCCCCAAAATCTACAACATTAAAGTCGAGTTATATTCTAAAGAATTAGAGTCGGACGATCAAGGGTACCCCGTCCCAGCACGAGTAATGGTAGTCAACGTCAAAACTCTAAGCCCTACAGAGTCAGCGGTACGCGAGGCATTAGGCGCGTACTTAGACGAGTATGAAATTGGTGGCTATTGGCAGCCAGAAGCAGAAATTGACGAAGAATTAATGTTCTAGAAAAATATTCTCCTGTCAAACGTGGCAGGGGAATTTAAGCATTTAGCACTCAACAACGACACATTAATAAAGGACAAAAATCATGTATATAAATGCGTTTGACCTGCCAGAAGATAACAATGGATTCGTCTTTTTTCCTGGGCATCCAAGAAGTTATCGAGCTGATTGTAAAGCAGGAGTTTTCAAGATTGGAGAATCAGAAATTCTCGGAAGTTCATTAGATCTAGAAATACTTAGTTGTCGAGAATTTCCTGATACTTTGTTTAACTATCCATACCAAGATTGGTTAGAGATTTTCTTTATCGATCGCGAGAATGTTGTCTCACATATTTTATTTAAAACTGAGTCAATTGGTAATTTTTTAGAGTTACTAAGAAAGTTGACTATCGCTAAACTTCAACTAGGAACATGTATTGTTACCGCCAAAATGGCAAAGAGAGTAAACGATTACGGTACCTACTTTGCTGTCGAATTTTCTGCGACTAATAACGAACAAAAACGAGTGAAACAATTAGCAGAATTTATAAGCGCTAATAGCGAGCGTATTTATTCTACCAGACTGGCTGACCAGAAACAATTACCCCCCAGTGAACATTAAACATTGAGAAATAGCACTCGTGGTGGGGAAGTCAGAAATCAGAAGTCAGAAGTCAGAAATGAACAAGATTCAAACTTATTAACTTCGTCTTTTGCAAATAACTCCACTTCTGACTTCTGACTTCAAACTTCTGAC
>JASJDA010000386.1 GCA_030065755.1 Prochloraceae cyanobacterium | reverse complement strand
CCTATTCCATTGGTATTAATAATAATTTTGCCAAATTGATTTGATAGTTTTTGGACTGCGATTTGGGAAGTTGTGTTCATAATTTTCGAGTAAATATTGAATCAAATTTTGAATTCTTGACAATATTGGATGTTTAATCAAAAAAATAAAGGCTTCAATCCAATAAATCTGGTTGCTTGCGAACAATCATGTCATATAAAGACTGAAAACTAAACCAGCCAGCGACATGAGAACCAATTTGACTTTGAGTCAAACGAGCTGTTTCTGGCTCAATTAATAATGGCTTTCCTGCCGAACTAGCCATGATTTGACTTTGACAAGAACGCTCCATCGTAATGAACCACCAAGCCGCTTCATCAACGGAATGTCCTACTGTTAGCAAGCCATGATTCTGTAAGATAACAGCCTTTTTTTGCCCCAATACAGAAGCAATACGCTTACCTTCTTCAGTGTCTAAAACCACTCCAGTATATTCATCAAACAAAGCATGGTCTTCGTAAAAAGCACAAGCATCCTGAGTTATAGGATCGAGAAGAGATCCCAGAGTTGAGAAAGTTTTGCCATATAATGAATGAGCGTGAGCTGCTGCGATCGCATCCGGTCGCGCAAGATGTATTTGGGAATGAATTGCAAAAGCAGCGTTATTGATCGGTTTATTGCCTTTGACTACTTCATTTTGAGGGTTAACCAGTACCAGATCTGAGACTCGAATATGACCGAAATACATCCCGAAGGGGTTAACCCAAAAGTGGTCGGTGAATTCGGGATCGCGAGCGGTGATGTGTCCAGCTACCCCTTCATCAAACCCATAGTGAGCGAACAAGCGAAAAGCAGCAGCTAAACGTTGTTGGCGATGAAGACGCTCATCTTCTACTCGTTCAAATTTAGGTAATTGTAATAAATCTGCATTATTATTAGACATTTTTCAATCTTTTTCAATCCTAAAAATAAATTTGGTGTACGAGTAATATTTCAGTTAATAGTTTCAATTTTACGTAAGAAAAGCTCTATCGTAATAATTTGATACAAAATGCTGGGGCACATGAAAACTTGAGGAACCTTAGCAACTAAAAAGGAAATTGGATTTTTAACAGTTGTCAGTTACCAGTTACCAGTTATCAGTTGTGAGTGGGATCGAAAGTCCCCTACTTCTATAGGTAGAATCTCTCTCTAGTGGTGTAAATCCATGAGGGAGACCTGATAACTGTTCACTGTTCACTGTTTTAATAAGGAAGTCTTTATCTTTAAGTTATGAGCGATCGGAATAGGTTGTGGATTTTAGGGTTTAGATCCGATCTCAACTTCTTCCAAAACTACTACTGAAAAAGGATGGACCTCATAATTATTATTATTAATGATAGAAGCTTCCTCGACTGACCAGAAATTACAATTGGGTTCAGCCCAAACAGAAGTATCGATTAATAAAATCCATTGTTTTGGTCGATTGTCTCGAGCAGATTCTTGAGAGGGGATATAAAAATTGACCGGTTCGGAGTACATATTGATTAATAGCAAAAAATCACTATCTTTAACCTCGCTGCCATCAATGCGCAGCCAAATACAGCGATCGTTATGTGATAAATCGCTATAGCCGTCGTGTTTCTTGAATAGATAGGTAACATCATCCCCAGAGTCCATCACAAAATCAGCGTACTGCCGCTGCCTCAAAGCTGAGTGATTTTGTCGTAAGCGAGCAACATAGCTAGCAAAGACAAATAAGGGATTGCAACCATCAGCATTAGTAGCAGTGCCAAAGTTATCGTGATAAGTGCCTAAATATCCAGTAGGTATAGCAGTGGGAGAATTACTAGCAATCATATTGTAATTACTCCACGTTGCTACGCTGTCAATACTATAAGGATTATTGTTCCCGTTTTGGGTGCGTCCGAATTCGTCCCCCCATACTACCATGGGTACGCCGCGAGAAAAAAACTGAACGGTCCAAAAGTTACGCAGTCGCTGCCTTCGTAAACTGCGATCGCCACCTGAATCCCAAGAATCGTTATTATCGTTGCCGCCGTCGGAGGGGCCAAAAGGCCAGGGGTTGTGATTATTTTTGTAATTGTAGCTAACTAAATCCATTAAAGTAAAGCCGTCGTGAGCGACAATAAAATTAATCGATCTTTGGGGGCCACCTTGATCGTTAAAATTCTCATAATCACCATTTATTTGGCTGGTAAAATCATCAGTATTGCCATCTCCTTTCAAAAAACGGCGAATGGCATCGCGATAACGCCCGTTCCATTCTCCCCAACCAGAGGGGAAATTGCCGACTTCATAGCCCCAGATATCCCAAGCTTCGGCGATGATTTCCGCATCGTGTTTCTCGGCTAATAATTTAATTTCTTCGAGGAGGGGATGTTGGGAAAAAAATTGTCTCTGTTCGCTCCAGTTCATTCGTGCAAAAGCGCTGGGGGTTCGTCCTAAAACCGGAGCTAGATCGAAGCGAAAGCCATCTACTCCCATTTCTTCGAGCCAATAAGTTAACGAATCAATTACCAGGTTTTGGGTTACGGAATGAGAAAAATTGAGTTGATTGCCACATCCAGTGGCTCCATCGACCAAGTAATTATCTTCACTGAGTACATAATATTGCGAAGCATCAAAACCGCCAAAACTAACAAAGGCAGTAACGTCGTTATCGCCCCAGTTGCCTCCTTCTCCGGTATGGTTGTAAACTACATCTAAATAAACTTCTAATCCTTCGTCATGAAAGGCTTTGACCATTTGTTTGAACTCGCGAGTCGGACCTCCAGGAGATTTGTCGTAAGCGTACCTGCGGTCAGGAGCAAAATAGCCGAAGGTCATGTATCCCCAGTAATTCCCGCCAGGACTGTCTTTTAGATTTGTATCATTATCAGTTTCGTGAACGGGTAAGAATTCAATAGTAGTAAACCCTAAAGCTTTAAGATATTTGGCCATGTATGCAGCTCCGACATAAGTACCTCGATAGGCTTCGGGAACATTCTCGACTGCACCAAATCCTTGGAAATCTTGAAGGATTTGTTGCAAATGGGAAGAGGATTTATGTTGAGTTAATCCACGGATATGGGCTTCGTAGATAGCTGAATCTTGGGGAGGCAAGTGGGGTCTGGAGCCTGTGGAGATATGGTCTGAAGCAATTACAATACCTTTAGGTGACCATTTACCAGTATCGTATTCTCGATTAGTAATACCTTTATATTTACCTGCTCCAGTAGCATACATTCCTTCGTTTTCGCCAGCAGCTAACATAGCAGGGGTCTCTTTATCGTGAGAGATCTCTCTGGCATATGGATCGTAGAGTACTTTGTTGGGGTTAAAGCGATTGCCTTGTTTGTCTACATCTTGCTTAAAACCAATCTGACTGTTACCCCGTTGCCAAGTTGCTTGATACTCCCAATTGGGTCCCCAACAGCGAAATCCATAAAACGTGCCTTCTGGGATACCAGCAATTTTAGCCCGCCAGATATTATCTTGAGGATTTTTTTTGAGCCAGTAATCGTATTGAGCATCTTCGCCAGTAGGAAATTGGTAGATTTCTAACAAAATACGGGTGGCATTTTGGGAATAGACCGCAAAGGTAACATTTTGACCGTCATAGCGCGCTCCTAGAGCATAGCTCGCTTGCTCCCAGCTAGATTCTTCGACTGGTGCATAATTTCCTGAATGAGGATGTTTGGTGCCAACTATCTGAGTATGGATCATCTGCTCGAGCTTTCTAGTTGAATTCGATCTAATTTTAAGTTACTTACCAATGAAGTCAGAAGTCAGAAGTCAGAAGTCAGGCTCTGCACTTTGGTATAAAGCTTCCTCATTCTATAGAAGAAAATATAAAAACGTAATTCAATAATTTCTACCTCTTAAGGAGAACCCGCGCAGAAGTTCTACTTCTGACTTCTGACTTCACACTTCTGACTTCGTGAATTACCTGTCTAAGCAAATTGAAACTAAGAACTGCTACTCTAGACGCTAGAATCTCTAAGTAAGTGTGTTAATGTGCCCTCAATCCTTACCCCAACCTATTCCTCGTATTAGTGTCGAAGAATTAGCATTGCGTTTGGCCGATCGAGATCCGGATTTGCAACTGATTGATGTAAGAGAATCCCATGAAGTAGAGATCGCTTATATCGATGGGTTTGAAGTTCTACCTCTAAGCGAGTTTGATTCTTGGGGAAGTCAGATTCAAACTCGCTTTAACAAAGATGCAGAAACCCTCGTTATTTGTCATCACGGGATTCGATCGGCTCAAATGTGTCAGTGGTTACTAAATGTTGGGTTTACTAATGTTAAAAATATCACTGGAGGTATTGATGCTTACTCGGTTGCGATCGATCCCCGCATACCTCGATACTGAAAGAAGGAAATATCTCTAACTCTATTAACTCCCAATCAAGGCTATACTAACAGCCATAAAATAGAAAGGTTAACAAAAAGTAAAGAAAATCAGAAAAAGACTCAATCCAAGATCGAGCTAGTTTGCCAATGCCTTTGAAACCCAATTTAAACGAGCGCCATCAAAATATTCTTCGGGTAACCATACAACACTATATAGCCACAGCAGAGCCAGTAGGCTCAAAAACTCTCGCCCAAGAGTACGATTTAAGTATTAGCTCGGCAACTATTCGCCAGACAATGGGACAGCTAGAAAAAGCAGGACTACTCTATCAACCTCATACTTCTGCTGGACGCATTCCCTCTGATTCAGGTTACAGGATTTATGTCGATCGATTAATTACCCCAGACGAAAACGCAAGCAGAAAAATAGAAGAATCTTTAAACAGGGAATTAAATTGGGATAAATGCGGTTTTGAAGGGACTTTGCAAAGAGCAGCCCAAATTTTAGCGACTTTGAGCGGCTATATTGTTTTAATTACTATGCCGCAAAGTTCTATAGCACGACTTCGCCACTTACAGTTAGTACAAATAAATCCCAAACAGACGATGCTGATTATTGTCACGGACTCTTATCAAACAGAGTCCGTACTGTTTGAGTCTCCGGTCGCGATCTGCGAAGGCGATCGAGAGTCGGAAGAATTGGCACAAAATGAATTACAACTGCTATCTAACTTTCTCAATAGCAAGCTGCGAGGGCGCACTTTTTCAGAAATAGCTAGCCTAGACTGGATGGAGTTAGATAGGGAATTTGAACGTTATGCTGAGTTTCTTAAAACCCTCATTAAACAATTAAGCTATCGATCGGTACCCTCTACTTCTACCCCCATAATGATTCGCGGTATTTCAGAAGTACTGCGTCAGCCAGAATTTTCTCAGTTGGAACAAGTACAAATGTTAGTACGCTTGCTGGAAGAAGAACAAGAGCAATTGTGGCCATTGATTTTTGAAGCACAAGATAGGCAAAAGCTAACCGATCGAGTCAAAATTAAAATCGGTTCGGAAAATCCCCTAGAATCAATGCGTCCTTGTACTTTGATTTCTTCTGTCTATCGACAAGGAGAAGTACCTGTGGGAAGTGTGGGTATTATCGGGCCAACTAGAATGTTATATGAAAACGCGATCGCTTTAGTAGAATGCACCGCTGATTATATCTCTGAAGCATTGAGCTAGCTAACCCGATGACCGATATCTCTTCGGTAATATATCCCTTCAAACTCGATACCATTAATTGCTCGATAAGCTTTGGCGATCGCCTCTTTAAAGTTCTCTCCTACTGCTGTTACTCCTAATACTCTCCCCCCACTGGTAAGGAGTTGTTCTCGTTCGATCGAAGTTCCTGCATGAAAAACGATCGCTCCTGCGGCTGTGGCTGTGTCAATGTTAGCGATCGGGTATCCTTTTTGATAAGCGTCTGGATATCCTCCTGAAGCAGCAATTACACAAACTGCACTCCCTTGTTTCCACTTAAGAGGAGGTTGTCGTGCTAATTTTTGCTCGGTACAAGCTAACAATAACTCATCTAGAGGTGTTTCCAACAAGGGTAAAACTGCTTGAGTTTCTGGATCGCCAAAACGACAATTATATTCCAACACT
Source organism: Prochloraceae cyanobacterium (assembly GCA_030065755.1). Taxonomy (GTDB): domain Bacteria; phylum Cyanobacteriota; class Cyanobacteriia; order Cyanobacteriales; family JASJDA01; genus JASJDA01. The sequence continues at coordinate 1,445 of JASJDA010000386.1, read as the reverse complement.
TTTGGCTCTCCTTCTGGGGTTATCATTAACCCTGCATACAATACCCCCCGATAGTCAATTCCTCGCTGTTGTAAAGCTTTAACGGTAGGCTGAAGAATTTCTGACTCTACTCGCTTCATTATTTCAGGAGTCGCTACGGGTGCGGGTGCATATGCACCCATTCCTCCTGTATTTTTCCCCGTATCTCCTTCACCAATGCGCTTGTGGTCTTGAGAGGGAAGCAAAGGAACAACGGTTACACCATCGCATAAAGCGAGTACGGATACCTCTTCACCAACTAAAAATTCTTCTACTAAAACCTTACTAAAACCTTGGGAAAATAAAAAGTCGATCGCTTCAGTTGCTTCTTCTAGGGTCTGTGCTACTATTACCCCTTTACCTGCGGCTAAACCATCTGCTTTAATGACGATCGGCGCGCTTTGCTCGGACAGATATGCTTTAGCTGCTTCTGCTTTAGTGAAAGTTTCTGATGTAGCAGTAGGGACCCCAGCATCATTCATCAAGTCTTTTGCCCAAGTCTTACTAGATTCTATCTGCGCTCCTGCTTTAGTCGGGCCAAAAACAGATATATTTTGGCTTTGTAGATAGTCAGCTATACCTATAGATAAGGGTAATTCTGGTCCGACGACTACTAAAGAGATATCATTTTCTTTGATTGTATCGGCTATTCTCTCAAAATCTTCTACTGGTAAAGGGATATTCTTACAGCCTTCTGTTGTTGCTGTACCTCCATTACCAGGAGTACAAAAAACCTGTTCTACATTCGGGGATTTCAGTAGCGTACAGGCTAAAGCGTGTTCTCTTCCTCCACTACCAACAACTAAAACTTTCACCGTTTTTATTTCACGTTATTTTTGATACAAATTATCATATTAGCAGCATAAAAAGTTAGTTTACTATAGTTAATTCTTTATTTTGTTTCCTGGATAGACGCAGAGATGTAAAAATGTCAGAAAGAATGTTCTTCTTGTTGGGAAGGGTACAAATTGACATCCTCTCCAGCCTGAAGGCGTGGAGATTCCCCTAAAACAAAGTTAATTGAATTACTATAGGGGTGGTTGACGGTTTATCGCAAACAGCCTCATTCGAGGTCTTATATTCGCTCCCTCGCCCATTTACCGTCTCGGAAAGCCCTCCCGCGACTTTAATATTTTTAGCTGCGTTTATATCTCGATCGTGCTGCTCTCCACAATGCAGACAAGTCCAAGCTCGAATATTAAGCTCTTTTTTGCCACCATGCTTTCCACAAGCAGAACACTTTTGAGATGTCGCACACCATCTATCAATGACAACAAAATCTCTACCGTATTTTTCGCATTTGGCATCTAGTAATGATCTGAAACTATACCATCCAGCATCACTAATAGCTCGCGATAATTTACGGTTTTTTACCATTCCAGAAACATTTAAGTTTTCTACTGCTAACGCTTGGTTTTCGCGTACTA
>JASJDA010000385.1 GCA_030065755.1 Prochloraceae cyanobacterium | reverse complement strand
CGTTCCCAAATAAGTACACCAGGACTGAATATCTTCGAGCATTAGCTGTTTAAGCGGTTTGCCAACATAAGCTAAAAAATCCTTAGCAACACTGCGGTAAATTCGTTGAGTAGTTTTAGGACGACCGTGCAACCAAACTTCGAGAAAGGCTAAATCATCTTTAGCGTCGGTTTGTTTGATAACGTAGGGAGATCGAGGAGGGAGTACGGCAAGATTAGACATATTAAAATATTATTAGATTTTAGATCTGAAAAGTATCGTTTTCGGAAGCTGATGCATATGTCAATGATAGCCTTGGAGGATATTAACGTCAAACGGTTTTCAGAGCTAGGTTGTAACCCTGCTGTGGTCTCAGCTTCACCGATCGGCGGAGCTGGTAGTCAAGTCCTTCTTGAAAGTTTTTTGAAATTCCACAGCTACTATTAGACTTTTTCAAGCATTCTCTTCTCAATTACTCCTCTGAGGATTGCCTTAAATATCGATTGATTAGACTCAAGGTATAAAACCATCATTTCAAGAGTAATGCATCTAATATCGCCATATTCTCGGAGTAACCTGATTGAGCAAAAAAAATATTGCTCCTTTAGCCTAGATATGGTATGCATTTAGTTTTTAACTCAGTTAAGTTATGCTCTATTGCTCTATTTATTGGTTGTGCGATCGCATTATGATTTAAGCTCAGCACTGGTATCACATAGTATCACTAAGTATTACTCCTATAGTGGGCTACTTTGTTACTCCTCTTAAGGTGTGATAAGGTATAGTATTTTATCACACTTAAAGTGTTATACTATTTGCATACTTTAAGTCACTGTGTTACACCATGGCAACCAACAAACCCCGAATAACCGCTTATGTTAAGCAGGAAGTTTTTGACAAATTTGAAGATTTTTGCAAGCAATCGGATGTCAAACACTCCAGAGGAATCGAGCTAATCCTGTCTAAGTTTTTCTCTGGTGATACACCTAGTACGTTACTTAGTAATACTATTTCGGATGAAGCTCTAAACGCTAAGATTGATGAGAGGTTAGCCTCAGTAACTCACCAAAGTGATACTGGTAACGCACTTATCGAAGCGATCGAGGAGAGGTTAGACGACCAGGCAAAAAAGTTAGCTGAGGTGTTAGACCGTATGACACTTTTAGAAGAGAAAATAAGTGACACAAAGAGTGGTAACAGTGACGTACTTGTGGAAACCCTATCTCAAAGAGTGTCACTTTTAGAGGAGAAAATAAGTGATATAAAAAGTGACACTAGTAACACACCCGTACAAGATAAGGCGAGTCAACCAAAGAGTGATACTCCTGTAAAATCAACTGATAACCAAATATCGGAGTTAAACCCTAAAAAAGGGGATAAATTAACAACCGATCAGGCTTTTGAAATAGCTCAGCTCGAACACCATTTTGATGGCGATAAGCGTGCTTTTCGTCAAAGATATACCGATGCTAAGAAGAGAAAAAATCCTGATAAAGTTATTTTTGGGATGCGAAAACTTCACGATGAAAAAGGAATATATTTATATGTTGGCGATACTAAAACGTGAAATTATGACAAGTTATGTGAGATTTAAAACATGAAAAAAACTATAACAAACAGTCAAGGATTGACAGCAAAGCAACAAAAAGCTGTTTTTATGCTAACAGAAGGTTACAAACTTATTGATGTAGCTAAAGCTTTAGAAATTACCAGAGAAACTGTTTCTCATTGGATTAAAAAGCCTGAGTTCATTGCAGAATTCGATCGTATCTTAAACGAATTTGCTGTTAGTTCAATGCTGAATTTATCAGGAGCTTCTGAGGATGCAGCGCGGGTTATCCGAGAACTCGTTAATGATGAAAATATTAAGCCAGAAACACGGCTGAAAGCTGCGATCGCTACCTTCGATGTTCTCAAAAATGCAGAACTTGTTAGAATTCAAGCAGAAATTGATCAATTACACCAAATAATTAAGGACAAGTCTAATAATGACTAAGAAAATGGATGAAACAGAGCAACTTTTTAAAGAGATGCGTCAGATGGCAGTAGAAGCTGTTTATCGCGGTGATGATGAAAGGTTAAACAGAATTATCGACATAACCTTTCCAATGTTTGAGAAAAAGATGCACGAGCTTGAAATTGATATCAAAGCCAGATACGGAAATATCAAGAATTCGGTAACAAATCGAAAGCAATGAGCGCAGCCAGTCGAAAGTTCGATATCATGCTAGAAGTGAACTTTTGAGGTATTTATGTACTGTAACGAATCATACAAAATAGCGGCTGTAGTCGAGGTCGCTAAAATTTTATTCAATTTTGAAATTAAGGAGTGAGAAGCTGACAAAGCCAAATAAAAATCAAATTTCATGACTTGTGTCTGCTAGTTCTCAAACAACAATATTCATGTACAACTAGCATACCTCATTTTTGTGTCGATTACTGTAATACTCAAAAAAAATTTGATGATTATTTGGTTTTAAAGTCAGTGTCTCCTCCAAAACCTGAATAGGAAGAGGATTATGATTAAAACAAATAATCTTTTTGGTAAATTCCACCATAATTATAGCGAACGATCACAAAGTTTGTGCCGACACTGCGGAACTCTGACAGGTAAACGTTATCGAGTAGACAACTGGGTAACTTTCGTTTATTACAAGTGCAGCAGATGTAACCGCATCCTTAGATGGTCAATGTTCGGGGAGGAATTAGCGTGAGTTTCAACTACTCCCTTGGACAAACTCGAAGCTGCGAAGTCTGCGGTGGCGAGCATTCTTCTTGTCGCATTGACCAACGAACTGGCAATATCCACTGTCGCTCGCTGGTGTCTCTGTCTGACAACTGGATTTTTCTAAAAGAAGATCGGATCGGTTTCGGAATTTTTCAAAATGCTAAAGATCGCGAAGATTGGATCGAAGAACAATGCCAATTATCTCGCGAGGAGCGAGAAAGAAGACAATTAGAGCGCGATCGCGAAAAAGCTGAGCGAGATAGAGAACTGGCTAGAGAATTTAAAGAGCAGCGTTTACCAATTACCGAATTAGATAAAAACCTAAGCAGTTTGCTCGAACAGCTCTCAAAACCGCATCAATCGCACGCTCAGAGCATATACGATCGCTTTAAGATAATTCCTGAAATTGCTGAAGATCCTAGCTCATTTAAAAAGGTAATCGAGCATTATGGTTATCGATCCGTCTGTAGCCGCGAAAGATTAAAAAAACCTGTAGATTATCGAGTTCCAGGTGTAGGTAGTTCGGGTCGAAATTTATTTTGTTCGGGATTGGGAATTTTAGCTTGTTTCCGCAACCATTTAAGACAATGGATCGGCTTTCAAGTACGCCTGGATAACCCCATTAGCGGAAACAAATACCCTTGGGGTAAAAATCCTCAGTTACAAACTGGCGAATTGCCACTAGCTTATTACGAACCAATAATTAGCCATGGAGGAATATTCCACGGGCAGGATGCGATCGCGTTAGTTGAAGGTACGAGTTTTAAACCTGCGATCGCAGCAGAGAGATTAGGTATTCCAACTTTTGGGGCTGCCGGAGGACTCTTTACCAGTTCAAAACAACAGTTAAAAGAATATTTAGACCATTGTGGAGCAACTCCCCAAACGCAAATAATCCTCCCTCCCGATGGCGGTGACGTTATTAATCCTCAAGTCATAAGCCGCCTTAAAAATATAGTTTCTTCAGTCCAAGAATTAGGTTACAAAAATATTCGGTTCTTGTGGTGGAATCAATATGCTAAAACTAGCGGCGATATCGATGAAATTGGCAGCGATCGCTTACAAAAAGCTAAGTCAATTAGTCCCGAAGATTTTTTCGCTAAAGCTAATAACAGAAAGAATAATTATGACTCGAATAAATTCAGTGTAAAAACGATCGATAAGAGACATTTACCATTAGATTCAAACCCCCCCGAAGATGCTTTAATTTTTGGGTTGAATAGTGCGCGTGGTACTGGGAAAAGTTATTATATCGAGTCACTAATTTCTAACGACATACCTCAAGGAATAAAAAACTTAGTACCCGGACACAGAATAAGTTTAGGAAGGGCAAATAGTTCTAAATGGGGATTAGATTATGTCTCAGACATAAAAACATCGCAAACTAAAGGACTCTTTGGAATAGGATTGTGTTTTGATTCCATGAGAAAGGACAGTAAAGCGCACTTCGATCCACAAGATTGGGAAGGAGCTAACATTAAACTCGATGAATCCGCCCAAGGTATTTGGCATTTATTAGACTCCAGTACTATGGCTGAAAATCGAGTAGAAGTATTGCAGAACTTCGAGAAAGTTTTGAATGTTATTAAAGATAGTGGGGGCAAAATTCTGCTAAGCGATGCCGATCTATTATCAAATAGTCCTGCGATTGAATTAATTTTAAAATTGCTCGGAATAGACCGTAAAGATTGGAAAAAACAAGTTTATATTATAGACAATAAACATATTCCCATAAAGCGAAACCTATTCACCTACGAGAGTAAAGAAGCATTATTGTTTGCCATAAACAAAATGATAAGTGAAGGAAAAAAATGCTTGCTTCATACCGGATCGCAAGAGCCAAAAAGTAAAACAGGAACTTATAATCTAGAGCTTTACTATAAACAATTATTTCCCGATCTAAAAATACTCCGAATTGACAAGAATACTATCCGAGATCGCAGCCATCCGGCTTATCAATGTACCAACAACATAAACGCGGTACTATCCCTGTTTGATATGGTTATCGCTTCGCCAGTTATTGAAACCGGAATATCGATCGAAACGAATCAATTTGATTTCGTGGCGCAGATTGCAACCGGAACTCAAACAGTTGATGCTGCAACTCAAACGATCGACAGAGATCGTAGCGGAGTAGATCGCCATATTTTCGCACCCAAACGAGGACTAAGTTTTGTTGGGAATCACTCGACCAATCCAGGAGAACTAATTAAATCCCAAAAAGAAAAAACAGCAAAAAATATTGCAGCATTAAATCAAGCCGGAATAAAAATAGATAATTCTGAGGAATGGCAATCGCACCCTTATTTTCTGGAGTGTTGGGCCAAAATGGGAGCAAAGGTAAATGAAGGGATGAAAAGTTACCGCGAATCAATTTATACGAAATTATCGTATGAAGGTTATACGATACTCGAACCACCAGGAGAGCTAAAAGCCAGTAAAAACGAGATTGAATCGGTTAAAAATGCCTTGAAGGAGAATCGCAATGTCAATTACGAGGCTTATTGCTACAAAACAGAAACCTCTAAAACACCGACTAATTCTCGACTCGATGAACTAAAAGACAAACAAAATAAAACCGAATCCGAACGATTAGAGCAATCAAAAGGAGAACTCCAACAACTATATGGCATCGAACCAGATGCCGATTTAGTAGCGCAACATGAAAACGGGCTACATCCCAAGCTCCGATTACAATATTATTTGTTGCCTGGACGGCAATACCTGCCCCAACGAGATAAACAAAAATTAGACAGTCTGACTGAAACAACAGGATCGGCATTTGTCCCCGACATTAACAAAAAATTACTAGGTGCTAGCATTGAAACTCTCGACAAAATTAACATCCGCCAATTTTTACAAAATGATCTGGAATTTTCTAAAACTTCGGTTCGAGAGTGGAGCGAGCAGTTAATAAAACCTCGACTCTGGAAGGAAATCAAAAACAATCTGGGTATTGGATTAACGATCGACCCCGACCAAGGTATTGCTAACGCTCAACGATTGTTAAACCATCTCGGATTAAAACTACCCGAACTCCGGCGAGCTAAAGTTGAAGGTACTGACAAAAGAGAGCGAATCTATGGTGCGGCTGTACCGATTTACGAGTGTCAGTCGAGAATATTTCAGCACTGGCTAGAAAGAGAACACGAAGATTTTACCTCGCAAACTAACCAGTTAAAAGAGCGCGTCCACCCCCCTACTTGTTATTTTAATCAAAAAACGTCCACCCCTTCAAATGCTGATGAGATAAAGGCTACAGTAAGCGCGTCCACCCCTTGCTATAGAAATATTTCCCACGAAATGGATGGACGTAAATTAGAAGAAAAATCAGAGAATGATACTGAAGCATTCATTAACCTAGATCAGCAATTACCAGTTCTAGAAAAGCTGACCAGTTTTCAGCAGCAGGTATTTGAAGCAATCGACAAATTCAAATGGATGACATTCCCCCAAATCGTTTCTGCGGTGGGACGAACTCCACAAGAAGTTCAGGAGGCAGTGTGGTTTTTACGAGAAAACCAATTTCTTGAAAATGGAGGTGCGAGATATCGCCAATTGCCATGCTAAATATTCATTGCGTGGATTTCATCAAAGTTAAGAGGAAGCAGAAGGTTGAATAAGCTCAGGGTTTCCCGTCGTAGGGTAGATCGCAATCAAGCTGAAATAGTCAAAGCACTCAGAGAGTATGGGTGTTCGGTTCAACATCTGCATACCATTGGTCGAGGATGTCCCGATTTGTTAGTGGGCATTAATGGACACAATTATTTGATCGAGCTAAAGAGCGATCGCCGCAGTAAATTGACTGAGGATGAATGTCGATGGTTTGAGAATTGGCTTGGACAAGTTACAGTTGCCTCTTCGGCAGAAGAGATTATCAATACAATCCTTCCGTGTAACTAACTAGAACAAATTTGTTTCAAAATGTTCCTACGAGGATTCGATTTTAGACTTTCTAAACTTAAACATTAAGGAATTGAGAACTACCACGATCTGGGTCAGAATGAATGTAGATGCTAGTGATTGCCAGGGAACTATGCCCAAGCGAGTCGCGGAGTAGATCGAGGTCGCAGCCATTTTTAAGAGAATGGGAAGCATGACAATGGCGAATCCAGTGAGCAGATATTTTAGGGTTAACCCCGGCACGATTGGCAGCATCCTTAATCGCGAAATTAACTGCACGAACGCTGAGAGGCTTTCCACGATGATTGCTGAATAATTGAGGCTTATCGGTACGAATTCCCTGCCAGTCATTCATTAAATCTGAAGGAACGAAAAGATCGCGGAGCTTCCCACCTTTGCCCAAAACTGTGACGATTCCAGACCCATCACACCGCATGCGAATGTTTTTCCAGTTTAATCCCATCAATTCGCTGATCCGAAGTCCGAGCAAGTACAAGGTTTTGATAATGATGCGATCGCGCTTTTTTTGAGCAGCAGCGATCAATTTAGAGATATCGGATTCACTAACAATGCGGCTGGAGATAGTGGCGGTTGGTTTGGGAGCTTTAATGACCGCACCTTTGTCGATGGCGAGATAACCGACTTTTTTAGCGAAAGAGAACAGACTTTTAACGCAGTTGGTTTTATTTTTGATGGTGTTGGGGCTGTAACTGCGCCCCCTAAATTGAGCCGTTCCCAAATAAGTACACCAGGACTGAATATCTTCGAGCATTAGCTGTTTAAGCGGTTTGCCAACATAAGCTAAAAAATCCTTAGCAA
>JASJDA010000384.1 GCA_030065755.1 Prochloraceae cyanobacterium | reverse complement strand
AGACGAGAAACAACGTAGGTTATGAAGAAATTGAGAGCCATTCCTACTGTTCCAATTCCCTCTGGAGAGATGCCCAAAAACCAAGCTCCCATACCATAAAACTTGACTCCGATAATATAAAAAGTAGTAAAACTCAAACCGACGAGCATTCCCGCGATCGCGCCTTCCCGATTTGCCCGCTTGTCGAACACTCCTAAAATAATTACGGGGAAAAAGCTAGCAGCAGCTAAACCAAAGGCAAAAGCTACCACCTGTGCTACAAATCCAGGAGGATTAATGCCAAAATAACCCGCGATCGCCACGGCAAAGCCTACCATAACTCTACCCACCATCACCCTTTGAGACTCCGACGCATTGGGGTTAATCAGGCGAAAATAGACATCGTGAGCGATCGAACTAGAGATAACTAGTAACAACCCAGATGCAGTAGATAAAGCTGCTGCTAGTCCGCCAGCTGCTACTAAAGCAATTACCCAAGGTGCTAATTTTGCCACTTCTGGTGTTGAGAGAACCACTATATCGCGATCGATTTTAATTTCACTGGTTTCTTTATCCGGTGTCAGCTCAATTCTTCCATCTAGATTTTTATCCTCAAAGCCTAATAATCCAGTATTTTCCCACTTCGTTGCCCAATCTAACTGCTGTACTTCCTCGATCGTTTTGCCGTGTAAACTATCGATAAGATTGTAGCGGGCAAAAGCGGAAACAGCAGGAGCAGTAGTATAAAGTAGAGCAATAAATAGTAACGCCCAACCAGCAGAATAACGTGCAGCGCGAGGAGTGGGTACAGTATAAAAGCGAACGATAACGTGGGGTAATCCTGCGGTACCCACCATTAAAGCAATAGTAATAAATAAGACATCTAGCAGGGACTTGTTAACAAAGGGTTGGGTGTATTCGGCAAAACCCAGATCCGTCTGAATTCGATCGAGTTTATCGACAATATCGCTGAAACTGAAAGCCAGTTGAGGAATAGGATTTCCCGTTAGTACCCAAGCGATCGCAATGGCGGGAATCAGGTAAGCAAGAATCAACACGGCGTATTGAACAACTTGAGTCCAAGTGATTCCTTTCATCCCTCCTAATACGGCAAAAAAAGCAACGATTACCACGCCAAGAACGACACCAGTACTAATATCCACTTGGAGAAAGCGGCTAAAAACAATACCGACTCCCCGCATTTGACCGGCTACGTAAGTCAGGGAAACAAAAATAGCAGCGACAACTGCAACTAAACGAGCTGCGTTAGAGTAATATCTATCTCCTACAAAGTCGGGTACAGTATATTTGCCGAACTTGCGCAAATAAGGTGCAAGTAGCAAAGCTAATAGTACAAATCCTCCCGTCCAACCCATCAAATAGATCGAGCCATCGTAACCCAAGAAAGAGATTAACCCAGCCATAGAAATAAAGGAAGCAGCCGACATCCAGTCAGCAGCAGTAGCCGCACCATTAGCAATAGCAGGAACGCCGCGATCGGCTACAAAAAAGCCTTTACTATCTCGAACTCGCGATCGCCAACCAATGTATAGATAAAGTAGAAATGAAATTGTTACAAATAAAAAAGTCCAGGCTTCAACTGGCATAATTTCCTCTCAAATTGATTAAAAATTTGTTGTTATCTTAAACCTCATCTAACAAATGATGAAAGATAAAGGAGGAATAACCATTTTTTTAGTTTCACAGTTCTTCCCTAATCCCTCGTCCCTACTTTTGGCTTTTCAGTTGCTGGTTTGTTGTGGTTATATTTGCGATCGATTTTATCCATCCACACCGCATATATAAAAATTAGAGCCACGAAAACAAAGATAGAACCTTGCTGTGCCATCCAAAAACCAAAAGGAATATTCCCCATACGCAGAGTATTCAAAGGTTGTACCAGCAGAATGCTGCATCCAAGTGAAACTAATCCCCAAACAATTAAGAGATTGCGAATTAAAGTTACATTGGCACGCCAGTAAGCTTGACGATTATTTTGATTCATACGATTTTTTTATAAGTTAATGTCTCATAATACTCGAATAAGATGTCAAAAAATTTTATGATTTTATAAAATAAATGTTAAATATTTTTATTACTATTCTTATGATTTCCGGTTCAATAGTGATGTTATTGTTTAACTTCTTCACTTCTAACTCTTAAGAAAACACTTGTGTTTTCCTTAATTCATAACGTGGCGATCGCTATTTTGGGGTCTTAAGATGACTACTTAGAAGTCAATTTAGCATTTTCTCTACACAACGAACGAACATTTCTACACCCATTGCTAAAGCAGTTTCGTCAAAATCAAAACGAGGATGGTGGTGAGGATAATTTAAACTTTTTTCTGGGTTAGCCGAACCTAAAAAGAAGTAACAACCAGGTACTTCTTGAAGGAAGAATGACATATCTTCTCCACCCATTGTTTGACACTCTGGAACGACTCCTGCGGGGGTTTCTACTACTTCAGCAGCTACAGATCGAACCAAGTCAGTAATGCGATAGTTATTAATTACAGGCGGATACAACTGCCAATAATCTAAATCGTACTTCGCTCCGTGACTCTGACAGATACCAGCAATAATTCCTTCTATTCGCTTGCCAATAAAATCTTCTAGAATGGGGTTAAAATAACGCACTGTGCCGCTCATCTTAGCAGTATCGGCAATGACGTTTAATGCCCTTCCTGCATGCAATTCCCCTACTGTAACTACTGCCGAATCTAAAGGATTGACGTTGCGTGCTACGATTGTTTGCAGAGCATTGACAATTTGAGCGATTACTACTATCGAATCAATAGTTTGATCGGGCATTGCACCGTGACCGCCCTTACCTTGAATAGTGCAGCGAAAACATTCTACAGCAGCCATTAAAGCACCACTGCGAACCCCTACCGTACCTAAAGGAAGATTGTTCCACAGGTGAAGTCCAATAATAGCATCCACGTCGGGATTTTTCAGCACTCCTTCTTCTATCATCGGTTTGGCACCACCTGGTCCTTCTTCAGCAGGTTGGAATATAATTTTTACTGTACCGCTGAAATCTTGCTTGTGCTGGGAAAGGTAATAAGCAGTACCGAGAGCGATCGCTGTATGTCCGTCGTGACCGCAGGCGTGCATTACACCGTCGTGTTGCGATCGATACGATACTTGGTTTGCTTCTTGAATGGGTAGAGCATCCATATCTGCCCTAATTGCTAAGACTTTACCCGATCTTTGCCCGTCGATCGTTGCTACTATTCCTGTTTTAGCAATACCTGTTTTACTTTCAATTCCCCATTCTTGTAGCTTTTGAGAAATTAACTCAGCCGTAAGCTGCTCTTTAAAACCCAATTCAGGTCTCTGGTGGATATTCCGTCGCCATTCGACTAATTTGGATTGCAAGCTGCGAATTTCTAAGCGAACTTGAGAGAGGTCAACAGAATTGGGACTGGGAAAGATAGAAACCATTTTCTCGGGCAAATTTTTTAGTTTATTTTAATATAAGGTTAGTAGGATTTAGTGTAATTATTCGTAATAAATTTTTGACCTCTATCCTTGCCTATCTTTGTTTGGCTGATATCCCTATATGATAACAAGATTTTAACTCAATAACTTCAGCAAAATCTACTATTAAGTTAAAGTATTTCCCCTGATGCAATTAGACCCAGTTTGTCAAAATAATATAAACAAATAAATTAATCAATATATCAAAACGAGCCGTAGTAATTGAGCGAATTCTGTAAACAATAAGTGTAAATTATTGATATGGTTAAAATTAATAATGAAACTAAAACAATTCTAGTAATAGAGAAAGATTCACAAGTAAGAAAGCATATAGAGGAAATTCTGGCAAGTGAGAAATTATCTACTATTGCTACGGGTAATGGCAAAAAAGGCTTGCGGTTAGCGCAAGAGCAAATTCCCGATCTGATTATCTGCGATCGCAATGCAGCCGAGCTAGATGGTTATAGCGTTTTGAGAAAATTGGGAGAGAAAATAAGCACTGCAGCAATTCCTGTAATTTTGTTAGCTGAAGATGGCGAGCGCTCAGCTTGGCGACGAGCAATGGAAATGGGAGCAGATGATTATTTAATTAAACCTATAGTAACCGAAGAACTGCGCAACGCGATCGCGGTTCGACTAAAAAAACAGAAAATCTATCAAGAAAGTACAAACCAAGAACTAGAAGAATTACGTAGCAATATCACTAACTACCTACCTCACGAGTTACGAACCCCTTTAACCGGCATTTTGGCTTCTTCAGACTTCTTACTTGCTGAATTAGAATCTCTCGATCGCGAGGTAATTCAGGAGATGCTTCAGTGCGTTCGCTTTTCTGGAGAACGTCTGGGAAGGTTAATCAAAAATTGTTCGCTTTATTGGGAACTAGAGCAACTGAAAAACAATCCAGATCAGCTCAAAGCACTGCGCGATTCTCATACTACCTCGGCGATGTCGGTAATTCAAGATGTCGCGAACAAACAAGTTCGAGGTGCAAAACGAGAAACCGATCTACAACTGAAATTAGAAGATGCAGGAGTGGAAATTGGAACCAGCTGTTTGGCAAAATTACTTGAAGAACTAATAGATAATGCCTGCAAGTTTTCTCAACCAGGTACGCCAATTTGCGTAACTAGCAACTTAAAAAACGATCGATTTATAGTTTCTGTGAGCGATTGGGGTCGAGGAATGACCCCACAACAAATTGCCACAATTGCCCCTTACGTTCAATTTGAGCGTCAAATCCACGAACAACAAGGGGCTGGTCTGGGACTGGCGATCGCGCAACGAATTACAGAATTACATCAAGGACAATTACTAATTCAAAGCAAGCCAACTAAACAAACAACTGTACAGGTTTGTTTGCCCAAATTTGGAAGCAAATTATAGTTGAAAAAAAGGACGAACAAGGAGATCGATTCAGTAACTTTTCTCTCTTTTGCCAGTCTCTCTCATTCTTTTACTTTGACTGGCGCTGACAACTTGGCGGCGAAGGCGTTGGGATCTTTATTTATAACTTCTGTCAGTCGATCGAGATCTATTTGAGGATTTAGTTGTTGTGCTTGTTTGAAGAGGTCGATCGCTTCCTTATATTTCCCCTGTTTTGCTAGTATTTCTCCCTGAGTGACTTTAGCTGGTGCTGGCCAATTTGGTGGCGACAGCGTTGGGATCTTTATCTATAACTTCTGTGTGTCGATCGAGATCTATTTGAGGATTTAGTTGTTGTGCTTGTTTGAAGAGGTCGATCGCTTCCTTATATTTCCTCTGTTTTGCTAATATCTCTCCCTGTCTGACTTGAGCTGGTGCGGCCAACTTGGTGGCGACCACTTTGGGATTTTTATCTATAACTTCTGTGTCTGGATCGAGATCTATTTGAGGATTTAGTTGTTGTGCTTGTTTGAAGAGGTCGAATGCTTCCTTAAATTGCCCCTGTTTTGCTAATATCCGTCCCTGACTGACTTGAGCGGGTGCGGCCAACTTAGCGGCGATCGCTTTGGCATCTTTATCTATATTTTTTGTATTTGGATCGAGATCTATTTTTGGGTCTCTTCTTTTAGCCTCTTTTAATTCGATTACACCTTTTTGATAATCTCCTTTACTGGCTATAGCTAAACCGCGATCGCGTTGAAATTCTGCTTTGGTGCTATTATCCCAGCTAGTATATTCTAGATTTAAACAAGCATCAACAGCACCTTTATTCTCTAATAGTAAGGAATGATATCGCAATCTATTACAAGCAAGAAAAAGTAAACCATGCGAATGAACAGGCCTCAGTCGCACTGTTTTATCTTTACTAGCAGAAGCAATTGTGTGACCATTGGGGCTAAATGCCACTGAATTGACCAAATCTGTGTGACCTTTAAACACAGCTAATTGCTTACCCTCTCTGTTCCACAGTCGCACAGTATTATCATTACTAGCAGAGGCAATATTCTTACCATCGGGGCTAAATGCCACTGAATTGACCGAATCTGTGTGACCTTTAAACACAGCTAATTGCTTACCCCCTCTATCCCACAGCCGCACAGTATTATCTCTACTAGCAGAGGCAATATTATTACCATCGGGGCTAAATGCTACCGATTTGACCGAACCTGTGTGACCTTTAAATACAGCTAATTGCTGACCCTTTCTGTCCCACAGTCGCACCGTTTTATCAGAACTAGCAGAAGCAATTGTGTGACCATTGGGGCTAAATGCCACTGAATAGATTGAACCTGTGTGACCTTTAAATACAGCTAATTGCTGACCCTTTCTGTCCCACAGTCGCACAGTTTTATCATTACTAGCAGAGGCAATTGTGTGACCGTCGGGGCTAAATGCTACCGATCTGACCGAACCTGTGTGACCATTAAACTCAACTAATTGCTTACCCCATCTATCCCACAGCCGCACAGTTTTATCATTACTAGCAGAGGCAATATTCTTACCATCGGGGCTAAATGCCACTGAATTGACCGAATCTTTGTGACCATTAAACACAGCTAATTGCTGACCTGCTCTGTCCCACAGTCGCACCATTTTATCATTACCAGCAGAGGCAATATTCTTACCATCGGGGCTAAATGCTACTGAATTGACTTCCTTGGTGCGATCGTTAAACACACCTAATTCCTTTTCCTTAGGCGCTCTGTTCCACAATCGCAAAGTATTGTCTCTACTAGCAGAGGCAATTGTCTGACTATCGGGGCTAAATGCCACTGAATAGACCGAATCTGCGTGATTTTTAAATACAGCTAATTGCTGACCTGCTCTGTCCCACAATCGCACAGTTTTATCATTACTAGCAGAGGCAATTGTTTGACCATCGGGGCTAAATGCCACTGAATAGATTAAATTAGTGTGACCATTAAACACAGCTATTTGCTGACCCGCTCTGTCCCACAATCGCACAGTACGATCGTGACTTGCAGAGGCAATTATGTGACCGTCGGGGCTAAATGCTACTGAATTGACTTCCTTGGTGTGATCGTTAAACACAGCTATTTGCTGACCAGCTCTATCCCAAAGTCGCACAGTACGATCGTCACTAGCAGAGGCAATTGTGCGACCGTCGGGGCTAAATGCTACTGAAGTGACCAAGTTTTTGTGACCTTTAAATACAGCTAATTCCTTACCCGCTGTGTCCCAGAGTCGCACAGTATTATCTCTACTAGCAGAGGCAATTGTGCGACCGTCGGGGCTAAATGCTACTGACTTGACTTCTTTGGTGTGACCTTTAAATACAGCTAATTTCTTACCTTCTCTGTCCCAGAGTCGCACAGTATTATCATTACTAGCAGAGGCAATATTCTTACCGTCGGAGCTAAATGCTACTGAATTGACCGAATCTGTGTGACCTTTAAATACAGCTAATTTCTTACCTTCTCTGTCCCAGAGTCGCACAGTACGATCGTCACTAGCAGAGGCAATATTCTTACCGTCGG
>JASJDA010000383.1 GCA_030065755.1 Prochloraceae cyanobacterium | reverse complement strand
AGTATACTCAGACCTAGAAATAGGCGAGAGGGTAGGGGCAATTGGCACCGCCCAGGGAGCAGTAGTGGTGTACTGGTTCGTGAAAATCACCTTCCTAAAGAATCCAACATGCTTTCAGCCGTTGGAGTGTCAACCTATTTTAGTCCTGGGGAAATACTTGTGAATGGCTGCCATAGTAGCTTTAGAAAAACGACGTAATTGCGCTCGCAGGTATTTCTTTTGGTCGAGGGCGTGGACGACAACAAAAGCTAGAAAGGTGTAAGATATCCAAAAATGTACGCTGTCGGCAAATCCAGATATTTCTAATTGTTCGTTGGGAGCAAATAAGGGTGGTAGGATAATGCCAGTCCCGAAGATTCTGATATCGTGAGCGCCAATGTTGGAATCGAAATAACCGCTGAGGGGAACTAACAGCATAAAAAAGTAGAGAATTGCGTGTATGGCAACTGTTTGCAACCAGCCTCTTCTGCGCTTGGGTTGATGTCGCCTATATTTATATAAAACAACCCACAATAGTAAAGAAATTCTAGCTAACAACAAACTCATAACCACAACTCCCAAGGTTTTATGAGAGTCGAAAATAGTTTCTCTATAAGAAAGAGATTCTGGCAAACCAGCCATGTATTTGCCGCCAATAAACAGCAGTAAATAGAAAAATGCCATTAACCAATGCAAAAACCACAAGCGTTGAGCGGCTGATTTTTTTTTCACTTTTTTCAATTTAGATCGGGTAAGTGTCATGGAAATTAATCCTTTAGTTCGTAGCTTTTCAAGGACATAAATTTATGGGAACAAAAGAGGGAAAATGGTATAGACTTAGATGAATAGCTTATCTCAGCTTTAGTTCGACCTAAGATAAGCTGTTTTGATTGTTTTAGTTGCTAGTAGTTAGGACTTGGATGCTTAAACGAGATTGCTTTACTTTCCATCTAAGCAACTCGTAAGAATTCGTAAGTCTGACTACTTCTTTTATTTAGTTGTCCCTCGATGAAGTTGTTGAGAACTTTTTTAACTACTTGCGAGTCAACTGTAACTAAATAGTCTCCTTGAGGGTTATAGCATTTACCGATTTTTTCCAATATGACAAAGCGCAGCTCTTCTCCAGTCTTTTTATTGTCTGCAATCATTGCATCTATAAGTCGATCGGCAGTAATATGTTCGGGGAAGGGGTTATTAAAGCCCAGTTTGTCCTCAATTAAATAGTAATGTCGATCGACATCTTTTTGTGAAATCAATCCCATTTCTCTAGCCAGTTCTGCGGCAATTTTCATGCCAAAAGAAACCGATTCTCCATGAGACATTTTGCCTTCTTCGAGCCACTCGATAGCATGACCGAAAGTATGACCGTATTCGAGAATAATACCATAGCCTTTCTCACTCGGATCTCGCTTGAGAATTTCTAATTTAGAAACAATAATTCTATAGGCAAGTTCCGTTAATTCGTCGTCAGAAAAATTGGCATGAGGGTTAAGTGCTTTCTCCAAGTAATCTAAAAAGTTTGGATCGGAAATAAATCCATTTTTGATACCTTCAATTATTCCACTTCTTCGATACAAAAGAGGTTCGGTTTTGAGATATTTAGTATCTGCCCAAATAAATATTGGGGCGTGATAAAGACCAAAATGATTTTTTCCATTTTTGCCATTAACAGCCTGTTTATTACTGAGAGTGCTGTCGGTTTGAGCCATCATAGTTGTGGGAATTTCTATAAAACGAATGCCCCGATAAATCAATCCAGCAGCTAAACCAACCACATTTCCAACTGTTCCACCGCCAAAAGCCAACAAAATAGATTTTTTAGAGGCTCCTTTGAGAATAAGATTTTCGCACATTTCTTCGAGAATGGGGAAATATTTACATTTCTCCCCTGGAGGTATAAATTCCAAATGACAAGGAAACTTTTCTTGAATTTTTTTGTAAATATTTTTGCCATAAAGCTCGAACAAATGAGGCTCTGTAAAGAAAAATATCTTGTCGAAACTATACTTTTCTAATTGAGAAATAAAACTTTCTTCGATGTCATATCCAAAATAGAAAGGACTTGGTTTTTCTAGTTTGCTACTCAGTTCGATCGCTTTTCCAGAAGACCATTTCCTGATTTCAGTACTGTTCATATTTTTGTGATTTTGGGTTTAACTTCAGTTAATTTAACACCCAAAATCTGACTGTAAATATAACAGCAATACTACGAACAATAATTTAAATTTTTGTCATTATTTTCGAATATATTCAGTTATTTTTATCGCCGATATTTAACTTTATTGAATGAGCAAAAGCCAGTGCGATCGAATTGAAATGATTATATTATTTTTGGGCAAAAAAACTAAAAAAATCTAATTTTCTCTTGACGATTATACTTCTTCAAGCAAAGTTTCTATTTTCTGCAACCATTGCTGAATCTGTTTCCACTTTTTAGGATCTTTTCTCCATAATTGTGTAGCTTTAAGACGAGATACCGTAGATTCAAGTGTTGCTTGTGGGGATAATTGCTCGTAATTAGGCTGAAGATTTTTAATTTTTGTTCTAATTTGACTCAAAGACAGTTTTTGTTCGAGTGCTTCTTGTAATAATTCTTGTCGCCATTGGAAATCTTTAACTTTGGCAATTACTTTAGCTTTGGTATAAGCAATATTTCCCTGACGCACCACTTCTAATATCTCCGCTGGAAGCTTTAATAGAGGCAGACGGTTGCTGACAAAAGACTTCCAATTCATTAGCCCCAATTCATTAAAAACTTGCTCGATCGTCTCAGCCTCGGTTTGAATGATAACGTTATCATTCATTCTTAAAATATCGTTTTGCATTCGATAAAGTAGGGAACTCACTTCTGTTTGAGAGATTTGTAGCCGACAAGCAAGAAGTTGTAAGATAGCTTCTGTTTCTTCAACTGGATTCAAATCTTCCCGCTGCAAATTCTCTATTAAGGAAATTTGAAGTGCTTGTACGTCAGTTAATGGCCAAATCTTAACGGGGACTTCTTCTAATCCAGCAGCTACAGCCGCTTGATATCGTCTCTTTCCAGCGACTAACTCAAATACGTCGTTCTTACCCTCAATAGGTCGAACGATCAAATTTTCCAAGATTCCGTGGCTTTTTACCGATTGGGTGAGTAGTTGGAGTTTTTGAGAGTCTAAGTAACGTCTGGGTTGTGTTTTAGGGACAATAATTGAATTGAGCTTGACGAATGATTGAAAAATTGGAGGTTCGCAGTCGCCCAAGAAAAAGCGGAGAGCGATTAACTCTTTATTAGAGTTATTTTTGTTTAAATAAGACCTTTTGAGGCCATGAGACTCGTTCATTGGCCTTTAAACCCCCTATTATCTTTAATTTTCATTATTTCTTACACTTATGAACTGAACGTGAAATTTATTCCTCGAACTGAGAGGAAAGAAATAACTTCTGAGGCACTACCGAAGGGTCCGCGGAGCCTCTGGTAGTGTCTCAAACCTGTCAAATAAAATGGTAGCTTATTGAAAATGATTTGCATTAATTTTTTTGTAATTCTTCAATAACCGCTGGAGCTTAATGAATATAGAGCAATGTCGCTAAGATCTTCGGAAATCCTTATCTCAACTGAAGTTTAGACAATTATGATTCAATATAAACTAAACGGATTAGTCTTAACTAACAGGGTAAGAGCGTCTAATTTGGTATAAAATGTACTTGATAAAAGTTTCTTTATAGGAGCTATATTTCAATAAGACAAAAGAATTTACCTATATAATAGAGTGTTAATAAATACGGTAAATTGCGACAGACCCCTTTTTTAGGTGAAGCATCCCACTCTCGTGCTACCCATAGAGCGCAGGGTAGTTAAACTAAGAAAAAAATACTTAATGGATCGCCGATCGCCAAATGACTCAAGCAAAACCCAATCCCTTCCTAACCCTCAATTACGAAATAGTCATGGAAGAATTGGGAGACGACTATTACGATAAAGTACCAGCAGCAGAATTTCCCCAACATATTTTGCGCTTTCGCAACGATCGCTTATTACCTCTGCTGAATTTAGATCGACAATCGGTTAGCGATCGAGATTTTATCGAAGCTTTTGGTCAATTTCAGGGAGTGCGTCCCTTTTTAGCACTTCGTTACCACGGCTATCAGTTTGGTCAATACAATCCCTATTTAGGGGACGGTCGCGGTTTTCTTTACGGACAGGTGCGCGCTGCGGACGGTTCGATCTATGATTTCGGAACTAAAGGTTCTGGAAGAACTCCTTATTCTAGAACTGCAGATGGTAGACTAACCCTCAAAGGGGGTGTCAGAGAAGTATTAGCAGCGGAAGTATTGCACCAATTGGGAGTCAAGACCTCTCGCTGTCTGAGTTTGATTGAAACTGGAGAATCTCTATGGCGAGGAGACGAACCTTCCCCAACGCGATCGTCTGTAATGATTCGTTTTAGTCTTTCTCACATCCGTTTTGGTACTTTTGAAAGACTGCACTTCATCCAGCGCCCAGATTTAATTAAAAAGCTTTTAGATTACGTCATCGCTCATTATTATCCAACAATTCCCAATTGCGAGGAAAAATACGCAAAATTTTATGCCGAATTGGTAGAAAGAATCGCTAAATTAGCAGCGCAGTGGATGGCGGCAGGTTTTTGTCACGGGGTTTTAAATACAGATAATATGTCAATTACAGGGGAAAGTTTTGATTACGGTCCCTATGCTTTTATTCCTAACTATAATCCTCAATTTACAGCCGCCTATTTTGATTATGGCGGGCGTTACAGTTATGGAAATCAACCGTTTATGTGCAAGTTGAATTTAGAAATGCTTCAGCAGCCGTTAATGGCAGTTATTAGTCCGCGAGATTTAGAAACTGGTTTAGCTCAATTCGAGGATTATTATTGGCAAAGTTATTGTCAGTTAATGCTGAAAAAATTGGGCTTTAATAAATTACCAATAGAAAATGTTTCCGAATTAATAAAAGTAACGATTAAATTGTTGCGCAATAATGACATTCCTTATCACGGCTTCTTTTTCGAGTTGAGAGAAGGGTTTAATTATGGCTGGAGAGAAGATAGTTCGACGATCTTAGAAAATGCTTCTTTTTCTAATCAAGTAGATGAGAATTGGCGCAATTTATATCATCAAGCCTTGAATAAGTTGCCGATCGAGGAGATGGAAGAGATAGGCGATCGCCTGAGATTTCACAACCCTAAAACTGCCTTGCTCAGACCAGTTATCGAATCGGTTTGGGAGCCGATCGATCGTAAAGATAATTGGGAACCTTTTTACGAGTTATTGAGAAAAATTTTGGCAAAAGAATAAATCTAAATTTTCATTTTGTGAGAGGTATAAAAATGAAACCAACAGATTTGCAATTGATTCTGGTCGCTCCCGATCGAGACCTTTGCGATGCCTGGATTCAAAGATTCGAGGGCTTTGAATCGGTTTCAGTTGTTAATGGTTATTTCGAGGATATTTCAGAATACGATTGTATGGTCAGCCCAGCTAACTCCTTTGGGTTAATGGACGGTGGAGTTGACTTGGCAATTACTCGCTATTTTGGTCTGGATCTGATGGATAGAGTCCAGCATCATATAATTAGCAATTTTCGCGGCGAACAACCTGTAGGCACTTCTTTTATTATCAATACAAATCATCCCACTCATCCCTTCCTAGCCCATACTCCAACTATGCGAGTGCCGATGTCAATTTCTCAAACAGATAACGTATATTTAGCAATGTGGGCGATGCTACTTGCTGTATGGCAACACAATCAAAATGAAAAGCAAAAAATAAATGTAATTGTCTGTCCAGGACTGGGTACAGGGACTGGAGGGGTGCCTTTTCAGCGCGCTGCTAAACATATGGCACTCGCTTACAAGCACTTTTTGCGTCCCCCAGAGGCGATTAATTGGCCATACGCCAGTTTGAGACAAAAAGCGATCGGATCTGTAGGCGATCGCATCACGAGCTAAAATCAAATGATTCAAGAAGATTCCGAATACAAAGTATTATACGCCGACAGTATTTTTACTAACGTACCAAAAATGATACAATAACGTACCAAAAACGGTACAATATAAATGACTGATAAACGAATTCAAGCCCGATTTTACAAGAGTGAGTCTGGTAATGAACCTGTTCGTGATTGGTTATTGAGCTTGGATCGGGAGGAACGGCGCTCAATTGGTACTGACATCAAAACAGTTGAATATGGTTGGCCTATTGGTATGCCAACCTGTCGCCCAATGGGAGATGGTTTATTTGAGGTGCGTACCTCCTTACCTTCTCTAAAAGTTGCTCGTGTTATTTTTTGTATTTACGAAAGCCAAATGATCTTGCTACATGGATTTATTAAGAAAACACAGAAGACACCCAAGCAAGATTTGGATTTAGCAAAACAACGAAAACGAAAGCTGGAGGTAAACTGATGAGTAAAAATCCTTATATTGGTTCTTCTTTTGACGAGTTTCTTGAAGAAGACGATAGCTTGAGTGAAATTAATACTATCGCACTTAAAAGAGTTCTTGCCTGGCAGATAGAACAAGGAATGAAGGAGCGCGGATTGAATAAAACACAAATGGCTTCCAGGATGAAAACTAGCCGCGCCGCCCTAAATCGGCTTATGGATCCAGAAAATACTTCTGTTAGCCTTAACACAATAGAACGTGCAGCTAAAGCGTTGGATAAGAAATTACAACTTAATTTAGTGGATAGAAACAACGAAGATTGAAGGGTTACTCGTTACTCGAATAAAGCTCCTTACTAAGGAACCCAGCGGGGTTTGAAACCAGAGATAAGCGCTTGTGGTGGATATAATATCTCAGGGTTATCTTCACTTTGGAGAGACGATAAAGATAAAATCCAAATATTCCCAGCAGAAATAGCTTTTCCGCTGTCAGTTAAAACTAACTCATTTGGGGTGCTATTCGTAGTTACAATCTGATCGAACAGTAAAGATAAACCATCAGCAGACATACTCAAATTAACCTCTTTATAGTTAGTTAATGCAAGTATGGGAGAATCTTGCCCAGTTTCTAGGTCGATCGCACTCAAAGAGGGTTCCTGTTCGTATCCCGATGGCGTTGGCACTAAATTGGTAGTGAGGCAATATAGTTCTCTTTGTTGTCTGGGTTCAAATAAACACTGGTCAATTGTACCGACCGTGCGAAATAGTTCTTTTTCTAAACCTTCTTTGCTAACTAGAAATAGCGATCGCGTATAGTCTTGATTTTCTCCGACTGTTAATATACTCTCGCCGTCAGCAGAAAAACCGATCGCGTCGGTATAGTTTGGTAAAAATTGCGACGACCCACCTAAAGCTTCTGTTAAGGGAACAATAACAACCCCTTGTTTTTGAATAACTGCTAGTTTCTGACCGTCTGGTGCGAGGAGAAACTTGTTTCCTTGAAT
>JASJDA010000081.1 GCA_030065755.1 Prochloraceae cyanobacterium | reverse complement strand
AGCACACAACTGTAATTTTTTTTGCACGCTTATTAAATAAAAACTCTAAAATAGACATTAAACTCTAGTTAAGGTATAACCGAAAGCAATAAAAAGCAAATTTTATTATTGTTGTTATCACAAATGTTAATGATATCCAGTGCTGAAATCCAATAGCCAGCAGGCAACCACAGGAAAAGAGAATATAAACCAGGCGTTGCTCGAACTATTGCTGTTTGTTGACCACAGATCGAGTTCGCGAGATAATATTGACAAAATTGAGAACCACCTACAAGATTTAAAGCAAGATTACTCCTTTGCACTTAAGGTCATTGACATCAAGGAGCAACCTCATTTAGTAGAACATTTTAGATTGGTGGCAACTCCAGCTTTGGTCAAAATATCTCCACTACCCAGACAGACCCTAGCTGGAAGCGACTTGATTGCTCAATTGAAAAAATGGTGGCCTCAGTGGCAAATTGCTCTCGAAAAGCTCAAAGATGACTCTGTAGAGCCAGAATCTTCAGCTCAATCGCTCGATTCCCCAGGAATAGGCTCCTTGGGGTATTCAGCAGAATTGATGAAGCTTTCTGATGAAATATTTCGTCTCAAAAAAGAAAAAGAAGAACTTTTAGAGCAGTTAAAGTTTAAAGATCAAGTATTGGCGATGTTAGCTCACGATTTGCGCAGCCCTCTAACCGCAGCTTCCATCTCCGTAGAAACCTTGGAATTAGCAGAAAATCATCAAGATGCCGAGCGAGTTGCTTCTCTAAAAGGACAACTATACAAGCAGGCACGAAAGCAGTTTCAAATTATGAGTAGAATGATTGAGGATCTGCTAGAAGCATCTAAGAGCATGAATGGCAAGCTACACGTTAAGCCTCATCCTCTATCTTTGCAGTCTCTTTGTCAAGAGATTGTGACTCACTTTAAAGAACGCCTGAAAGCAAAATCTCAAACCCTAGAAACAGACTTACCTCAGGACGTACCCAAGGTTTATGCGGATGAAGAATTGGTGCGACAGGCGATCGTCAACCTCTTGGATAACGCTCTTAAATATACGCCAGAGAAGGGTAAAATTAAAATTTCCATTCTCCATCGCACCGCACAGAAAGTTCAGATCACTGTAAGCGATACGGGTCCTGGTATCCCAGAAGAAACCAAAGACCGCATTTTTGAAGGTCATTTTCGACTCAAGCGAGATGAAAATAAAGACGGATACGGACTAGGTCTGTCTTTATGCCGGAAGATAATCGGCGCTCACTACGGTCAAATCTGGGTAGATAGCATTCCAGACGAAGGTAGTTGTTTCCACTTTACTCTGCCAATTTATTAGCAACAAAGAAAGAGATTTGATATTTCATCCCGTGTTACGCATTCCCGCAGCAATACCGTTAATAGTTAAGAGGGCACCCCGCAACAATTCTTCTTTAGAGTAACGGAAGTGAATGGCTCCCGATCGCGATCGCTCCCCATATTCCCGCAGTCGCTTGAGTAAGGAAACTTGTAAAAATCCCAAGGGAACAATTGTACCATTTCGCAACTGTACCGATCTTTGTAATTCCAAATCCCCATCTAAAAGGTTTTGACGACCAGTAATATTCAGTACTAAATCTCGCGTCAGGCGATATTCTGTAGCAATTTGCTCGAATACCCTTTCAAATCTTTCTATGTCTTCTGGTTTGGATAGTTCTCTGACGTAGTGAAGAGCTATTTGCAAATCTACCTTAGAAAGAGTCATCTCTACTTTAGAAATAACCATTTTGAAAAACGGCCATTTTGCGTAAAAATAGCGGAGTAGCTTGAGATTTTCCTCTGGTTCTTCAGAGAGAAATTCTTGTAAGGCTGTACCAACCCCGTACCAAGCAGGCAATAAAAAGCGAGTTTGAGTCCAACTGAATACCCAAGGAATTGCCCGCAAACTACTAATATCTTTCTTGCCACTCTTGCGTCTTGCAGGACGAGAACTAATTTGCAGTTGACTAATTTCTTGGATAGGAGTTACGGAGAGGAAGAAATCGATAAAATCTGGCTGTTCGTAAATTAAGTTCCGATAAGCAACGCGAGATCGCACCGCCAAATCTTCCATAATTTCGTTCCAAGGCTCTATATCGTCAAAGCCACTACCCAACAAACTAGCTTGAATTACGGCAGTAGTAACTGTTTCTAAATTATACAGTGCCAACTCTGGCAGAGAGTATTTAGAGGCGAGAACTTCTCCCTGTTCTGTAATCTTAATTCTGCCGTTGATAGTGGCAGTGGGCTGTGCCAGAATAGCAGCATAAGCAGGCCCCCCTCCACGACCTACGGAACCGCCCCTGCCGTGGAAAATTCTTAAAGAAATTCCATACTCGGAAGCGAGTTTCTGTAAGGCTTTCTGGGCTTTATGAATTTCCCAATTGCTACTGAGGAAACCAGAATCTTTATTACTATCGGAGTAACCCAACATTATTTCTTGTAGATTCTCTGGTTGCAGGGGAGAAGGTTTTAGATTGTTTTGCGTTTCTTCACCTTCTAGTTGTGCTAAGCGATCGTATCCTCCTGCTAGACTCGCTCTATACAGTGGCAGATCGAATAGAGCCCGCATAATTGAGGGTGCCCTTTTGAGGTCTTCTACTGTTTCAAACAGGGGGACAATGCGAATATTACTGGTACTGGTGGCTGGATCGTAAAGTCCTGCTTCTTTAGCCAGTAAAAGCACTTCTAGCACGTCACTCACGTCATTGCTCATGCTAATGATGTAAGTTTGGCAAATTTCTTGCCCGAATTCCTGTTGCAATTGCCGCAGCATCCTCAAGGTCAGAATAGTTTCGCGGGTTTTGTCTGTAAAGGGCATCTCCGCAGGAATTATAGGGCGACGAGTTTTTAACTCTTCTTGCAACCAAGCACTTCGTTCGGCTTCTGATAGTTGGTTGTAGGGTTTGGGGAGAATTTGCAGATATTCGGCTACTTCTTCGATCGCATCTGAGTGGCGAGAAGAGTCTTGACGGAAATCTAGCTCAGTGAGGTTAAAGCTATATATTTCTACTTGAAAGATTAAATTATCTAGATCGCGGCAGCTCAAACCCGTCTCGGACAGATTTCTTTGAATTAGCTTTAATTCTGCTAAAAAATCGCTTCCAGAGCTGTATATATTGTTAGTTTTTGTTTCTCGCAGAGCTGGTGGTTCTAACTCAGACAAGCGCAAGTTGCGAGCGCGGGTATTTTTGAGCCTTTGTTCTATATAAGCTAGCTTCAGTCTATAGGGTTCCTGGCGATAGCGAATTGCTAGTTTGTCGTAAACTTCTGGCAAATATAAGCGATCTTGCTCCAAGGAATCGAGTAAATCTGGTAAAACGTTGCTCCAGTGGAGAGATAGACTTAATAATCCTTCTAATTGCCCTATGGAATCTATATATTTCTGTAAGACCAAATTTCTTTGATAGCAGGCAGTTTCCCAGGTCACTTCTGGAGTTACTGAGGGGTTTCCGTCTCTGTCTGCTCCTACCCAGGAACCAAAGTGGCAGTAATTTTTTTCTGGCGGCTGTAAGCTGGTAAAAGATTTTTGTAAACCTTTTTTGAGACGTTGGTATAGTTTCGGAATAGTATCGAATAAAACTTCGTCGAAGTAACGTAGAGTATAGTCTACTTCGTCTAAAACCGTAGGTTTAAACTGATGTAGTTCGTCTGTACGCCACCACAAGCGAATTTCTTCTTTTAATTGTTCTTTTGCTGCCTCTGCTTCTTCGTTGGTATCTGCCCCTGTTATCTTAATTGTGTCTTCGGCTCGATCGAGCTTCCGCAGAATTTGAACGATGCGCCGTTGTTTTTTACGAATCGTGTGACGGACAATTTCTGTGGGGTGAGCCGTAAACACTAAACCAACATCGAGTTTATTTAATATTTCCTGTATTTTGCGAGGTGGCATATTGAGCTGTTTTAGATAGGGAAACAGCCAGTTAAAGGTTCCTGCTTTTGGCTTATTTGTTATGAGGTCTCCCCATATACTTTTTTCTGGGCCACTATTGCCATTGATTGGAGAAGGTGTAGATTTTCGCTCTTCTCCTGTTGTTCCATGGGGCTTAGCGAGGCGAGAAATCTCTTGTTCTCGCTGTTCGTAGTTTTGTTCTACGATATTAATTAGCTGAAAATATAGAGCAAAAGCGCGGGCTGCTCGAATAGCGGCATCGAGATCTAGCTGTTCGATGAGTTCTGGTGCTGAGGAAGTGGGTGCTTCCGTTGCTTGTCCTTCTGGGGAACACATCGAGCGCAATTTTTTAAGTAAATCGACTAACTCCTGCCCGCATTCCGCCAGTAAAACTGATTGCCACAAATCTTCTACTAATTTCAGGCGTTCGCTTAAAAATAAGTCGGATGTAGAAATAATGTTTAGTTCTTGCCTGTTAGCTTGAAGAAGCGAACTCATAATATCTGCTATCGCTCTTAACGAAGTTTAGTTTATATAGTTTCTCCCCTTTTAGTTAATCTCATAATTAGTAGTTTTTCATACAATCTAATACTAAATTAATTGTTATTTGTTTTCGGTCTCTTCTTCTGGTACGTGAAGTATTGGCAAGCGATCGCCCCGAAATACTTCTTCACATACTTCCCCTATTTCGATTAAATTTTTTGTCAAACTTTCCGCAGCGATCGCCGCTAATAAAAACGGACTTGTAGCTACACTCAACAAAACTTTAGACGAGATTAACTCTGAAGACGATTGTTTCTCTACCATAGTTCGAGCTCAATCCAATATTTAATTACCTTTTTTTTAGTATATAAAACTTAGATTAAGATCTATCTTTTTTTGTCTCCTCGATCGCAGTAGTTGTGGTTAATGTTTTCTTAATCCGTCGAATAGGCAGATTGGCAATTAAAACACTCATGCGATCGTCGTTTTCGAGAGAAAATTCCATCTCTTTGGAATCAATTTCTACATAATGACTAACGACTTCAAGAATTTCTTTACGCATTAATTCAAGAGTACCAGGATTGAGTTGAACGCGATCGTGAGCAATAACCAGTTTCAAGCGCTGTTTGGCTTCTTCTTTGCTGGTCAGAGGTACATTACGCTGAAAAAGTTTATCAAGAAGTTCGTTAATCATGGGTTTGGGCTATTTCGATCGATACATAACTTAATTTAACTTTGAAATAGACGGCGAATGCGAGTTAATAAATTATCGTGAGCTGCCAGCAAATCTAAAAAAGGAACTTCTTCCTCCCCTTCTAAGCGCCTGGAAAGGTTTTTAAAAGCTATTGCTGGCAAGCTAGGACGACGCTCGTCTAAAACCAAAGGTTCGCCTCGATTAGTAGAAACAATCACCCGTTCGTCATCTGGAATTACTCCAATCAAAGGAACTACTAAAAGATCGAGAATATCCTCGACACTCAACATCTTCTCTAATTGAACCATTTCTGGTCTCAATCGATTGACAATGAGGCGAATTTTCTGGATCTTCTCAGCCTCTAATAAACCCACGACGCGATCGGCATCTCTAACTGAAGCTATTTCTGGAGTGCTAACAATCAAGGCTTCTGTAGCCGCAGATATGGCATTGCGAAAACCCATTTCTATACCTGCAGGGCTGTCAATCAGAACGTAATCGTAATTTTGTGCTAGTTTGGAAACTAGTTCTTTCATTTGTTCTGGTTTAAAAGCATCCTTATTGCGGTTTTGTGCTGCAGGTAATAGCACTAACCCTCGTTGACGCTTGTCTTTGACCAAAGCTTTTTCTATAGGACATTCACCCGCAATCACTTCTGCGGCTGTATAAACCACTCGATTTTCTAATCCGAGAAGCAGATCCAAATTTCTCAAACCGAAATCAGCATCTACCAAAGCGACTTTACGTCCTAACTGAGCGAGTGATACGCCCAAATTAGCGGTTATAGTGGTTTTCCCCACTCCTCCTTTGCCAGAAGTAATTACAATAATACGACTCATATTAAACAGCTATTTCAACTAGTTCGTCAAATCTAAAAAAGGAACTTCTTCACCTTCTAAGCGCCTGGAAAGGTTTTTAAAGGCTATTGCTGGCAAGCTAGGGCGACGCTCGTCTAAAACCAGAGGTTCGCCTCGATTAGTAGAAACAATCACCCGTTCGTCATTTGGAATTACTCCAATCAAAGGAACTACTAAAATAATGACAATAATACGACTCATATTAAACAGCTATTTTAACTCGTTTTCAACATCTATCCACCCCCCAATTTTGGGAGAGAAAGAATGGGTTTTGGTAAAATTAACTGCTTTAGCGATCGCAATTCCCTCTGATGCGATATATGCCACCTCAGCCTCAAATTGAGTAGGAGGTTTCTCTGGCGCTCTAGCGAGAATATCTGCGATTCTGAGCTGGGTTGGTTCCATTCTCAAAGCCACGATCGTCGATTCTCGATTGCCACTAGCACCAGCGTGAGCAATACCCCTCAGACAACCCAAAACAATAATATCCCCAGAAGCGATCGCTATAGCTCCTGGATTTAAATCGCCTAAAAGAACCACCGTACCAGGGTGGCGAACTTCCATACCCGATCGCAGTGTCGATCGCAAGTAAAGAGGTTCTTGTTGAGAATTGTCTGACTCCTTTGATGATAAATCAGCTAAAGAATCATTGGGTGATTCTTGTTCGATCGAGTAACCTGCTGCGGCTGCAGCAACGGCTGTTTGCCTTCTACTGGTGCAAACCCACTTTAGCTTTAGATTTGCTCCATCAAGTGCTTCAGCGATAATTTGTAACTGTCTGCTATCTAGTAAGCGATTTTTAGCGATTAAATGAACTTGAGATCCATCTTGCCAATAACGCTCGCTATTATTAAGGCGATATTTTAATTCTTCCCAAACTTTAGACCAATCAGCTATTGGTTCATTTTTTTCTTCTTTGGGTAAGACTAAAAGTATTTTTTCACCTTCTTTTTTTAAACGGACTTGTGAAAAACGATTCACAAGAAAAAGATAGGCTGAAAGATCTGAACCTGGTGCTGGAATAGAATCAGAATTCATGCAATATTCAAGAGGCAGCTCCGATAACAGTCAATTGACTACAGGAATCTTAGCGCAACTTAGCAATAAGAGGGAAAATTGAGCCACTCCCCCGAATTGAATTCGGGGGATTCAGGCTAGGAGTCAATATTAGCTTTTAGCCCTTCATGGCTTATCTGGCTAATACTTCCTAGCTTTAAGGAGACTTGCTCTACTGAGGAATCAGACCGCAGGGTTTCGGACGAGCCTACTCCACTCGCAAGTTTTTGATATTGTTGCCATGCCTCCTTCAAGATCGGCTCCGACCCCTCCCACTGATTTGCAGCGAGATGCAGTAGCAACTTATCATCCTGATTAACAAATCTCGCCAGATATGCACTAAATAAATCTCTGTGCATTAACACTCCAGTTGCATCACGATGCACTCTTTGAGATAGGGGTTTTTTGATGCGTTCTCCACTCAAATGAGTTTGTGATAGAGCGGTATTCCTGGTCGAGAATTTTTGGAATGAACCGTTAGCACTTTCAGCCACGCAAATCTTTTATTTTTAATAAAGTACCCTTCATAGTAGTTAAGTTATAAACGAAGCAGTAAAGTTATCGTTAAAGGGTACTTTATTAAAAATAAGAACATCGGTCGCCTTACGTTTCAATTCTGATTGAACAAAACCTGGAGATTTGGCAGAAATAGCTTTTCCGTATCTTTTCTGCCAACCCTTAACAGATACATTTTCTGTCTTTATATATTTACCATGACGTAAAATCTCATTAACAATTTTTCGGTTCTGAGATTGGGCATAAGCAGTTTTTCTTCGTTCTAAAGAACGTTTTTTAGCTGCTATTTTAAGATAAGTTTGAGAATTATTCCATTGTCGCTTACCTTTAATTTTTTTACCTTGTTTTTTGACGAGTTTGCGTCCCTTTTGCTCTAAAAAATCGGGATGATAATTGTCTGGATTATTACTTCGGCGAGAACGAGCCATTTGTCGCTGGAGCTGCCTTATCTCTTTTTGATAACTCGGCACATTTTCAGCAAAAGGTAATAACCCAGCTTTTTTATCCCCCACAAAAGCAATATTTGAGATATTTAAATCTAGTCCAATTACCCCGTCACTGACATAGTTTTGTGGCTTTTGATATGGCTGACCAGCATTTATTAATTGCACATACCATCTTCGTTTACCATTTATTTCCCGCCAGAGAATCCTCACGTATTTAACTTGGGAGTCTAGTCCGTGTTTAATAACTGGATTAGTCCAATCAATGGGACAATCAATCTTTAAATCTTTCCAAACTAATTGGTTGTTTTTCCATCGGATACCTTGCTTGTTGGTTTTACCCTCTAAAGAACGAAATCGAGCTGGGACTTTATACCTCACTTTTTGGGATTGTCCCAGTAATACTTTTTTAGCAGCATTAAAAGCACGGCTAGCTAATTTTTGAGTCGTATTAGAATCAATTTTGTTAGCTATCCACTTAGATTGATTGGCAGTATAAGTGGCATAACTATGTAATTCATATTCGCTAAATCTATATTGTTGACAAGCCTCATTGAACAGTTTTTTTCGCTCAGGATTAGGGATGTGCTTCTTGCCTTTTTTGATAGTTAAAGGTAGTTTTTTTGCCTCCTGGTAAGCCGTACTACTTCGTACCAATTTTACTCGCTCCATCCCTTCATTCAGACAAGCGTTATACATTTGTCTAGCAGCTTGAAATCGAGCACGTAATTCTTTATCGACTTGGCTCGATACAATCATTGGTAACTCTGTAATGAAGGAAGAGGTAGAAGTTCTTGGCACGAAGACGTTTTTGTATAAAGGATATCTTTATATACAATAGTAGATGAGATTCATTTTGTCAACAGACTAAAGTCTTATACAACAAAGTTAATGAGAAAAAATAGCAGACAGTATAGACATAATAAACATTCAGTAGGCTCGGCTACAGTTCATTTAGTTTGGATACCTAAGAGAAGAAAAGCTGTTTTGGTGGGAGATATTAGACGGCGTTTAATTCAAATTATAACAGAAGTAGCTAATGAAAAAGGATGGATTATCAAAGCACTAGAAATTGCTCCAAACCACGTTCATGTTTTAGTAGAACACGACCCTAAAACCCCAATAAATTCTATTGTTAAAGCTTTTAAAGGTAGGTCTAGTAGATATCTCAGACAAGAATTTCCCGAATTACTTAAATTGCCGACTTTATGGACTCATTCTTATTTTTATGACACTACAGGAAAAGTCAGTACAGCTAAAATAATGGAGTATATTAACGATCCCCATCATACTTAGAGCCATTGAATATGAAAGGCGGTTAAAACCGCCGCGTCGCGTTTCCGAGAGATGTTTTTATTTTTATGAGGGAAGTCCTCATAAACCGATAGCCTATCCTACTAACCGATAACTTAAAGATAAGGACTTCCCTCATAAAAATGAACTTCTTGTAACCCCGATATAAATACCGCTTCGCGATCTAGGCTACCACGCTTCCCCCTTCCCCCTCGTGTGGGGAGAGGGGGAGAGGGGGAGAGGGGGAGAGTGGGGAGAGTGGGGAGAGTGGGGAGAGGGGGAGTAGAAGAGAATAACAGATAGCCAACAGCCAACAGCCAACAGCCAACAGCCAACAGCTAACTACTTAAACGCTGATAAACTGTAACTAATCCTCGATCGTCTCCTACATTACCAGGAAATAATACTACGGGTAAATTAGGAAATTGAGGATGAGTTGAGCTAGTGCGAATGATAGAGCATCCTGGTAAAATTTGACCTATAAGCTTTGCCGAACTCAAATTTAAACCCGTACTGAGAACGTCATTAGAGGTAATTCCGCCTTTACTAATCAAAAAACCAATATCGCGAGGTAATCCTTTAACTACGTCCATGAGTAAAGAGGATACATTAGCTCCGAATTCCAAGCGCTGTCGCACGTCAGTAAAAGTCAGTTCCGATCGAGAAGTGTATACTACGGGTGTTTGCTGTTGGAGATAAACTTTTTCTACTTGCTGGAGTGTTTTTTCGAGCAAAGTATCTCGCTCAGCAGGATTATCTCGCAATAATTGTACGTCTACTTCTATACCAACTACCCCTGAAGTAGCGAGCAATTTTTCTAACTGCTGGGTTGTTTTTCTAACGTGAGAACCGACGATCGCTACTCCTGGATTTTGATTTGGCTTCTCTTTAGCCATATCTTCTGGAGCAATGGGTTGAGTGCCTAATTTAGCTAAGGAGGTTAATATACTAGCAGCACTGCGAAAGAGAAAGCGCTTTCCCGATTCTGCGGTGGCGAGAACGTCTTCAGCAAATCGATCGAGATCGGCTTGGCATTCAGCATCTACCGCAACACACTGATTTTCCTTCAAATTCATCAAGCGTTCTCTGGTTCCAGCGCGAATGTCTGCTAGCAAAAATCTTTCTACTGCTGCTGCTTTTATTTTCCCTCGAGTTTTTTCTTCTACATAGTCGGGTAAGTAGCTGTGATGGTAGCCAAAAACCGAGTCGCGAGCAAATTCTGTTTGGTGTACTGGAGTTTCTACCCCTTCAACCATTAGATAGTGAATGCTATCGCGAGTTATTCTCCCTCCTTCAAAGAAAGCTGGAACTAAAAAATGCGCGTCAAACTCTCCAAGTTCAGCAGCAATTACGTCTGTTTCGATCGGATAGTGTCCCCGCAAAGTTGAGTCCGATCGACTCACTACTAAAAATTCTTCTATGCCTTCTGCTGCTATTGCTTTTTTCAAATTTTGACATACTTCTTCTGTAACTTGGCTGGCTTTTTCTTTTGTTAGCGCCCTAGTATTGGTCAAAATAAAGAAAATAGGAGACTTATCTGCTAGTCCCAAGCGTAAAGTTTCCACATCCCAGCGCATTAACAATAAGCAGCTATGAACTGTTTGAGAACCAGTAGGATCGTCATCTAGAACTATGATTTTAGGTTTGTTTGCCATCTTTTCACTTATTCGATGCTAACTTTAGCATTTTCTCATTGCATCGGCGTTGTGGAGATATTGGGGTAAAATCTAGCACAGATGAGCCTAGCTAGAAAGATATTATAAAATGGACGCCTTCGATCCTCTCCCTCCTCCCTGGACAAAAACTGCCACTCACGCTTTAGAATTTTGCTGTCCTTCTTGTCGAGCGGAAGCAGCAACAGCTCAAAGAGTTTGGATCAATAGACGGGCTCCAGTTATTCGAGAAACTTCTCGTCGTCGTCAATGGCAAGAATTTTATCAGTGCGAGTGCGGTCAAGTTTGGTGGGCTTGGAGTAGCGATCGCCCTCCTTCTGAGTTGACTAAACGAGACAATCTGTTTCCAGAAGATTTGGAATAAATTGCTCCACTTCCTGCTATGACAAGATATTAACCTTCTCTCGAAAGGTTTTTTGGCAGACACTGCCTCTATTTTCTGTTATAGTCTATTCCAGAGATGTTATCAAACTATTATTATACTAAACATCAACTAATAAAACTGATTCTAAAATGCAATTCTCAAAAATTCTAATCGCTAATAGAGGGGAAATTGCCCTACGTATTCTGCATAGTTGCGAAGAATTGGGGATTGCTACTGTTGCCGTTCACTCTACGATAGACCGCAATGCTCTGCACGTCCAGTTAGCAGATGAAAGCGTTTGTATTGGACCTTCTCCTAGTAGTAAAAGTTACCTCAATATTCCCAATATTATTTCTGCTGCTCTCACCCGTCACGCTACAGCCATTCATCCAGGATACGGATTTTTAGCGGAAAATGCTCGCTTTGCCGAAATCTGTGCCGATCATCACATAGCTTTTATAGGTCCCACTCCAGAAGCAATTCTAGCAATGGGAGATAAATCCACCGCCAAAAAAACTATGAAAAGTGCGGGAGTTCCAACTATCCCAGGAAGTGCGGGGCTACTAGGATCGGAAAAAGATGCCAGCAAGATCGCTCTTGACATTGGATACCCCGTAATGCTAAAAGCAACTGCTGGTGGTGGTGGCAGGGGAATGCGCTTAGTCCACTCGGAAAAGGAATTATCCGGACTATTTCAAGCTGCGCGAGGAGAAGCAGAAGCAGCGTTTGGAAATGGAGGGGTATACCTGGAAAAATTCGTAGAAAACCCCCGTCACGTAGAATTTCAAGTCTTAGCTGACAGTTACGGTAACGTGATTCATTTGGGAGAAAGAGACTGTTCAATTCAACGTCGCCATCAGAAATTATTAGAGGAAGCACCCTCTCCTGTTATTACTCCTCAACTGCGAGATAAAATGGGTGCGGTTGCTGTGAATGCTGCACGGGCAATTAATTATGTTGGTGCTGGGACTGTAGAGTTTTTAGTGGATTCTCAAGGTAATTTCTACTTCATGGAAATGAATACTCGCATTCAAGTAGAGCATCCAGTTACCGAGATGATTACCGGAATCGATTTAATTACCGAACAAATTCGCATTGCTCAAGGAGAAAAACTGCGGTTTACTCAAAAGGATGTTGAAATTAAAGGACACGCGATCGAGTGCCGAATTAATGCTGAAGACCCCGATCGAGACTTTCGTCCAGCCCCAGGCAGAATTAGCGCTTATCTACCTCCAGGTGGTCCAGGAATACGCATGGATTCCCACGTATATACTGACTACGAAATTCCTCCCTACTACGACTCTTTGATCGGTAAGTTAATTGTTTGGGCACCAAATCGCGATATGGCAATTAAGCGCATGAGAAGGGCATTGCGAGAGTGTGCAATTACAGGAGTACCCACTACTATTAGCTTTCATCAAAAAATCCTAGAAAATCAGGCCTTTTTAGCAGGTGAAGTCTATACTAATTTCATCCAAAAACACTTCAAATAAACCAAAAAATATTTTGGTTTTTTAGTGATTTGCCAGCGCCATGGTAATTAATCCTTGTTGTCCGAGCAAAATTTCTCTTAATAAAGTAAATACACCTACCAAAATAATCGGAGTGATGTCCACACCACCCATAGAGGGGATTATTTTACGTAGTGGCGCCAAAAAAGGTTCTGTCGGCAAAACAATTAGATTAAAAGGCAGGCGATTTAAATCTGCCTGAGGATACCAAGTCAAAACAATCCGAAAGATAAACAGGAAGGTCATCAGTCCC
The DNA here is from genome assembly GCA_030065755.1 of Prochloraceae cyanobacterium. Lineage (GTDB taxonomy): Bacteria > Cyanobacteriota > Cyanobacteriia > Cyanobacteriales > JASJDA01 > JASJDA01. The sequence goes on along the minus strand of JASJDA010000081.1, from coordinate 16,139 downwards.
AAAAAAAGACCGAGAATCCAACTGGCTATATTAGCAGCACTCATATAACAAAATTGGCGATCGAGTATCTGTATATTTTACTGACTTTTCACGAGATCTTTCTGGCGATCGTGGGAGAGGGGAGTGTGGGAAGTGTGGGGAGTGTGGGGAGTGTGGGGAGATGGGGATATGAGAGATACAATCGCCAAAACCCTAATTATATCCCCCTCAATCTGAGTATCGATTTTACAGGAGATATTTTTTTATTTTTATGCTAAACTATTAAATCAGTGTTTCTAATTTATCTATCTTCTACGAGAACTCCATCACTGTCAGTTTCAACGTGGAAGCCGTTCGACTAACTAAAAAGCATAAAAAATAACAAAGGAAAAAAGATCTATGACTCCTTCACTAGCTAACTTTCTCTATAGTTTGTTGTGGGGCGCTCTAATTGTAGTTATTCCCATAGCACTCGGTCTTATCTTCATAAGCCAAAACGATAAAATCCAGCGTTTTTAATTAGATTAAGAAAAATCCTCTAGGACAGAACAAAAACATTCTGTACTAGGGGATAACCACTAGGCGATCGCTTGTATAGTTACAAGTCGATCTTATAAAGATTTTGAAGAATTTTTTGAGTAGCTGGGGCTAAAGTAGAGATAGAATACAAAACTCGCTAGTATAGATACTAGCTTAGGAGATCCTTAATGAATAGCCTTGCTTCACCCCCAGTAATAATTCTGGGTCTAGGTCTCGTCTTGGCGGGAGTAGGACTGTACTTACTGCGCAGTATGCGTCCAGAATTATCTAGAGACCACGATATATTTTTCTCTGCTGTCGGCTTAGTCTGCGGAGGAATAATTTTATTTTTCGGATGGACAATGGATAGAGCTATACTAATAGCCTATCTTCTTTTAGCAGGTTCTACCGTATCTTTTGCTTACGAAGCAATTCGCTTGCGAGGTATCGCTACAAAGCAAGCTAAACGCAATACTAGGGTAGTGGATAGAGAGCGCCCAGTAAGTAGAACGAGGGTTTATCAAGAAGCGGAATTGGACGGAATAGAGCCTTACGATCGACAACCGCGCTACAATAACCCCAGACTTAGAGGGTATCAAGAACCTCCCGAAACAGAAAATAACTCAGAATACCAAAGGCAAGAACCTTCTAGTTCCAGGAGTCGGAGTCGTTACGATAGATACAGCTACGAAGAACCTTCTCGCAAAAATCGGAGAAGTTCTCAGCCTTCTAGATATAACGAGCGTTACGAGGAAGATTGGGGAGAAAATCCCGATCGTTGGGAAGAAACAACTTCTTATAGTAAACCCCCTCGTCGTCGTCCCCCAGCAAGTAATCCTAGTGCGAGACGATCGAGAAGTAGCAAAAAACCTCGTCGCACCCGTGCTGAAATGGAAGCAACAGCCCCTAAAAATTATAGATCCGCCCCAGGAGATTATGCTGACTATTATCCTGTAAATGATTCGGATAATCCCGATGGCGATCGGTATTAATACCAGTCAAAAATAATAGAAAATGACAACTCAACAAAAAAATCAGATCGAGATCGAACGTCAACCAACTTCAGAAAGACTCAACCAATTGGGAGTATTTAATTGGTCGATTTGGAGCAAAGAAATATCTGAGTTTCCTTGGACATATGACGATCGAGAAACTTGCTATTTTTTAGAAGGAGAAGTAGTAGTTACTCCCGATGGTGGCGAACCTGTCACAATGGGAAAAGGAGATCTAGTAACCTTTCCAGCAGGAATGTCTTGCACCTGGAAAATTAACAGTGAAGTGAGAAAACACTATAATTTTGGCTAGTCGCCATATCTGTTGCAAGCCTATGGCACAACTAAGTGGGATTTGGCTGGGAACCTACTGGCAATCACAAGTTCCTAGCCGTTTTGAAATGTCCCTAATTCAAGGCGGAAATGCTCTGAGTGGCAATATTTTAGACGATAACTATTTAGGTGAAGCATCTTTAGTTGGTGAGGTTGTCGGACGAAAAATTAACTTCACCAAAAATTATTTATGTGGTTCCGGTCACTCTGTTTACTATATTGGCACAGTATCGGAAGATGGGAATTTTATGCAAGGACAATGGCAGATAGATTTATTTAATTCTGGAACGTGGGAAGCCCGTCGCAATGATGAAAATCTTACTCTAAATTTAGAAGTTAATAAAGATAAGAAAGTGCCGATATCAGTAGAATAATTTCTTTTTTAATTACAAAAAATTGTAGCTATTAAATAATTTACCAAACTCTTTTCGTATGAATAGCAAATTTTTTTAATACTTTCTTGAGAATAACTCCAATCGTAAAAACTAATTATATTCCCATAAATTAAATTATTTTCAAAAAGAACATCTGGCTCTAAACATGATGTTTGTAAATTGAATATTTTTACTTTAGTGTTAGAGGCATAATCTATCATAATGCTCAAGCCATAACCACTTTTTTTTAAATAGTTAATACAACTCATAGTTGACTTTAAAAATTTTGGAGACCATCCTTTTTTAGCTTTACTTTTTCTAGCACCTCCACCATATTCAAACATAACAATTTGAGGTCTTAAATATTCTGGAAGTCGCTCGAACTGCTTTAAAACATTAACTTCTGAACCTTCAATATCTAACTTCATACAAGTAATTTTTTCTGCTGGGATGCGAGAGATCAGTGTGGGTAAATCAATTACGCTTACTTGTTGTTGTTTTCGAGAAGAACCAAACCAATCTGGAGAGAGAGAATTTAAATTTAAGTTATATAGACCAGCAAATGTACCAATATAAAGCGTCTGAATACTGTTAGCATCAGATAAACAAGCTTCCCATAAAGTGATATTGCGATTTTGGCAAAGTTTACGCAATTTTTTGGTTGGTAGGGGTTCAATAGCAATTGTAGGAAAACCTAAATTCGCAAACAACTCACAATAAAAAGCAAAAGTACCAACCCCTACATCTATACAAACACCATCGTTAGCTGGATCTATATGAGGTAAAATCTCAGTAAGTAAAGCTTGAGAGCAAGCCTCAACACGCATAATATTATTAAACTCCGCCCATATTTTTGTATAACTATCTAACTAAAAAATTTAGTTGAGAAAATAATAATACCACAAAATACAGAGCCAAGAAATATGAATTTTAAAAACGTAGAATTAACCCCTTTGCAATACGAAATTTCCGATCGTCTTTTCAATAAATGTTTTCTGCTAGTTCTTCTTTTTTATCAACTACTGAATTATCAGAGAGAAAATACCCAATGACTCAGAAACAAGAAAAAATCATGGTCGCTCAACAAAAATTGGATGAGGTAGCGATCGCAAATGGAAAAGATTTAATTTCAGATATTTTGATTAAATTAGACGTACAAGGTTATGAAGATAAAGTGATTGCTGGTGGAATAGAAACATTTAAACGTTCTAAAGCTTGCATTGTTGAAATTTCACTAGATAAGCTTTATGATATTTTTTCTCTTTTATCTAATTTAGGATATGAATACAAAGGAAATATAGACCAAGTTAACGAGCGAGATGGTCACATTATTTTTTTTAATGCAGTTTTTATTAAATAATTATGGCAGTCCTAAATATATAATGCAAGTCCGATAGTTTTATATCTAAGTATAAGTTTTACGTTCAGACGATAAAAGTAATTTGGTTATTTATTTTTTTTTGTGACTCTTGTTAAGAATTTAAACTATTAAGTTTAGTGCGAAATTCTTCGAGCTTGTTGATGCTGATTCTCAAACTAATCTTCATTAGAGTAAAGGCTTTTGCCAACCGACCTACTTCATCGTGAGAATTTTGCTCGAATTCAGCCTCCATATTTCCCTTGCTTAAGGCTTCTGCAGTTTGAGTCATTCGGTTAAGAGGACGAACTATGTATCGATTCAGCCACCAATTTACTGCTAATATAGCTACAGTAAAAATGGCAAAAATAATTGTCATAACCTTGACAAATGATTGATGGGCTGTTTGCATAACTTTACTGGCGGGAACGTAAATGATCCTAGCGCCAAGAATTTCATTAAGTTTCCATCCAAACCCATTATCTCTTCCATAACGGTCAATCATACTTTTAGGGGCAGCTTCTGGGGTACTGTGGCATTCGAGACAACTAGATTGAGTAATTGCGAAGGGCTGAGCAATGTAAAATAGTTTGCCAAAAGGTTGAGAACGAAATCCTGTCAATTGTTTTGTGTTTGTTTTTCGACGGAAGCGATTGATGATATATGTTTCAAAGAGATCGGCTTTATCTCTAGGATTAGTAGGATTAAGAGTTGCTTCTTTATAAAGATAATCACCCCAAGATTCATTGGCACGAAACTTTTCAAATACTTCCCGTGCTGAGTAAGCAGGGATAGTTTGGGGCAAAAATAGGTTTTGGGTGTTATTTTCTAAGTGCGGACGAACTTGAGTATCGGTGTAATCTCGGACAGCACTAGTGGCTTCTAGCAATATTTGTGCCTGCAAAGAAATTTGATTTTGAGCTTTGGCATTCAGCAGAGCATTTACGCTAGAAGCGCTAATAGCAAGTCCTCCAACAAAGATTAAACTCAATAGTAAGCTTAACTTTTGGCTGAGATTGAGGTGTTTGAGGATTTTTAACATAGATATTTCTTAGAGATCGCAATTTTTAGTTTCCTATTAATTTCCACTTAATATGAATAGAGAAAAATTTCCAAAAGCTTTACGGAAATTAAATTTTTTTAGATTTGCTAAAATATAAGTTGTTAATGCAATTTTGATATAATTTTACAGCAATATCAATTATTTTTTCTTTTAATAAATGCCCTCGCGACCCGTGCTACTGGCACAGTTATTTTTATTGGGATTATTGGCAGTTAGTTGTAATTCAAATCAATCCCAACATCCAAAAAACTTGACTATTGGTGTTGTAAGTTACGATAGTGGAAATCGTTCTTTAGATAAGTACGAAGATTTTAAAAATCACCTAGCAAGAGAAATACGAACTTATATAGAACTAGAACCAGCATATAACGAACTCAAAGCTGTAGAGCAAATTAAGCGCCAAATTTGGTCAATTGTTTTTGCTTCACCAGGTTTAGCAGCAATTGCGATCGAACAAGAAAACTACATTGCGATTTTTCCCATGGAAGGGTTGAGTAATACGCGCTCGGTAATAGTTGTCAGGGAAGAAAGCGCGATCGCTAATTTGGAAGATCTTTCTGACAAAGTCGTAGCTTTGGGACAACCAGGTTCGGCTACAGGCTACTATTTACCTTTATACGATCTTTACGGTTTAACACTAGCAGAGATCCGCTTTGCCCCAACCCCAAAAAATATTCTCCAATTGCTCTCAGACAAAAGTGTTGATGCTGGTGCCTTATCCGAGTCAAAATTTCAATCTTATCAGAGAGAGTTTCCTCAAACAAAATTTCGCATCTTACACAAAACCAGAGCAGTTCCCCCAGGAGTCGTTCTGGTTTCTCCTAAAGTAGAGCGAATAGAACAGCAACAAATTATCAAAGCTATGAAAGAAGCGTCTCCAAATGTTATCGCTGATGCTGGCTATATAGTTGATGGTTCAATTCCTGACTATAAACAATTTATTGAATTAATAAAAAAAGTCAGACCCCTTGAAACTAGAGTGCATCAAAAACCAGCAGTTCTGACGATCGATGAGGAGCCAGCTACTACCGTTGAGAACTAGCTGGCTACTCAAACTCAACTCTATTGCTACGTTAGCCAATGACTGACATCTACAGCTAACTTCTGCCCTAATTTTAAGAGAAGACGCATTTTAGAGGCATCCCAAGGACAGCGATCGTCATTAACTTGAAAACATTCGGGAACGATGCGATCGTACAGGAAGTTACAGTAGAGTTCTTGAGCTTTAGCCAAACACAAATCGAGGTGTAATTGAACTCCTACTTCGACGGTCTTGTATAAACGCTCCATGTCTTCTTCTAAACTGGTCGTATCTCCGTTGTAGAGAATTTGCCAGAGCGCTCGCACTACTAACCGTTCTAAGATTATTTTGGCTTCGGGGAGGTTGAATTGAATGCTAACCCGATCGGCTTCTTGGGCGATCGCCTCTAATTGTGCTAGTAAAGCATCCATTTCTTCTACCTCACCTACAGCTTTTTCGAGAGAACGAACTGCACTCAAACAACGGTAAGATAAAGCCACTTCTGCAGCTACTTTTAACTCTTGAGGGACTGGTAACTCGTCTCTGTGGAAAGCTACTATGATGCCGTAATTATCTCGGTAAACTTGAGTATAGAGCTGATCTAAACGCTGCTTGGTGCATTCGGTTAGCTGCTGCATAATGCGGTGACGTTCTTCAGCAAAGAGATGCTGCAAGTTAAAATGGCGATCGCCAAACAACTGACTCATTACTAAAATAGTCTGTGCCGCACTAGCTTGTTTTAGTACATTAAATAATTGCTTTTTGAGCTGGCGATAGGGGCGCAGAGACGAAAATGGTTGAATGCAGCAATGGAAGTCCCAGCCTCCTAAATGTAAAACTGCAAAGACAAAATGGCTGCTTTCCCAAGTAATTTCAGATACGAGACGCACCTGTCCTACAGCTAAAGTCAGCGCGCCCATTTGTTGCTTCTGATAATCTAACTGCTGAGCATTGTAACAGTAGAGCCGCTCTTGGTGAGGATAATTGTTAAATAGGGAACTAATAGCATAGTGACCTGCTACTTGTTCAAAACCTATTTGGGAGGAGACTACCAATTGTCGATAAACTTCCGCCCCATTACCGAACTTTTCCACATTGCTCGGCGCTAGTTTTAAGCGGTTAATAAATTCTTCTTCTAATTGTACTCCTGCTACATCTCCTGCTAATTCTAAGGCGCGGGAAGCGTAACGGAGAATTTGTACTCCTTCTGGACGGGAAATTTCTTCAAAAAACCAGCCGCAACTAGTATACATTAATAGAGAATGACGCTGCATCTCCAACAGTCGCAGAGCATCCACTTGTTCTGCGGGGGTCAGTTGGTGAGATTGGTGAGTGGTGAGAAATTGGTCTACCTTTTTAGCCGAGCGATCGCGTATTACCTGGATGTATTCATCTCTAGCCAACCAGGGATCCCGTAAAAATTTACGTCCGGTGTCGTCATAAATTTCTCTTAATTCATCCCGCAGCCAGTCGAGAGCATCTCTTAGAGGTCTTCTCCATTTTTGGTGCCATTCTCCTCCTCCACCGCAACCGCAGTCATCTTGCCAGCGATCGACTCCGTGACTGCAACTCCAAGCGGTTACGGGTTTGAGGATTACTTCCCAGGTAGGAGGGTTAATACTGAGATAATGGGCGTAATTTGTCACCGTCCAGCCTCGTTGGGGAAATGCCTTACTAACCGCATAAGCGATGCATTTTTCGGTTCCCCCTTTGTGGTGACCGAAGGTTTCCCCGTCTGTAGCTACGCTAATTAATTGCGCTTGGCGGCGATCGCCTTTTACTGCTTGTCCGATCCTGCTGATAAAGAGATCGCTAGTACTGAGTACTTGGTCGAAGCCCATATCTGCAGAGATCGGTCCGTCATAGAAGAAAATATCGATATAATCTTTTTCGTTAACGAAACAGCGATAGGGACGGGTGGGATCGATTTGTCCTCCTCCTACTTCTTGCCATTCGCGATCGGGATCTTCTTCTGTGGGGAAAGGGCGACAGCGTTCTGCTTGGGAAGGTGCGAGGATAATGAAGCGGATGCCTTCGGATATTAAGGCTTCTAAAGAAGGGTAGTCTACTGCTGTTTCTGCCAGCCACATCCCTTCAGGATACCTTCCGAAACGGGATTTAAATTCTTCTTTACCCCAACGTATTTGGGTGTATTTATCCCTTGAGTTTGCTAGGGGTAAGATAATGTGGTTGTATACTTGAGCGATCGCGTTTCCGTGACCCAGACGCTCCATACTTTTGCGATCGCCTTCGAGGATGCGCTGATATACCTCGATATCGTAGTTTTCCAACCACGACATTAAGGTGGGGCCAATATTAAAACTCAGATACTCAAAATTATTGACTATTTCAATTACGTCCCCACGTTCGTTCAAGATTCTGGCAAAAGCATTGGGGCGATAGCATTCGTAGTGAATGCGTTCGTTCCAGTCGTGGAATGGATAGGCACTCGGTTGGCGTTCAATGGTGTCTAGATAGGGGTTTTCTCGTGGCGGTTGATAGAAATGACCGTGGACTGTTACGTATACGCCCTGGGCTGTTTTCAGGGAATTGAGATTGACCTCAAAATTATTTGAGGTTGTTGCTGAAGCATTGTTACCAACATTATTCATAATATCTCCCATTTTTTTGTGGCAGTTTTAAGTACTTAATTACCTGGCTTTCTTAAATAGTTAAAAGTTGTCTGTCCATTGCAGTGAGTTTATTTTTTTTACCAACTGTTTCACTTCGATCGCCAAGAAATATTAACTTTAAACTTTGCCACACCTTCTACTTAAACCCAATCAAATAGACTTTTAATTTTTCTCCAATTTAAGTTAAAATAGCCCTTTATCCTGAAAATTTAACAGCTTATTTACAATTATCTATTTTTCTTAGTCTAATAAACAACTTTTTTATTGTCAAAATATCTAAGATAGCAAGAGGTGTTAGGGTTTAGATTTTAGGTTTTTTTAAATTCAATTTACCTACGCTAACCTATGGTATCTAATACCTAACACCTAGCTAAAGCAACACTAGTGTAGAGAAGCTTTAGCTCGTAGTTTTGCGAATGTGTTCCTCAATTTGCTTAATTCGTTGCTTGGAAGTACGAGAAAAATCGCTAAAATTATCGCTACTGCTTTTGAGATGAGCCAGAATACGGTCTTGGGGAGAATCTACCTTTTCTGGAGTTGGAGGAGTAGATGAATTAATAGGTTCAGCCGGTTCACTTACTTCAACAGGAGCAGAGTTATTTTCTTCAACAGGAACAGGTTGAGCAGATTCGATCGGTTCTACAGGAGGTGTTGCCCCATTGACTTGCTGAGCCTTTTTTTTGATACCAAACAAATTTTGATTGTCCGAACTAGTTCGTGCTAAATGATCGAGAATGCGTTTTTTGCGGTCGTCAGCCATACTAATTTTTCTAAAGTTTTGTAACCAAATCTTATTTTCCCTTATTTGGTGCCAAAAAAGAAAGAAAAAATATAGCGTATCCTAGAGGCTGGGTTGCTTAATTTTATCAAGCAGAGAAAACATAGATGCTCAACAAAAATACAATTTTTTTGCTGTTGTTAGTTTTTATGCCTATCTCCATTGCGGGTCATTTTCTTGACTGGGGAGCGACAGTAATCTTCATTACTGCGATAATAGCCATAGTTCCCCTAGCTGCCTTTATGGGACTCGCAACAGAAGAAATAGCCATAGTTGTAGGGCCCAATTTAGGAGGTCTGTTAAATGCTACTTTCGGTAACGCTACAGAACTAATTTTAGGATTTGTTGCTCTCAAACAGGGCTTAATTGAGGTAGTTAAAGCTACAATTACGGGTTCGATTATCGGTAACTTATTGCTAGTCATGGGTTTTGCCATGCTTTTAGGCGGTTTGCGCTACAAAGAGCAAGATTTTCAACCTACTGCGGCACGAATGAATGCTTCTTCCATGAATTTGGCTGTGATTGCTCTTCTTTTACCCACAGCAGTAGAATATACTTCTACTGGTATCGAGCCAGCTATCCTGCAAAAACTATCTATTGCAGTAGCTATCGTCCTAATCTTTGTCTACGCACTAACTTTACTATTTTCTATGAAAACCCATGCCTACCTCTACGATGTAGGTGTAGCAGACTTAGAAGAAGACAGTGAATCTACTGAATCTAAAGAGGAACACAAACCTAAAGAGGAACATAAACCAAATTTGTGGATTTGGGTGACAGTTTTGCTAGTGGTAACACTAGCAGTAGCATTAGAGTCAGAATTATTAATAGATTCGTTAGAAGAAGCTACTTCTAGCTTAGGACTGACCGCCCTATTTACTGGGGTTATTCTTCTCCCAGTTGTAGGGAATGCAGCCGAACACGCTACTGCAGTTACGGTAGCAATGAAAAACAAGATGGATCTATCCCTGTCGGTTGCAGTAGGTTCTAGCTTGCAAATTGCTCTATTTGTTGCTCCTATATTGGTACTAGCTGGTTGGATAATCGGTCAGCCAATGGATCTCAATTTCAATCCTTTTGAATTAGTAGCAGTTACAGTGTCAGTATTAATTGTCAATTCTATTAGTTCTGACGGTCGATCGAATTGGTTAGAAGGTGGATTGCTTTTAGCCACTTATACAGTATTGGCATTGGCGTTTTACTTCCATCCTGTTGTTCAAGGATTGAGTTAGTTAATCGAGCGATCGTCTCATCTAAAAAGCTATATCGATCGCTTAAAGGGGTTTCTTAAACCCCTCACTTCCCATCCAAAGAAAAAATAGCTTTATTAGTTGGTTGAGTTTTTGATTTGGGTAATTATGATATTGTAGTAATTATTATGTAATTACAAAACCCCCAGGTTGATGAAAACCAAAATCGTATCTATAGGAAATTCTCAAGGCGTGCGAATTCCAAAACCTTTTATCTCCGAGTGCGGTTTAACTGGAGATGTTGAGATGACGGTACAAGATGGGTGTATTGTTATTTCTCCCGCAGAGACACCACGCCAGGGTTGGGATGAAGCATTTAAGAATATGGCTAAGAATGAAGACGCGCCGCTACGCGGATCCGCATTAGCGGATCGCCTTTTAATAGACGAAGAGATTCAACACGATTGGGACGATTTGGAGTGGTAGTGGTCAAGTATCCGCAACCCGATCGATTTGAAATCTACATTATTAATCTCGATCCTACTGTCGGTTCGGAAATTAGAAAAACTCGCCCCTGTTTAATAATTTCTCCTGACGAGATGAATCACAATATCAAGACTGTAATTATCGCACCTATGGAAAAAAATATATTTTTAATTAGGGAACCCTTCTATAGCGGTAAGTTAAAAGCGAAGAGACATAATTATTTGGAAAAGGGTTCCCTAATTAAAAATAAAAAACATCCCATGACAACTGCTACCAAAAACTATCCCACAAGGGTTTCAGTTCTTTTTGATAATAAATCTGGGCAGGTAGTTTTAGACCAAATTCGTACAGTTGATAAAAAACGTTTATTGAATAAGATAGGGAAACTTTCTGATACTGACAGCACTAAAGTTTTAAACGTTTTAGCTGAAATGTTTGCTTGAACATAGGAGCGATCGCGGGTGAATTTGTGCCTCAATCCTAGATGCCGCAGCATAGTTTCTGTCTCAGTTTTTGAGACAGATTTAATATAATTAAATTAAGCACTACAGACGCAAATATGGCAGAAAAAAACGGAACAATCAAAGTTGTTAGCGACAATCGGCAAGCACGCTATCTCTATGAAATATTAGAAACCTACGAAGCAGGAGTGCAACTGACAGGAACGGAAGTTAAGTCAATTCGAGCAGGAAGAGTAAATCTCCGCGACGGATATGCATTAGTCCGTAACGGAGAAGTTTTGTTGCTCAACGTGCATATTTCCCCTTATGAAGCTAGCGGACAATATTTCAATCACGAGCCTCGTCGCACTCGCAAACTATTACTTCACCGTCGAGAAATTAATAAACTCATAGGTAAAGTGGAAGAAAAAGGTTTGACTTTAGTACCTTTGAAAATGTATTTCAAAGATAGTTGGGTTAAAGTGAGTTTGGGCTTAGGTAAAGGTAAGAAACTTCACGACAAACGGGAAACCCTCAAGCGCCGTCAGGACGAGCGAGAGATGGCTCGTGCGATGAAACGTTTTTAAGATCTGATGGTGTTTCTTTCGAGTCTGAGATTTTGCTGGCAATTATAGCGATCGCCAACCACCACAGGGTCTGAATTTGAGGACGATACCAAACTGTGTCTACCACCCCATGAGCAAGCATTCCCACTGTAGCCGCGATCGCTCCCATCAGCCAAAAACCTTGCAGATTTCTCTCTAAGCGCAACCTCTCTAATTGACGCACTCCTCGATCGAAAGCAACAACTATTAGCCACAGGAAACAACCCAAACCAATTAAACCCACTTCTACCAGTATTTCTAAAAAGATAGAGTAGGCACTCAAAGCAGTATACCCAGTACGCATATAACGAGGATAAACGAGGTTAAACACCTCGTTACCAGGTCCAATACCAATTAAGGGTCGATCGCGGATCATGTCGAATACTGCTAGCCAAACATTGATGCGGAAATTATTACTGCTATCTTCTCTGCCAGCAAAAATACTTAAAACTCTCAAGCGCAAAGGTTCCACTACCAACAAGGCTGCAATTAATAATCCTGCTAAACTTCCAAAGACGATCGGTAGCAACCAAGTCCGCCAAAAACGAGGTAAATAATCCTTCCACCAGTAGCGCAACAGCAACAGAAAAGTTAAAGTTAGCGCCAACATTCCGATCCAACCACCCCGACTGTCGGTGAAATACAAACAGGAAGAGTTAACAATTAAGATAATTAATGCTAAAGCTTTGGGGAGCCAGCGTTGCCAAACGAAAACTGCAGCTATACTGAGAGCGATCGCGGTAATAAGATACCCAGCCAAGAGGTTAGGATTGCCCAAATAGCTATAAACTCTAGTATCTTGAGCTAGAGCTGAATTAGGGTCGTTCCAGGTTGCTAGTTGTCTGGCTCCGTAAAATTGTTGTCTGACTCCGTAAATACTTACTATTAGGGAGACGTGAAGAAAAATAGTAATAATCCAAGAGCAGATCGCAGGCGATCGTAAAACTCTAGTAGCGAGGGCAAAAAATACTAGATACAGGGTCAGCTTCACCCAGCCAGAAACAGCCGCAGAAAACTCTGGAGAAAAAGCCATTGCTACTGTCGCTATACACCAGTATAAAAACACCAGCAAGTGAATGGAGGTAACGCCGCTTCTAGTGTCGTCCGATAAAGTTAACAACCCCCAAAACATAGCTCCAGCAATTAAGAAAATCCCGATCGCGCTGGTGGAAACAAAAGGAGCGATCGCTAACAATAAACTGATTAATAGCGCCCCTATGAATTCAGAGTACTGAAGCAGCCAACTACTCTGACGCCAATTACCTACAATACCAACTAGTCGATACAAATAGCTTGCACTCTGCCACAAATACAAATCTACTTCCCAGAGTGCTAATTTAACCCAGGCAGAATTCATAAAAACTCGATCCGTATTAGTGTGCTTTTATATTTTTAAACTAATACTTCACTGTGGCGAAAAAATTATTTGTGAATTCGGTTTAGATTTACCCTGCTGGTCTTTTGGGTAGCTGTAAAATATAGCGATAGCCAGACTCTGGGGAGCCTTGAATCATAATTTTCCCTTCGTGCAGTTCTACAAAATGACAAGCTAATAACAATCCCAAAAGTTTGTGAGAGTTATTTTCATTAGAATTAGATTTGACTTTTTCGCTTTCCTGTAAAGCTTTTGCCACAATAGAAGCAGAGATTACGCGATCGCTCAAGCCTCGATCTTCTATATCTATAAAATTGGCTTCTCTTGAACTTTGCGAGTTAAGAGAAAGAAAATTAACTAGGTAAGGGGAAAACAATTCCACTTGAGGTAAGCCATCTGCTAGCCAGGGATGGCTAGCCCAAATACCGAGATTTAGGGTATTGCTTCTGTGGGAAACGTGAATGCGTATTAGGCTGCCAGTGTCAGCAGATTCAAGCACTCCAACTACTATATAGTAGAGAGCTTGCCGTATTTTTTCCTTATCTAATAACCAAAGACGGTTTCCTGGCTCCACAGACAAACGAAGCTCTTGGCGTTGCTGTTTGGCAATTTCAAGCAGGTTATTTAGCACTTGCTGGCAAAGCATTTCAATTTCTATGGGAGCCAGTTGCAATTGTGAGGGATTTTCGTCTAAAGCACCTAAATTAACAATTTCTTCAGCTAAAGACATCAGATACTGGCCGCTATTATGAATAATAGTCATATATTCTTTCTGCTTATCGGTTAGAGGGCCATAAAGTTCCCTTCTGAGTACGCTAGCCATGCCAATTACTGAAGTAAGAGGAGTTCGAATTTTTTGGGTTAACTTATCTAGCAACCTAGCCTTGATGTTATTGGTAGAAAGATCTGTAGCGGAAACAACAGTTGGTTGAACAATTATATTGTCCGACCCAGTCTCATTATTCCAGGTTGACTCGGTTCGATCGGATACTAATTGCTGCTTGCTCGATGGTTCGATGAGGTTAGTCGGCTTATTTTTGACAAGACGATCTCTTTCAAATTCTCTCAAACACCAGCGCGCAGTCATGGCTAAGAATTGAATATCTTTATTTGTAAATTGACGAGGTTCTAGATCCATGACTGCTAGAGCGCCAATACAGTGTCCTTGAGTCATCAATGGAGTACCTAGATAGGCTCGAATCCCGTAATGTTGTACTAAAGCACTACTGGCAAAAACTTGGCTAATTATGGTGTCTTCTAAAATTAAATCTTGATGACTGTCTACAACGTAAGCACTGAAAGAATCTTGCCGTAATATAGTTCTATTGACAGCCAACTGATTCATCAATCCGATTCTAGACAGACCAAAAGCTGACTTGAGCCACAGTTGGTCTTTAACCATCAAACCTAAGATGCAAATTGGTGCTTCTAAAAAATTAGCTGCAGTTTGAGTAGCTTCTTCAAATACCGGAGATGCTTCTGGTTCTAGCAATCCTAAGTTTTTTAAAATAGCAATCCTTCGCTGTTCCCGTACTTCTGGACTCAGACCATCTAAACGGCAAAATAGCCTGTTTTTCGTGTCGATCGGGCTTATTTTTAACCTTGAATTTATAGCTTCCAATTGCATCACTAATTTAAATTATTCGGGTTTGATAACTTTTTCAGTGTAGGTATCCCATTTTTTCACTCCTCGTACTCCCCTTCAGCAAAAGCTAGACTTTGTTTTCTTTTTGAGGAAGGGCGAAAAAAATTTTTACCTGCTACACTTAAAGTTCCCATTAACTATTCCTAAATATCGTCTTTAAGGAAATTAAGCACGATTCTCCCACTAAAATTGTCACTTCAGTAGGAGAAAAAGGCAATACAGTACGAGCAATTATTCAGGGACTTTCACGAAGTCAGAAGTGTGAAGTCAGAAGTCAGAAGTCAGAAGTTCTACCTCTGCTTGGTGCGTCCACGGGATGTTATTTATTTTTACTCTCGGAACCCTCTTTAGATAACTTATTTGCTTCGGTTTTAACTGAATTGCTATATAAGGGTTCCGATGACTTCTGACTTCATTGGTAAGTACGCCGCAGACAAACAGCTTAATAGTAAAAATGTTAACTATTCTGCGACCATACTGGATGTGATAGCAAAGACTTAATTACTTGGACGCCTCGCAATTGATTTAATAAAGGAAGATGACCTTTTGGAGCGCTCAGATCCCAGGTAAATTGGTCGGGATAGCGCGTCCAATTGTTACCACTCTTCCAACCTATTGTCGGCCATAGTTTAGAGAAGTCTTTACCTAATGACAGCCAAATCTGTCGCTGTACGGAAAAGCCGAATTTTCCTTCCGAGTAGAGCGCCCAGAGACGGTTTATAGTATTCAAGTCAGTAGCAGGGAAATTGTCTACTTCGGTAAAATAGAGCCATTTTCTTTCCTTTGCTGCAACACCTGCTAGTTCGCAAAGCTTTTCTCTAGTAAGGGTGTCAGCGTTTTGAAAATCTTGTCGCAAAAGTAGCTGTTGCAGTGGCTCGTAATCTATATTTTGCTCTGATTTGAGGGGAATAATGCCGCCATTAAAGTAAGTTTGGAGGAATTCTTGGGTTTTAGAGCTATCAGCTAAATAAAGAACTTGATAAGCTTTTCCCACTACTAAGTTAGCTGGTTCCGACTGACGTTCTCGCAAAAATTCCATCAGCACTTCCAAACCCCTATCGCCACTGCTGACAAGTTTGCTAATAAGCTGGAGTTGATTTTTTTCTGAGGAAGATTGAAACTGGCTCGCTAGCTGCGAGATATTATCCATAAAATCTTTTTTGACGGTGGTAATAAACTTATATCACTATTTTGTTATTTGCTGTTGGCTGTTGGCTGTTGGCTGTTTGTTATTCTCCCCATCTCCCCTGCTCCCCGAAGGATATCTTTATTTTTATAGAGGGAACCCTCTGTTGCAGTAAAGTTAATTGTCACAACAGATAAGTTAAATAAAAAGGGTTCCCTCTATA
>JASJDA010000382.1 GCA_030065755.1 Prochloraceae cyanobacterium | reverse complement strand
CAAAAAATTAGTCGCCAATTGAAAGAGTATGGAATAGCCTTTGACCTAGAAGACAAAACCATTAATGTTGATTCGCCGATTACTATATAAACTAAGATAAATTAAAAAGATAAGAGCAGCAACAGAGATACTGTGCAGACAAAAAGTAACAGGATTCAACTTTGGATAGTAGCTTTACTAACTGCATTAGTTGGATTTATAAATCTGCTTTCAGCAGCTACCCCAGGTTGGCCAGAACGGGTTGAGTCGCTCAAACAAATTTTTCCCTTTGAAGTGCGCGCAGGCAGTCACATTTTTGCTGCCGTAACAGGCTTTATTCTACTTACCCTGGCTATTAATTTGGTGCGACGCAAGCGAATTGCTCTGTTACTTACTATTGGCTTGCTAATTATCTCTATTGTCAGTAACTTGCTTAAAGGATTGGATTATGAGGAGAGCCTACTGTCTGCAATAGTGTTGGTTCTCCTGCTGGCAATGCGAGATACTTTACAGGGAAAAGCTGGCAAAAATTTGAGAACGGCTATAAATCGCTTTACTAAATTGGGGCATCAAGTTATCTTCTACCCGCCGCCTCTTGCTGACGAACTGTTACAAGAACTTAGAAGTGTTAGCGACGAATGGCTGGCAACCAGACAGGGTTCGGAGAAGCAATTCTCTCTGGGTTGGTTCGACGAAGCTTATTTGCGTTCGTACGAAATTGCTGCCGTCAAAACTCCTGAAGGTCAAATAAGTGCTTTTGCCAACATCATACCAGAGTACCAGCTCAATGAGATTACTATCGACCTGATGCGAAAACGAGCCGCAGTTGAACGAGGTACGATGGACTTTTTGTTCGTTTCGATGTTTCAATATTTCAAAGACATTGGTTACGATAGCTTTAACCTCGGACTGTCAGCTCTTTCCGGTACGGGTAAAACTCAGGATTCGCCTCGCTTAGAAAAAGCATTAAACTATCTCTACGAACACTTAGATCGATTCTACAATTTTCAGGGGCTGCACGAATATAAAGATAAATTTCAGCCTCGCTGGGAGCCTCGCTATCTAATCTATCCCAGTTTAGCGGCATTGCCAGATGTAGTAGTTGCTTTAATCAGAGCCGATTCGGGCGATCGGCTTCTAGATTACTTCAAGCCTGGAGCTTAACATTACCGCGTTTGACCTTTTGCTTTCGACGGTGGAATTCTTGCGTTGGGTGCATCGGTTATGTAAATCCTATAGCTGAGGATCGTCTTTGTTTTGTTCTACTACTAATAGATCTGAAGAATAGCGCTTGTACCAAACCTGCTGTTGAGGCATGTGGATGGGAATTCCAGAACGATCGAACCCTTCCTTGATTCGGCGACGAAACTCCCTGGAAACTACCCATTGCTGTAGAGGTTGAGTTTTAATCCACACTTTAATAATTACCCCGCCCTCGCCAAAATTATCTACTCCTAGCACCTGGGGCGGTTCTAAAATTAAACCCTTCCAGCTTTCGTCAACGCTCATAGCTTCGGCAACTTGAGTAACTAGCTTGAGCGCTTTATTTACGTCAGTTTGGTAAGCAACGGGAATATTTAAGTCGGCCCTCGCCCAGTTACTAGAAAGGTTTGCAACTACTTTAATTTCGCTATTGGGAATAGTAATTAATTTTCCCTCTGCATCTCGTAGCTGAGTAATGCGGAGATTAATATTTTCTACTAAGCCGCTGTATTCTCCTACCTTAATTACATCACCGACAGCATATTGGTCTTCTAAAATAATCAAAAAGCCGTTGATGGTATCTTTAATTAAACTTTGAGAGGCAAAAGAAACTGCAATACCAATGATTCCAGCACCAGCAAGGATTGGAGCAATATTTATGCCCACAGTATCCAAAGCTACCAATATTCCTATTCCCATGCAGCTAATAGTGACAATACTCCTTGCCACCACGGATATAGTAGTTATTCGCAATTGCAAGCGCCGATCGTTTTCTGAAGTAAGTAAAGAATGATTGGCAATAGTAGAATTAAATTTGGCGATCGCAGCATAGCCCAAACGAATTACCGTATATGTTGCCAAGCTCACTATTCCCACTTGAAAAGGAATCGTGAGCGTCCTAATAGTCAAAAGCTGGATGGTTCTGGTGTAGGGAAATAATCCCAAAATAAATATGGTTCCTCCTACCCAAATGACAACTTGAGCTAAACTTGACAGCACGAGCTTAACTGCTCCCAGATTCACTTTTTGCCTTTGTATTAACTTAGTCATAATTGGGTTAAGCTCGGAGAGCTCCTCAGATGTTTCCCGAGCGCCAGATCGCTTTTTCGAGTTTTTTGGATTGGCAATTGCCAAACTAACTAAAAGCATCAATACAGCAGTTGCACCAGCTATCTTACCTTGTTCGATAAGATGTGACGGTTGTCTTTCTAACTTGGCTGTTTTTAAGCTTTTTTCTACTTTTTCTAATATTTGGTCGGCTCTCTCTTCTAGAGTTGCTCCTCTTAAATTCCCATCGTAGTTGGTAACGTTCATCAGGCGTTGTTTTTTTCCGCCTATTAGGACGTATATATGGTATGTATCATTTCTATACTCTTTGATAACTTGTAATTCTTCGCTGTCGTTTTGCAAGTATTCTTTAGCGATCTCATTGAATCTTTCTTGAATTGGATTAATTCGATCGTTTAACTCTGACTTGAGAGCGGCAACTTTGAATACACATCGACCGTCAAGCCAAATACAACCAGATACTAGTGAGTTAGCCGGTTGGCGAGCGCTCTGTTGTAGGAGTGGCTCTAAATTTTTTATCGTCGGAAGCTGAGCCTTTACTGGAGATACTACTACCCAAGTTGTTATTAATATCGAGCAGGTAATAGTTAAACACGACTTCAATTTCATAGTTTTTTTTTGTCAGCATTCATCTAAAAGTACCTATCTTTTTTCTATTGGTAAAGAATTTGAATGTCGCTCTCAACGCTATATCTAATGGTAATCTTTTTGTTCGAGGGAATAAATGATTTTTTATAATTACTATTTAATTGTCAGTCGAGCCAATTTCACGTTGGGTCTTGTCTGTTAATTCTTGAAGTAAAAATGCTGAGTTAATGCTAGCTAAGAAATCTAAACTTAAGGACGCACCAAGTAACACTTTTTCTTTGACCAGAATCATTGAGAAAAAGCAATAATTTTGAAATAAATTCATTTATTGCTTTATAGGAAAAGTAGCAATTAAACAAGAGCTTAAAATTAAAACTAAGTAGTTTTGAGTGAGCTGAGAGTCTTTAATTAAAGATTCCCTAATCTGAATAATGGTAATGGCTCCAAAACCGAAACTTTTTAAAAGTTTCCAGTGAACAATGGCAATTGACCAGATAAAGTTTAAAAAAAAATTCCAACTTTGACGAATTTTTAAAGATATTATTAGAAATGATATGATAGCGAAAATATTATCCCAGCTCAAATTGTTCTCTAAATCAATATTAATAGGAGCGATATTTGCTCTTCTGTTGACGTTATTACAGCCAGCAATAGCGCAGAAGAGTGAATTGGCTCCTGTCGTTCTAGATGGTCGAGAAATTTTTCAAGTCGGCAGTTCTCAACCATATACCGCTCAAACGCGATCGGACTTGATTGAATCGATCCTGGAAGTAATAATCGAATCTCAAGAAGTTCCCAAAATCGAGATAGAAAAACGTAACCGATCGCCTGTAATTCTAATAAACGATCGCCACTTGTTGACCGTCACCCAAAGCGATACAGTTGGGGATAAAACGCCACAAGAACAAGCCGAAATCTGGGCCAAAACTATCCGCCAAGCCGTGGAACTAGCTCAAAAAGAAAGAAGCCAACAATATCTGTGGCAGTCGTGGGGAATAGCGGGTGCTGCATTGCTAGCGGCGATCGCCGTTCACTCGTGGTTGGGACTGTTATGGGAGCGATCGGTGTCGGGAGAATCAAAAGACGAGATATCTCAAGAAAGCCAATCCCAAGCAATATTTCTCAAGGTTCGGTTGCTCCTAGCAAGGACAGCAGTCTGGACAATTGCAGCAGCCTACGCGATCGATCTTTTTCCCGTAACCAGAGAGTGGAGCTATAGTATTATCAATTATTCTAGTCTCAGCTTGAGTTTTTCTTTGGGGTTCGTTCTTTTTGCCTTAGTAGTCGGACAGTCTACGCCATCGATCGCCAAACTAATGCTCCAGCAATTTTCCCCAGAGCAAGGAACAAATATCTATCAAAATTTAATCGAACCAATTAGTAACTTATTGAGAATTGCTACGACTCTGACTATTATTTCTTTCTCATTAGTCTGGATTAGGGAATATGAGGTAGTTTACGATTTTTGTCGCTTTTTCTTAGATTTAGCCGTAATTATCAGTATTGCCTGGTTGTGTTCCCGTTTATTTCGGCAGTTTGTCAGAGCCTATGGTATTGAGTTAATTCGCAAATTAGGGCGAGAAGTAGACGAGTTGCTGCTGGTATTTGAAACCCTAGCTAATTTAATTATTGGCTTTGTCGCTGTGGTTGCTTTTGCTCAGAGTCGTTTCGATTTGATTGGCTTATTAGCTGGTTTGGGAATTGGGGGACTGGCAATTGCTTTTGCCGCTCAAAAAACCCTAGAACAGCTTTTAGGAACAGTAGTATTGTATTTAGACCGTCCTTTCGTTCCTGGGGAGTACATTCGTTTACCTGACGGTTTGTTCGGTCGAGTTGAATCAATTGGCTTGCGCTCGACTAAAATTCGCACCGCAGCCAAAAGCACCCTCGCGATTGTACCCAACTCAACAATGGCTTCTCTGCAAATCGAGAACGTTACCAGAGGCAAAAAAGTAATGGTCTTGCTTTACCTTGATTTTTCCGAGTCACTAGAAAAACGTCACCAAGCTTTAGTAGAGCAAGTTGTTAAAGAAACTACCAATGCTTTATTTGGTATAGATCCTGGCAGTACTAAAATTAGTTTGTTTCAACCCGTTGAAAAGGCTGGAACTCGCGCTAGAATCACCTTTTTTATTTTAGGTTCTTCAGAAAATTCCCTTTCTCTGCGCAAGCGCTTATTAGAACTAGCCAACGAAAAGATCTCTAAAAAGCTGGCACAAGAAGGCATAGCTTTTACCATGCAAGAACCAAGCATTTATGTCGAGTCCCCAGTGACCATCTAAGGAAATAATGGCCAGAAAAATATATAACTCTAACTGCCGAGCGCGTCAAAGGTTGTGGTTGAGTCTATTCCTTATCCTAGTCTTAAGCTTAACCCCAGTAAGGGCAGAATTGAAAGAGAAGGCTTTTGTAGTGATAGACGGGAGGCAACTTTTTCAAGTCAGCAATTACGAACCCCTGAGCGCTAAATCGCGGGCTAACTCTATCTCGCACCAATTGGAAGAAGCGGTCAAATCTGAGGAGCCTCCCGACATTAGGGTAGAATTGCGCAATCGCTCTCCAATTATTCTCATTAACGATCGCTATCTGTTCACTGTAACCGAAAAGGACGCGATCGGGGAAAGAACCCCGCAAGAACAAGCAGAAATCTGGGCTGAAGAAATCCGCCAAGCAGTAGAAGTGGCACAAAAAGAAAGGAGCATTGAATTTTTCTGGCGAGGAGTGCTGTTAGCTGCTGCGGTTGTTCCTTTAGCTGGTTTATTGCACTGGGGTTTGAGATGGTTGTGGCGGCGCTTTGAGCGC
The DNA here is from genome assembly GCA_030065755.1 of Prochloraceae cyanobacterium. GTDB lineage: Bacteria > Cyanobacteriota > Cyanobacteriia > Cyanobacteriales > JASJDA01 > JASJDA01. Next base: position 1,672 of record JASJDA010000382.1, on the reverse strand, counting down.
TCGGCAACCAATTTTATTGGTTCAGGAGACGAAACAAAAAACTCTAACTGGGCATTAAAACTATTTTTTACCTTAACACTCCTACTATTAAGGGCCATCCTATGGGTAGCAGTAGCACTATATGTAACTAATTTATTTCCCTTAACTAGACGGTGGAGTTATACGATCGCCAATACTTTAATTGCCAGTTTGACTTCCCCTATCTTTGCTCTCGGAAGCAATTCCTATTCCGTAATCAGTTTACTGATTCTGACGGGCTTATTTTTAGGAACGATCGTATTTTCTGGCACTGCAACTCATTGGCTGCGAGCGCGGATTTTAAGTACGACAGGGATTAATTTAGGAGTTCAGGAAGCCATCGCTATTGTTAGCAAATATATCCTCATTTTCATTGGCACGATCGTGCTGCTACAGCTTTGGGGATTGGAGTTAAGTTCGTTAACTATTCTCGCCAGTGCCTTAAGTATTGGGATAGGTTTTGGCTTACAGAACATTGCCAGAAACTTTGGTAGCGGGTTAGTTTTAATCTTCGAGCGCCCAATTCAGGTAGGAGATTTCGTACAAGTGGACGAGTTTATGGGTACGGTGGAGCGCATTGGAGGGCGCAGCACGGAAATTAGAACCCTCGATGCAGTTTCGCTCATCGTACCTAATTCCCGTTTTCTCGAAACCGAGGTAATTAACTGGAGTCACCGTAATCCTGTTTCTCGGATTCACTTATCTGTAGGAGTAGCTTATGGCTCTGACGTAAATAGAGTAAGACTTGCTCTATTAGAAGTAGCTGAGAATTGTTCTGATATTTTATCCTATCCCCCAGCTCAAGTCTTTTTGATAGGATTTGGCAACAGTGCCATCGACTTTGAGCTGTTAGTTTGGATTGCCGATCCCAGCAAGCAACCCGTTATCAAGAGCGATCTTTATTTTTCGATCGAAGCAGCACTAAGAAAATATCAAATAGAGATTCCCTTTCCTCAGCGAGACTTGCACCTGCGGTCTGGATCTTTGCCTCTCGGACTGTCCCCAGAGCTAGAGAAAGCAATATTAGAATTTTATTCCCAAAAACAGCAAAATAGCTCTAAGCCTCCAAGTAAGCCATCCTAACTTGGCTCTATAGATGAGTTTGGTTCTTCAGTATCGTCAGTACTTTGAATTTGTTGGTAAACTTCTATGTGCAATCGCACTTGGTTTTTACTTTTATTCTCTCCCCAGAATTTCTCAATTGGAGTATCTCGATCGTAAACGAGTTCTAGTCTTTGTCCTGGAATGCAGCTATAATTTAGATCTAATCGCCGTATCTCCTGATTCTGAAATTACTGCAATTCTCGTCGCTGGAGGGTTAATTTTTATTTCCTGCCTCGCTCCATCTGGCAAAAGGGTAAGGAAGTAGCTTTTTAATGGTTTTACAGTTTCAATAGACTTGCTGTCATCTTCCTCATCTAGAGGCTGAGTGTCTTTTTCATTGCTATTTACTGGTGTAACTTCATTGAGAGGTTGAGTATTGGTGCGATCGCTATTTACTGGTACAACTTCACTGACAGCCAGAATATAATCTCTCTCACTACTTACTGGCACAAATAACCATAGAAGTATCAACAAACTTACAACGAGCGCTAATTTTAATTTCATTATAATTTACTAATTTTCGCTAATAAATAAACTTGCCTTTATTGTC
>JASJDA010000381.1 GCA_030065755.1 Prochloraceae cyanobacterium | reverse complement strand
ACGATCGTCAGAGATACTAACAATTCTGTTAAAGTAAAACCACTATTTGTTTTCCTTCTTTGAAATAATAAATGACTAATAATATTGCTTTTCATTAAAAGATATTGACAAACTCTGCTGCCTACTATATTGTTCTCTAATTAAAGATTTAGGCTTCGGTATATTCACTATACTTTTTCAGCAACGTTTATATTCTACTTGCTATAAGAATCCCAAATCTGCTTCAGCCTTTCTAATTGCTTATCGGTAAAACTCAACCGACCCACGTAAAATTCTAAAATCTGTCTATCTAACTCGTCGATATCGTCCCGACTTAGGAGCTGATTTACCTTTTCTATAATCTCTCTAAAAGTTGGTGTCGGATTATTTACTGGCTTGACATCGGATTTCATAAACTTTATTATCTTCCCTTTAACCACTACTTCTAAACTTCCAACTCCAGAGCTGGCGCGCCGCGAAGCGGATCTCTTCGAGATCGTCCCCCAACAACCGTTATACATACGTTGGGAGAATTCGGCATCAGTGGGACAATCGATCGTAACTATATCTCCACACTGTATAGCTTCCTCTATTATCTGGTTGAGTTCTCTGTTGGGAGCATTAATTTTAACCAGTTCGTCTCGATAAAATCGTAAAAGTTGCCCAGAATCGTCGTCAAGCCTTATAGTAATTTCATATTCTTCCACTTTGGCGACGACTCCCCGCATTTCATCCCAGTTTGAGGAACGACGGCGGGTTTTAACTCTCACCCATTCACCTAAAACAAACTCTTGCTCGCTTTTTGCCACATCTAAACTTTTAATTTTGGCGACAGTTTTGGCGACATGAGACATTGTTACGCCTTTTTGGGGAGCTGTTTTTTCCACTTCCGACCAAGCATCTAGCCATTTTTCAGGAGACAATTTTCCAATATGGCGTAAATGTCCTTCAGGTATCAAACCAATTTCGCCACGTGGCGAAATTTTCCTTTCTATTTTCCCAGCCTTTAACTCTCTATATAATTGGGACTGCGATCTCCCAAACTCCCCCACCATACACTGACGCATAGACTCATAGCCTAAAGCTTCCCATCCCCTTCGCTCCTCTAGCTCCAGCAAAAGCTTTCTTACACCGATTAAATGCCCTTTGATTTCCTCAATACACTGACGAGCTTCATCAGGAGTCATTAGCGATCGCACGACAACGGCATCAACAGTCCTTTCTGGCTGCGGTAGATTCTTCTCCATTTTCTAAAACCTCTCTATTAACGTCACCCGAACTGAAAGTTTTTCAATCCTCTAAAGACACTCCAAAGTGAGGAGCTGCTTCTCTCCAGTTAGTCGGATATCGTCTTTTTACGTCCTCTAACGTCCAGCCCCAATCAGCCGCCGTATAAACTCGTCCTCTTGCCCCTAAATTCTCTACTGGCTGTTTGGAGATTTGGAACAAAAATACGCCACGAGGATTCTCAATTGTTTCCCAAGTCTTCTCTACATGAGCTACTGCTCCATAGGCTTGGCTGATGTGATGGTTGGCGATCGCTTTGATGACTCTAGAATCTAGGGGAATTTCTAGCTGTTCTAGTTTCTCCTTCAAATCTGCTGGTATTTGAGAATTATTCTCATTGCGTGGTACTGACTTTTTAGGTTTAGCCAAAGTCTGCGATATTGGCTTGAGATTAGATTTAGATTCAGTGGTTGTTGTATTGGTTGTTGGAGAAGAAATTTTTTCATCCACCTTCTCGGTTTGGGTGGTTTGAATATTCTGAAGAGTTTGAGAAGGACTGTCTTCCTTGTCAGGCAAGGGTTTCGGGTTTTGATTTTCTGAAGTCTCAGAAACTTTTCTGGAATCTGGTAATTGATTCTGGGATTCCAGAATGGATTCTGGGTTGTCAGAAAGCGGAGCGCCCGCGCCCAGTTCGAGGCATAAGGACGCACCAAGCAGCGAGTCTTGTTGAGAATTGCTATTGAACCAGCGCACAACTACTTTGCCAAACTCGATCTTAAGTACTCCCAGTTTTCTGAGCTTGCCGAGAGCTTCATAGACACTACTTTCTGGAATATTCCACCGCCGAGCAAATTCTTTGGGGATTATGGTTATGGGTCTGTCGCAGAAGGGATTCTCGAAGCGTAGAGCCAAATGAACATAAGCTGTGTTGTTAATCAGTCTGGCTTTCTTGAGAGCCATTAATTCTTCTTTCTGGAGAGGGTAAAACGTTCCAGAGACTTTTTGGTTATTGGTTCTTTGGGGTACGGGAATAACGGTCATAATCAAATTCTGAACAAAGACTATCGCCCCAACTTCAACTGAGTCGGGGGTTTTAAAGAAATGAGGAAAATTACTAATGAGGCGTATATTAGGTGCAGGACAACTACTGCACTCTCTACATCTTCGATCGCGTCAGCCTACACAGGCTAGAAAAGCTGGTTTGGGGTTTATAGGATTTCTTTACTCGTAGCGATCGACCTTTGTGTGTCGTGAAGCTGAAAGCCATTGAGTATTTTACAAATGGCTAGTGGGTTAACAATTTCGAGCGCTTGAAAGGAGCGATGGGCTGATTCGTTTAAAATGGTCATAATAAATCGATACTTAGTCGGTTTACGGGCAGCGATATGTGCAAGGTCTTCAATCTCCACATATCGCTTGTTTTTTTCTTGTCTTTATTATGTATACAATAACATACATAAGTCAAGAAGCTAACTCAAAAAAATATGTTTGCTAAAATATGAATGCAGGTTATATAGTGTGTTCGTGATTAGAAACGATATCAAGTCTTTAATAGATCGCCAAAAACTTACTCGTTATAGATTTTGGAAAGACACGGGATTAAATAGAGAGACTGCTTACAGACTGTATGACGATCCTTTTTACGTACCTGGAGCCGAAGTGATGGATAAAATTGCCAAAACTTATGGGTGGCAACCTGGCTCGTATATTTTTTATATCTCTGATGAAGTTGCCACCAAAATGTTTGCTCAAGAAGCTATATAGCTATTTAAGCAGTAATAAATGATAGAGTAAAAAAAATGGTCGAGTCGATCGCCTGGTCTGAGAAGTTAGGTAGCAAGCTCGTGAATCGAATAAGGGATGCAGGGTACGAAATATCTCCCCAACACATATGGTTCAAAAATATAGATAGCACGCTTGCACGAGCAAAAGAGAGAGTTTCATGAATCTAGTGGTAGGAGCAACGGGATTTCTTGGCAGTGAAATTTGCCGCCGACTCAAAGCTAGGCAGTTGCCAGTTAGAGGGATAATCCGTCCCACTTCATCCCCTAATACCATTGCTAATCTGAAAAGTCTAGGCGTGGAGCTAGTCTCAGGAGATTTGCGCGACAAGGAGTCACTGGAGCAAGCCTGTCGGGGAGTAAATACAGTTATTTCTACCGCAACGACGACTCGATCGAGGCAACCGAGCGATAGTATTGAGACGACCGACCTTCAAGGTCAGCTCAATTTAGTTGAAGCAGCTCGTTCTGCTGGTGTTAAGCACTTCATCTACATCTCTTATAGTGGTGGTATTGGTTTCGACGATCCCCTCACCGTAGCTAAACGGACAGTGGAGACAAATGTGCGCTCAAGTGGTATGACCTATACTATTTTGCGACCGAGCTACTTTATGGAGGTCTGGCTCAGCCCAGCACTTGGTTTTGACTTCCCAAACGCCAAAGCAACGCTCTATGGAGCAGGAACTCAGAAGATTAGTTGGATATCTCTGGGAGACGTTGCCGAATTGGCGGTGCAGAGCTTGGAGAATTCGGCCGCGACAGATGCAGTTCTCGAACTGGGCGGGCCAGACGCGCTCAGCCCCCTTGAGGTCATTAATATTTTTGAAAAAATCTCCAAGAGGTCATACGATGTAGAGTTGATTTCAGTTGAAGAGCTAGAAGCAGAACTGGCTAGTGCTAAGAATTCGTTAACCAAGGCTTTTGCCGCGTTGAAGCTGTTCTATGGGAAGGGAAATATTATTCCTATGGATAAAACCCTTGAAAAGTTTTCGCTCTCACTTATTTCGGTGCGCGACTATGCGAATAGGGTTCTTTTGAGAATGTAAAATTAACGATCGCCCAGGTTATCTTTTCTGCCTTCTCCACTCCCAAGGCTCGATCGAGTTAGGATTGCCCCACACTCCTGCTTTATCTTCCTTTGCCATTTCTTCTGCGGTGGTAAGTACGTCTTTATTGGGACAGTTGCCAGAATAACGCTTGTATTCGTAAGCCAGACCAGCTTTGACCATCAAACCATTGACAAACAGTTCTCGATCGCCACCATCGGATACGAATACTTCTGCTACAGTCCTTCCGTATCTATCTGTATCTGTAGGGACTAAGATAACCTGACCGTTGTCTTTGGAAAGAAGCGAGCGCAAATAATCTCTAGACTGAATTCCCAAGGGTTGTTTCTTCTCTGGTGCGTCAATGCCACACATCCTGATTTTTAACTCTTCAAAGCCACTAGTCACTCTAAAAGTATCGCCATCGTAAACAGAACCAGGTTTAACTTCCCAAAGTTGAGATTCTAAAGTTTCTTCTTCTGTGCAGGATTCTAAAGGCAGTGCCAAACAAGCGATCGCTAGCAGAGGAAATAATCTAGAGGGTACTCTCATTTTTTCTGGTTTATTTTTACGAACTATAAACGCTTTATAACTCAGAAGCAGATTTCGATCGGAATGCTGTCTACCTTTAACTGGGAAAAACCTAGATTTGTTGGTATCTCGATTGCTAGCTAATAAGCTTTTTTCCCAGTTAAAGAACGAGCGCTAACTTTTTTGTTCGTTTTCGGATTTAGATTTAGGAATTGTTAGACCGATATAGCCCCCGACTCCTACTTTCGCAAGATCGACGAAAGAAGAACGATAATTTTCGTCGATTACGGCAATAGTTAGTGTTCCTCCAACTAAAGTCGTCACAACACCAGCTAACACCCAATCTTTTATTTTATTCCGATTCATTAATTTTTTCCTTAAATAATAGTTAACTTTTAAAGTTTTGAAAAAAAACACATAGTTATCCTGTCCTACTCAATAGCTACTTGTATTGATAGGCTTATTTACTTATTGCTTTTTCTCAATAACTAGAGATAGTTTTGCTTTTTTCTTATCTCTGGAACTTCCTAGCTTGTAAGTCGCTCTACTTTCTTGTGCTTGCAATGGTAACTATGTGACATTGAAATTTTTTTTTGGAAAGGTGTCACATTTGATGGGATTGCTGCACATATAGATGTACGAATAATTTTTGGAAAAGTAATGAAAGCAATTCTTGTCCTTATTGAAGCAAAAAAAGCATCCTTTAATCAGTTCGATCCTTATAGGACGTCAGTACAAGACAAAAGGGAGATAGTATCTATTGCTGATTCTCCTGGTGTTTTTTCAGATATTCCGGATATCAACTGGCTAACCGAGCCATTCACCGTTTTAAATGACGCAACAGTATTTGCTCCAGTTCACGCACTCCTCCTACCCATGGCAGTACACGACGAGTTAGCCATAGCAGGAATAAGTATTCCTGAAAAAATAAGCAATAATCGGGAACATTTTGCTTTGCTCGCTACCAAATCTGTTTGTTTTGCAAAAGAGACTGGTAAGCAGCTTCTTAATTCATTGGAAAATCGTTCAGAGGTTATGTTTGAAAATCTAAAGAAGCATATCTCATCCTTCCTAAAGATCGGTTACTGGTTGAATAGTAAGAATAATAATTTCATTCATGCTTGTCATCAATTGCCGCTAGCTTTTTACGAACTACTACCCTTTACAGCAAATAACTCAATTCAAGAGATCTTAGTAACCTCCGGTACTACCGAGTAACCTGCATTTAACTTAGTGAGAAGTTAAGTGCATTTTGGCGGCCGCGGTAATGGTAATCGATTAGAAGATAGGTAATAGGGCAAAAAAAGATACAGTTAATCAATTTCAAAGGAGGTGTATTGTGTCAGAATAAACTGGAGTAAAAAATGGATCAAAAGTCCGCTAAAAACTTGTTTGATTTGACTGTAAAAAATCTGTTAAATCTAAACACCATAGAGGATAAAAAAGAACAACAATCGATTCTTCTTTTATCTCGCTTTATCAAGAGAACAATTGCACAATTTAATCTTAAGAATGTGGATATTTATGATGTAATCTCGGAAGTGTATACCAGAGGCGAAGAAAAAATTTCTTCTGGAGAATATATTAGAAACCCAGGAGCATGGATCAGAGTAACTTCTTATAATGTTATTAGAGAAATAAGCCGGAAACAAAAGAAAGAAATCCCCGTATCTCAATTAATAAATGAGGATTCCTCCGATAATGATTCTTCTGAATTAATAGATCGGTTTTGTTTTGAAAATCATCAAAAATCTAATGAACTAGACTTCAATCGGTTGAACCAATCACTTCAACTTTTAGACGATAAAGATCGTCAAATTCTAGAGTTGAAATTTTTCCAAAATTTATCTTGGAAAGAAGTAGTGAATCGTTTAAAATCTGAAGGAGAAATTGTAAAGGAAGCAACCGCAAGAAAAAGAGGCGGACGAGCATTAGAACGCTTAAGACAAGCTTTTTTGTCTGTCAAGTCTGATTAATTTCAGCTTATTAAAAGACTTACCTGCGGGGGTTTTTAAATTCCCCCAAACTCTTTTTCAAGTGGAAAAATATCGCCTAATGAGTAAAAATATACCTGACGAGGAAAAAGAGTAGGCATGAGTAATGAATCAAAAACTTTCACGATTAAATCAAAAGTTGGCAGAAGAGTATCGTAATTTAATATCTCTTCCTACACTTTCTGAGTCACAAGCAGAACGTATGGCAGAAATACTAGAACTTGCCAATTCCGATGAATCTCTTAATTGCTTAATTGAACAAAATGAAATGATGGATTATTTAAAATCCAAAGAACTTAATGAAGATTATGAGCCTTCGTTAAAAGAAAGTCAAGAACTGCAACGTTTACTTAGACTTATTTCAGAAGATGTTAATAACTTTGAAAAGGTTATTAGCTAACAATTTATATACTGATGAATAAAACAAGATTTAGTTATGCCGTTGTTTTACCTGTTTTATTCAGACAGTGCATTATTTTGGCGATCGCTTGAAATAGAACCTCACCTCTAGACTGGGGGTTTAGTTTTGAAAACCTGCAATTAATCCTCGATCGCCACAGAAGAAATTATTTAGTTAGTCCTCGATTTCTCCGAGATCCGCTTCGCAGCGCGCACACAATTTGTTTTTTCCTGTATCCTTAGTAACTATCAAAAATAACCTCGCTCGAACATCAATCTTGTTTAAAAATTTCATTAACTTTTGTTTGCCAAGCTGCTGGTGAAAGTTGAGCGATCGCCATAGGCAATATGTTACTTTC
>JASJDA010000380.1 GCA_030065755.1 Prochloraceae cyanobacterium | reverse complement strand
GCTGAAGAGTTGCTCTCTGAAGCCATAGCGATCGTCTAGAAAATTTAGCCCGCGCGCACCACTGCGCGGACTCTTAGTTGCCCAGATCGAAAGTTATTCGTGTTGATAGCGAAGACCTGCAATTGATAACTCTGAAGTGGTTTAAATCCACGAGTCAAACCTGATAACTGATAACTGATTTAATTTAGAAACGCGATCGCCTTTGAGAGAATCTGCCATTAGGCATAATTGCGTCTCTGAGGTTAGTACCTCTCAGATAAGCACCTTTGAGGTTAGCACCTTTGAGATTAGCACCTTTGAGATTAGCATCTCTAAGATTAGCATTTTGCAAATTTGCACGACCGAGATTAGCATCCCACAATCTCGATCGCCCCAAGTTGGCACCAGTGAGGTTAGCACCTTGTAAATTTACTGCCCACAGTTTAGCACGTTGGAGATTTGCATTCTTTAAGTTAACTCCTTGTAAATTTGCCCCTTCTAAATCCGCACCAGTGAGGTTAGCTGCTTCTAGATTAGCGTTTTTTAGATTGGCGTTTCTCGCGTCTGCATTAGCGAGGTTAACACCTATAAGGCTAGCACCTTGGAGACAAGCACCTCTGAGGTCAGATAAGCGAAGATCGGCACGATCGAAGTTAAAATCTTTCAATATTGCACCGTGAAGATCCGCACGAGTGAGATTTGCACCTTCTTGGTTAGGATTTTTTAGACGGCAATTTTGAGATTCTGCTGTTGCTAGCAACTGAGTATGAGAAGAAGTTTCTAACAAGCGCTTGCTAGAGTATTTTAGCCAGTCCGTTACTTTGGTCGTTTGCGCTAAAGCTACTGCGCTTACGGTAGCTAGTCCGACTGCAGGAGCCATAATTTTAGCACGGACTGAAGAACTAAAATTGGAGCTATTGTTGTTTATATCGATCGACTTAAGTGCTTCTAAAGCTTCCTCGGCATTAGAATAGCGCTTTTCGACATTTGGAGATCCCATTTTTTCTAGCCAGCGAATAAAATGTCGATTTAGCTTTAGTTTCAGTCGTTTAACATCGATGCGAAAACGATCGTCAATTAAATTGCTAATTTCTGTGGATTTTGTCTGAGTTAGCAAACAAATTAGAGTTACTCCTAAACTATAAAGGTCAGAAGCTTCGCTTAATTGGCGATTGAAAATTTGTTCTGGCGGCATAAATCCTAAAGTACCTTTAACCGCGCTGCTAGCTGCAAAATCCCCACTATTGAAACTAGCAAAACCAAAATCTACCAAATAAACTTTTATCTTTTCAGAAGCATCGACCAGGATATTTTCTGGTTTAATATCCCTATGAATCATAGGGGGATTTTGTTGTTGCAGGTAAACTAAAGTTTCTAAGACAGCAGTAGCAATTTCTTTAATTTGTTGGTGGGTAAAATTGCTTCTTACAGCCAAGGAAGGAGCGTCTTTATATTCAGTGACTAAGCAAAAACTTGTGGGGGTTTCAAAGTCATTTAGATAGGAGGGAATGTTAGGGCGGTCGAGCTTTTTTAAGACTTCAACTTCTCGTTCGTATGCTTCGTATTGAGACCAATTTTTCGCTCGCAAAAATTGAAATTGCTTGATGACAACTCTTTGCCTAGTTTCGAGATCGATCGCTTTATAAGTTACTCTACCCCCAGCAAGATTATGTCCTAATTCTCGATCGACTACATAGCCATAATCTGAAAAGTCTGGATATTTGTAATATCCAGTCGGGTGGAGATTATTTGTCAATTTCCCATTTTCTTTGTCTTGGATTTTGGCAGAAAAGTTAGAAATATTCATGGGTATCATTGAGGTTAGGGGGGAAGTGTGGCAAGTGTGGGTAGGAGCAGACATCTAACCACTAACTAATAACTAAAAAGGGATTACTCGATCGATTGAGAATTCTTCGGCAAAAATTCCTCTTCTTTGGTATTTTTCATCTTTTCAGTTAGGGTCGGAATCAACATTATTGCTCCTAAAATCAGTAAAATTTCGCAAATAGATATCACTTGAGAGCCAGAAATTTCTAAAATTCCGTACAAAACAACTTCTCGGAGAACGGATACAATTGCTACTTCAACTGCTACTATCATCGAAACTCGACGTTCTTGAAGGTAAATAATTAGCAGTCTAAATATTTCGACTAAAATCAATAAAAACAGGATGTCAGAGGTAACTGTTTGAAAATGAAGAGGAGACATTAAAGATAAAAACAATTCCCCCATTTTAATTACCATAACTCCGAACAGATTGAGACAAAGACTAATGATAACTAAGTCCTGAATATTTTCTAGTAAGCGAATAATTTTATCTCTTTGCCAGTAAATATTCCAATGAGAAAAAACATTTGCGATCGAAGTTTTTAGCATGAGTTATTTGCCCCTTTTTTTGATATTTATTGGTAACTAGCTAGATACTCAATCTCACTAATCACTAAGCAAACCAAATTAATTAGGAGGATCGAGGCGATTTACGAAAGCAGACCAAGGAATCATGGGCAAACTTACTGCTAAGCAGAATAGCCACTGATTTAAATTTAAAGGTGCGGTAGCAAAAACTTCATTGATAAAGGGGACATAAGTGAAGATAAATTGGAAAGCGATCGCCCCGACAATGCCCAAACCGATCGCTGGAATATCGGTATTTTGATTTTTATTTACCCCATTTATTTTGGCTATAAAATTGGGCACTAATTGACTGATACTCAATAGATAAAAAATTCTGCCAGCAATCAAAGCATTAACAGCCATTGTCCTAGCTAAAGCTAAATCTCCTGTAGTCGATCGCACGTATTCAAATACCCCAAAAATGACAATCAAATTAAATAAAGCAATGGCTAAAATGCGCTGCAGGCGACTGCCTGACAGTATGGGTTCGTTGGGATTGCGAGGCTTTGCTTCCATTACCTTTGAAGACTTAGGTTCAAAGGCTAAAGGGACGGTCATAGTAATTGAATTAAGCATATTTAACCACAGAATTTGTAGGGATAGAATTGGCAAATCTCTTGCCAACAAAGTAGCGATTAAAATGCTCATTGACTCCCCGACATTAACTGGGAGTATAAAAGTAATTGCTTTGAGCAAATTTCTGTAAACGGCACGTCCTTCTTCAACGGCTGCTTCTATTGAAGCAAAGTTATCGTCCGTCAGCAGCATATCAGAAGCTTCTTTAGCTACTTCTGTTCCTCCATGACCCATAGCAACGCCAATATCTGCTTGTTTGAGGGCTGGTGCGTCGTTGACCCCATCCCCTGTCATAGCGACAATTTCTCCTTTGGCTTGCAGGGCTTTTACTAGATCGAGTTTTTGTTCGGGTGCAACGCGGGCAAAAACAGAACCTTTGTTGGCTGCTGTAGCAAGTTCTACAGAGTCCATATTTGCTAATTGAGACCCAGTGAAGGCGATCGTATCGCCATTTTTATGAATTCCCATCTGACGGGCGATCGCACTCGCGGTGACTACGTGGTCGCCAGTAATCATTTTGACCTCAATTCCAGCTCTGTGACAAGCTTTTACAGCCTCGATCGCGCTCTCGCGAGGAGGATCGATCGCCCCTTGCAACCCCAAGAAAATTAACGCCTCCTGAACGTCTGTATGAGCGATTTCTTGTTGCTTAAGGAGAAAGGGTTTTTTAGCTAAAGCTAACACTCGCAAACCTCTTTCTGCCATTAATTTGACTTGTTTTTGTACCTGTTTGCGATCGAGTTCGACATAATTGCCTTGTCGGTCTAAAGCCACGTGACAGCGGGGCAAAATCACTTCAACTGCACCTTTAATATAAGCAATCTTGCCTAACGAGGTTTGGTGTAAAGTTGCCATGTATTTATACTCGGACTCAAAAGGAATTGAGTCTTGACGGGGCATTTTCTTTTCTAGTTCAGATTGGCTTAACCCACCTTTTTTACCAGCAACAATTAATGCTGTTTCAGTGGGGTCTCCGATCGCTACCCACTTATTCTCCTTGTATTCGAGATGGGAGTCGTTACACAAAAGTCCTGCAACGAGACATTCTCTTAAGGTGATATGCTTATTTAGATCGATCGAGTATCCGTTGAAAAGAATTTCACCATTTAGAGAGTAACCTGCCCCAATGACGCTGTAATTATTACCTCCGGCAAAGATTTCTTGCACTGTCATCTGGTTTTTAGTTAAAGTTCCAGTTTTATCGGAACAAATAACTGTAGTACTTCCCAAAGTTTCGACGGCGGGTAATTTGCGGATAATAGCGTGACGTTTTGCCATGCGACCGACCCCAATGGCAAGGGTAACGGTGATGACAGCGGGTAAGCCTTCGGGAATGGCACTCACAGTTAAAGCTACTGCTGCTTCTAGGGCTTCTTTAAATCCTCTAAAGTTCCAGCCGACAAAAAAGGTTAAAGTAGCTAGCCCCAATACTAAATACAGCCATTTTTTGCTGAATTTTTCTAGTTTGCGGGTTAGAGGAGTAGAGAAACTGGGATTTTCTAATAATTGGGAAATTTTTCCAGTTTCGGTATTTTTCCCCGTAGCAACTACCACCCCTTTTCCCTGTCCGAAGGTGACCAACCCTCCTGCATATGCCATATTGCGGCGATCTCCTAGAGGTATATCGTCTTCTAGAGGTTCGGTGGATTTTTCTACCGCTACAGATTCTCCCGTGATAGCTGATTCGTCAATTTGCAAACTCCTTACTTTGAGCAGCCGCAAGTCAGCAGGGACTTTATCCCCAGAATTGAGCAACACCAGATCTCCAGGGACTAATTCCCGCGAAGGAATGCACATTTTTTTACCGTTACGAACGACCGTACTTTCGGTCGTAACTGAAGAAGCTAGTGCGGCGATCGCTCCTTCTGCTTTGGCTTCTTGTAAATAGCCGATCGCTGCATTAGTAGTCGTAACACCCCAAATTACTCCAGCATTTATCCATTCTCCTAATAGGGCTTTTACTGCTCCAGCCGCTAGCAAGATGTAGATTAGAGGTTGGTTGAATTGCAAGAGAAACTTTAACCACCAAGGCTTTATTTTGCCCCTCTTCAATTCATTAGCACCAAACAAGTTTAACTTTTTCCTAACTAACGAGGTGCTCAAACCAACTTCAGGATCGCTATGAAGAGAGCTTAAAACTGTGGGAATTTCTAGAGTATGCCAGTTGGCTTTTTTTCGATCGAGGGACTTGGGTGGGGATATAGTGACCATCTCTTTTCCCAGTTATTTATTGTTTTTTAGATTATAGCACTAAAAAATAGTGCTTAATATTTTTTGACACTAATAAATATTAAGCACATATACTCAATAGGTGTAAGTTAGAGCCAAGGGTCAAAAATAGACCTATGGGCAAAAGTTACTTTTACCGCTTCGCTCGAAGTCAGAAGTCAGAAGTTTCTGAATTGAACATCATCGCTTAAATTTAAAGCTCTTTCTTTAGCTTCAATATCTTTTAGCAGCTCTTTTAAATTTCTGAGTATTTCAGCTTTTTGCCCTTCTGTAAAAATGCTATCAAATATTATCTCGACCCCAAAAAAAACAGTTATTTATATATAAATTATCAATGCCAAAACTTGTAACTAATTTAGGATGTGATTTAACAAATTCAATGATTTTTAGGAGCAATATTTTGACGACAGCAATTACTTTAGTGACGATTTTTTTTACAAATGTAATTATTCCATACAATCTAATAGCTACAAAGGTAAAGATGATGAAGTCATTTTAATATTGTAAATTCGTTTGAAGCTATTTATGTTATTGACAATACGATCGAATTTTGAAAACTGATAAAAACTCTGAAACGATCGTGAAGTCCATATAAAGCTATTCTCATAGAATTTGTCAAAAATTATTGTCGATCGATCGGTAGTGGGCTTCAAAATAATATTTTTAAAATACTTGCTTTTAACTCGAAACTGTTAGTCAATTAAAAAGTAGTGGTATGATGACTCATCCAAGTACTTTGAGGTTGACGGGAAATACATTTCCCGTATCGAATTTCCTCCGCGAGTTACAAAATCGCGGTTTCCATTCTCCCGTGAGGTGATCATGAATTTTTTAGAAACTTCTAGTTCCTTGGAAATCTTTGGGCGACAAGCTCAATTTCAGCAAATTACGCAAGCGCTTGCTCGCGATGCAGACTTACTTATTGCTGGAGTTCCTGGAAGCGGACGGCGGACATTGGTACGTCGTGCAGTCAAAGAAGTTGGGGCAAAAATCCTAGATATCGACTGCGTGCGAGCAACCAATAGCCAGCGGTTTTTGCAACTTTTGTGCGAGGGAATGAACAAGACCTTTAAAAGTGCAGCCTCACACGAGGTGGTAGAGCAGTGGCTATCTGAAGAAGGAGCAGAGTTATTTGAGAGGATAGAAAAAGCTAAATTCAAACCCAAATTCGTAGCCCTTCAAGAACAACAATGGTTAGCATACAAGCTATTGCTGCAACTTCCCCAACTAGTAGCAAAGACTATTGGCAGACAAATGGTAATTATTCTGCACGGCTTTCCTCACATCCGCAACTGGGATCGCCAAGGAACTTGGGAGGCATTCTTGCGCAAGGAAATAAAGCATCAGACGGAAGTGAGTTACGTGCTAGTAGCAACTATAGGGGAAATTAGCAGCCAAGAAGACTTGTACTTAGAAATAGTGCAGTTAACTCCTTTAGCAGATGAGGTAGTTGCAGCTTGGGCTCAGGAAGTTTTGAGAAAAGAAGGACTCACGTTTAACCCACGCTCGAACTCCTTAAAACTCTTCTTAGATGCGGTACAAGGGCATATAGGGGACGCTTCCAGTTTATTGAAGCGATTAACCACTCTGCGAGTAGAAAAAGGGTTAATTAACTCTGAAGACGTAGAGCAAACCATACAAGAAATATTATCGAACCTTTCGACCACCTTTGAATCTTTATTAACCCTACTTCCTGCCAATCAAGCCCATTTACTAGAATGTTTGGCAATAGATCCCACAGAAAAACCCCAAAGTAAAGAATATATCAACAGACACTATCTCTCTAGAGGAGGAAGCCTCCAAGGAGCGATCGCGGGTTTGCAAAACAAAGGCTTAATTTACGGTGCTGAACTGGGTTACAAAATTGCCTTACCTCTATTTGCTTTGTGGTTGCGTCAGCGCTTAAGTTAAAGCTGTTGGCTGTTGGCTGTTAGCTGTTGGCTGTTAGCTGTTAGCTCTTTGTTATTCTCCCCTGCTCCCCCTCTCCCCCTCTCCCCCTCTCCCCCTCTCCAAGAGATAAAATTACCAATGGAAGACAAACCAAACAATATATGTACCTAACAACTCTTCACCTGCGATCGTTCCGTAACTACATGAATCAGCAGGTGGAGTTTGACGCTCAAAAGAC
>JASJDA010000379.1 GCA_030065755.1 Prochloraceae cyanobacterium | reverse complement strand
ACACCTAAGAAACCAGCTATCACTTCAGGAGCAGCCGTGGATAAAATCTCTACTAAATCCTTCCAACCCTGCGTTTTAGCGTGGTCAAAACATACTTTCAGCACTTCTATAGGCGGCAACTCTAACCACTCCCTCAAATCAGTATGTTCAATATCGTCTGGAGAAAATATTCCATCTCCGTGATTTGTGGTTATATAGGCATTGGAATATTTGCCGAAAAGTAGTCCAGCCAAGGGTTTTACCCCCAAATTGCTTTGAGATCCAACTCTGGGTACAACCCAGTCCATCAGCGATCGCTTTCTGGGTAATTGCTTTTTGAGTTTTAACCAGATGAAGGCAGAACTGGAATATACGCCACCTATCTCGTTGCCTGCTGGTAGCAGCTATTAGACATAAAGGAGAGCAGTCTCTAAATATTTTTTTTCCATAATTTGGCCATACTTTTATTCCTTTAGAGATTTCACATAGAAAGCATCTCCCCAAGTTCCCCCTTCCCAATTCGTTTCTAATCTTTGGAAATTGAACTGAGCTAAAAAGTCGTCTAATTGCTCAACTCGAACACAATTTTCGTATAGTTCATCTCGATTGACCTCGCTCAGAATATAATCAATATTTTGTAAGGTTTCTCGGCTGCCTTTAAGGACTTCTAGTTCGTATCCTTGAACATCTATTATGAGAAAATTATAGTTATCTTGCTCTTCTAAAATATCATCAAGTCTAACCATATCGACCATTTCCTCACTATCAAAAACAATATTGGGATATTGTTTTAAATGTTTCTTAGGTTTTAAAATAGATGAAGACATTCCATTGTTAGCCTTTTCCACATACATTTTTACCTTCTTATTTTCATTTCCTAATGCTTTCTGAAATAATTTAGCATTCTGTCCAACATGACTTTGAAGAATTTCAAAATTCTTGGAGAGGGGTTCAAAAAAGACTAAGTTGTTTATTCTAAATTTTTGGTAAATATCGGACTCTTGTCCATAATGCGCTCCAACATGAATTATTCCTCGGATTTTTAGATGATATTTCTGAAAGAGTTCCTCAAAATCTAGAGATAAATTTTTAGCACCTGCGGGTCCAACATTTTCAAACATTTTTTACCTCTTGTTGCTCTTGATTTATACGATTAATAGTAATTAAATATCTGAAGCTGCTAACAGCAGCTATGGCCAGTTCCGGTACGTCTCGTAACGATTTTCAGCTCCTAATTAGACTAAGAAATGAGGAAACACGTCCTCCTCCAACCAGATAGAGGAGACAATTCTCATAAACTACTTTGCAATATACTATAATACAAAGTTTATCTTAAAATCAGGTTCGCCGATTGGTAAATAGCTAGATACGACGTAACACAGTCAAGTTGGTAATGGAAAAATTAGATACAGATAGATTAATTATACGGAAACTTACCCTGAGCGATCTAGAAGAGTCTTCTGAGATTTTGTCAGCAATACCTATAATTATTAACATAGGTAAATAGCCAATTTTCAAACTAATCCGTTTAGTTTTTAATCATGGATTTAATATGGTTTTTAATTATTTCATTTATATTACTTTTAATTAGTATTTTAAAAGGGGTTTTTATTGTTTATCCGATGTTAGCCTCTTTAACGATTTTAATCGGGTTACTTTGGCAAAGAGGATTTAAGCCAAAGAGATTATTAGCTCTGGGGATAGCTGGGAGTAAGAAATCTTTTTCAGTGCTCTATATTCTGTTATTAATTGGGGTAGTAATAGCAATTTGGATGACAGCAGGAACAGTACCAACTCTAGTCTATTATGGAATTCAAATAATTAGTCCTGACTATTTTATCTTGTCAGCTTTTATTTTGAGTATGTTGGTATCGTTATTAATTGGAACTTCCTTTGGGACTGTCAGTACCATCGGAATTGCTTTAATAATTATGGCAAGTGGCAGTACTATCAATCCACACCTCGTAGTTGGTGCAATTGTCGCAGGAGCTTATGTGGGAGATCGCTGTTCGCCTATGTCTTCTAGTGCGAACTTAATTGCGGTAATTACCCAAACAAAAATTCACACTAATATCAGAAAAATGTTAGTAACAAGTTTCTTCCCCTTAAGTATTTCGATACTATGTTATTGGCTGATTTCTCGTTCAAATCCTGTAGAATTTGAACGAGAATATTTTCTGAGTGAAATTAGTAATTTATTTGAGGTTAATCCGATTGTATTGTTGCCAGCTTTAGCTGTTTTATTACTCGCTTGGTTGCGAGTAGAGATTAAGCTAGTAATGTTGGTAAGCATCTTAATTGGCTTAGCTATTAGCGTATATATTCAAGGTTATTCTGGCTCAGAAATTTGGCAATATGCAGTTTGGGGCTTCGAATTATCACAAGAGACTAGCTTAAAAAATATTCTACTGGGAGGGGGAATATTTTCTATGGTTAAAGTATCTCTAATCGTTGTTGTTTCGACAGCATTTGCTGGAATTTTGAGTGGAACTAAAGTGTTAGAATCGGTGTCAATTTATCTGAAAAAAGCTCGTTCAAGAGCGGATTTATTTCTCGGTATAAATCTGATCGGTCTAGCTTCAGCAGCATTTGGTTGTACTCAAACCATTGCCATTCTTTTAACTCAAGAGTTAGTCAAGAATAATTGTAAAGAAAAACAATTAGATAATTATCAGCTGGCACTCGATTTAGAAAATACCGTGGTCGTGCTTTCTCCCTTAGTGCCTTGGAATATAGCTGGACTCGTGCCAGCAACTATTTTGATGAGTGATTCTGGGTTTATTCCTTTTGCATTTTATCTATATTTTCTTCCTTTATTTACTTATATTAGCCTGAAAATTCAAGAAAAGAGGAATAAATAAGTTTTCTCTGAAAATCTCCAAATGCGCTCTCGTACCGCTCTCGCAGCACGAGAAAATCACTGTTGACAATCAAAACAGATAAAATTAGAATATAATGGGTTAATGTATACTCAAACACTTCCAGAGAAAAACCCATCCAAACTTACTCTTGAGAGACCCACAAACGATCGTCCATCTAACGTCTCATTGATGAGTTCTTTTATTTTAAATGCGATCCCAAAGGCCGAGTGCAGGCGCGCTACTCTCAATTTAGACTCATCCATCTGGGCGCGATAGCTATTATATTGCTAGCTTTATAATTTAACATCATTCGCTTCTGTCTTACATTTGCCTTCCATTGCCCCAGTGGGATATAGTTTTTGAACTCAAATGTATGAACTCCAAGATTACGAAGATCTTCTGGGTACAATTCACCGAATACTTTGGCTGGTAGCAAAGGACAATATAGTGATTGAAGACGAGCGCTTAATAGTGCCCAAGTCATACCGAAGGTTCCGTAGCCGATAATGAGATTTTGGGCTGAAAGTAAGGCCGTGATATCACTTTCAAGGTTTCTTTGCTGAAACTCAATGTTGCTATAAGAGCGAAGCAATGCATGAATAACAGGGTTTTCTGTATCCTGTGCCACAATGAGCGCGTGCGACCAAGGCTGGCTTTCAATCACTTTCTGATAAAATGCAAGCGGGGGCTGGACAAAGAGCGGATTCACTCGATGTGTTCCAGCCAAGACCCTTTTCAAACCACCCAAAGGATTACGTGCTTCTTTAAAGACTTCAACAGCTGTTTTACGTTTAAAAATATCACCAGAGCGAATGTGAATCGTGAGACCATCCTCACTTGTGTTGGAAAATATTTTTTCAGGCAACATCGGGCGTATATATCTTTTCAGAATTTCTCGTCGTAAATTCCAATCGAGAGTTTTTACGCCTAAAATTTTCCGATCTAACCAAAAAAAATTGTTAGATATTGTGTTTTGAATCTGCTCACCATCAGTAAAATCCAAGTCATGTGTTTTAAGTAAACCGCCATGTGACAAGACCTCTAAATAAGAGTGAGTTTTCTGTGCCAAGTATATAGCATGACATAGTTGTACGATGTTGTTACATAGACCTCCGCACCACTTCTTAAGAATTATCCGATTATGCATCTATATACTCCCCAGCAAATATTTACTTGACTGTTGTGATTTTCTGAAACACCCATGCAGTAACAATACTGTTCGGTTTTCGGCTAACTGCGATCGCGATCGCAGCTCAGGAGCGGCGTGCTACTCTCAGTTTATACTCAACCATCTTCGGCAAAACTTGGTGGCCAATCATCTAATAGATCCATACCAGTTGCTGCAGCCAAGACACCTAAGAAACCAGCTATCACTTCAGGAGCAGCCGTGGATAAAATCTCTACCAAGTCCTTCCAACCCTGTGTTTTAGCGTGGTCAAAACATACTTTCAGGACTTCTATGGGCGGCAACTCTAACCGCTCCCTTAAATCCGTGTGTTGAATATCGTCTGGAGAAAATATTCCATCCCCTATAGTGTGGTTATATAGGGATCGGAATATTTGCCGAAAAGTAGTCCAGCTAAGGGTTTTCCCCCCAAATTGTTTGGATATCCAGCTCTGGGTACAACCCAATCCATCAGCGATCCCGAAGGGATCCGCGTAGCGGCGCGCTTTCTGGGTAATAGCCTTCTGAGTTTTAGCCAGGTGACAACAGAATTGAAATATACGCCATCTATCTCGTTGCCTACTGGTAGCAGCTTCAGGACATAGTTCCGCTACGTCGCGTAACTCAATCTCGCATCCTAGTTCGGCACTTAATTGAGGATCTAATCCCGTTCCCACCAGATAGAAGCTAAAATCTTCATCTGGATATCTATGTGTACGCATCCTTCCTAGGAGTTGGATAAATTCGTTTTGGGTCAGACTTTTGTAATAGTCTTCAAATCCATCTAAGGTGCCGAAGAGAGTTAAGTAGCGATCGCTTGCTGCCCCAAGATTAATCTGAGGAGTTCCAAAACTGACCAAGGTAAGACATCCATCAAAGTCATTAGAACCTCTGGAGTTACCGAAAAACCATCCATCTAATTTAAGAGCCTCTGCGTATCGTTTAAAGCCAAAGATAGCTAAATCTTCAGGGTATTGAGATCGCAGATAATCGGCAAACTTTTCTAAGCGTTCTAGACAGGCTTTGCTCCACACAGACGATCGCATTCCAACTGACTCGACCGAAATTACTTTAACGTTTTTCAGAGATGGAGTATCTTGCTTGATTTCCACGATTTCATCTGGGTGGCGATCGATAACTTGGGCGATTACTTTCTTGTTGAGAGTAGCATCCAACAGCACCGTAAAACCGAGGGCTTTCAGTATTTCGGTAACGCGGTGGTTTTTCGTAGTAATTTTAAGCTTGATGCCATCGTGGGTAAAGCAGATTCTCAAAGCCCCAGATTCGAGTCCAGCCCAGATCTTTAATAGTGGTTCGAGCCAGTTAGCGTAGATGGTGCTTAGGGTCTGAGTGCTTTTGTGGGATGCTTCTCGACAAGAAACCCTGTTAGCTGTTTTCGCAGCATTGCGCCATTTTTTGTCGATCGCATTAGGATCCACTATGTCGGTAGGTTGAGAAATGACTCCAGTAGGCTGGGTTTCCAGGATAGCCGCAAGTAGGTCAATAATATTCTCTGGCGGTTTACCTAGCAGTTTAATTAGTTCGTCGTGGTTTATCCCGAATCGATCGCCTAGACCTTCTGGAAACTTCCCTTCTAAAATGGTTCTGAGAATGTTGAGAGGTTTTAGTTGGGAGAATAAATCTGGATAGTTAGTAGCGATCGTCATCATCTGTCGATCGAAATCGCTCAATTGGGCTTCTATGCTTTGTATTCCAGTCAAGGATTTTCCAGCTTCTTCAATGTAGCACCAATCCCTAGAGTAATCCCAGAAGCTGTTAACACGATCGTCATCATCAGTACGATCGTTTGGCTCGTCATCAGGTTCTGGCAGAGAAGGAGACGGGGAGACGGGGAGACGGGGAGATGGGGAGATCTTTAGATAGTTTGTCCTCCCAGTCCCCCAGTCCCCCAGTCCCCCAGTCTCCTGAAGGTTCCGGTAGGGAAGTTAAATGTGCTCTGATATATTTACTTTGCAGAGTAGAAATTCTTTGTGCCCTATATCCAAATCCCTCGCCTTCAAATACGCTGCACCTAGCCGAATTACTATTTTTACTGGTCTTTTCAACGTGGTGAATACAACTAGCACAAATAGCATTTGGTGCATCGGTGTCAGTTAACTCTGCGTGCCAACCTTGTTGCTTCAATAGTGCAAATAAGTTAGCGTTCACACAATTGGCTTGCACAACGGATTTGGCTTTATCTTCATCGGTGGAAGCTAATCTTAGTTTACCAAAGCGATCGAGATATTGCCCTTCATGCCTGGGTTCTAAGTCTATATATTTCGGTTTTACTATAGATGTGCTACAGTTGCGATGGCTTTCATCTAGATACCAAGCTGTTGAGACTTCAGCTTTCTCGATATCTAGTAAACCACAATCATAGGATTTACCTGTACCAGTAGGGCTAGAATCCCAAACTATCTTCCATCCGGCTTTTTTTAATCCCATCTGCACTTCAAGGCGATAACCCTTGGGAAAAATAATACGTGGTGCTGGTTCTCCTATGTATACTTCAGGGGTAGGAAGGGGGTTGCCAGGAAGCCATTTGATTACGGTTGGTAGTTTGTCGATCGGGGTTTCCTTGACCTCTCGAGTAGCAAATCCCTTAAAATGATTGGAAAGTCCTTTAATTTTAGCTTTTAACCAGAGACAAAAATCGTTGTTAGCAATTGCTTCATTTACCTTCTCCTCTTCTTCTTCTCTGGCGATATATGCTTCATAATCTGTCCTATCTGGTTCTTGTTCGATCGCCGGAGCATACTGTTGAGATTGCTTACCTGGAGGAAAATAGTCTTCTGATTGCTTTTGACGAGCCAGTTGTAAAAATTGCTCGACGCTAATGTATTCGATCGTCTCTAACTTCTCAGTTGGGATTTCATCAATATCCCCATCTGCCTTTTCTACCTGACCCCACCAGGCTATCTTTAATTTATATCCCCAAGAACGTAGTAGATCGATCGACCTTCTATAAACACCCATTACGCTCAGATTAACGCGCCGCTACGCGGATCCGGCGAGCCGGATCGCTCCTGCATCTACAAACCAGACTATTTCTGTAGTTTTGTCACAGCCAAGGAAGTCTAAATATTGTTTGAGTAGTTGGCGACTCCTGGCAAAATTTCCCGAACTAGCTCCGATAAATGGTATCCCCATTCGGTTGGCTGCTATTTGTGGCTTAAATGCTATTCCTTCTGCTAATCCTATAGTATTATTTCTCTTGCTCTCAATGAGTATTTTGCTGTTTGGGGCAAATAAGGCGAT
>JASJDA010000378.1 GCA_030065755.1 Prochloraceae cyanobacterium | reverse complement strand
TCTGCCACTTTATGCTTTAATTTTTGCCACTTTATCCTTTAAGTGACATTTAGCGATCGTGGGTTAAATCACCGTCTTACTGGGACGGTGATTTTTTAGAAGCATTTTTAAAAATATCTTGATACTTTTACCCATAATATTGCCTTCAGTACAAAATAGGATCATAAGCTTGCCAGTGGTACACAATGATTCTATTTAGGTTTTTCCAGAAAAACAGCCATCATTTTTCCCAACTCTTCTACACGTATCTCGATAGCGTCAGTCCGTTTCGACTCTTTATCAAGTCGATTGCCAAGCCGTTCGACCGACTTATTGAGCGAATTCTGTTTTTTTTCTAAAATTTCTACCTTGTCTTCAACAGATTCTTCTGGTAAATCCAAATATTGAGTTATGGCTTCCCTAATAACTTGAGTTCTATCTTTTTCCTCAAGAAATGCACGAGCATCCAACGCTTCAAGCATTAACTCTGATAGACGAATAGATACTGTTTTACGTTTTCTCAAGATGAAAATGAATTATCAAAAATACTAAATACAGCAATTTATGTAGATGGCGATTGGGTAAAAGAATCAATTAAATGGGCACATGGTCGTATGAAGCGCGATCGAAATAACGGTTTTCCAGAATGTGCAACTTATGTTCGTGTTCCCAAAATAGAAACTGCTTATAAAATGCAAAGGCGAATTCATGAAATTACTAATGAAGATGCTCTAGTCGTTGTATCTCAAGAAGATCCTGGTTTTAATTCAAGTTTTGTCCAGAAACAAGATCCTAGTCAATTGATAGAAGAGTTTGCAGCACAAAGAGGTTATTCGGCAACATCATGGATTGTTGGGGTTGGAATGTTAGGGGAAGGAGTTTCTATCAAACGTTTAAAATATCGCATTCATGCAACCAACATTTGCGCTTGTTTATCTTTTGAGCAAGATTTAGGACGATTACTACGAAAATTTCCAGAAGATAAACCACAACCAGTAGAAACTTTAATTCCTGCACATCCATATTTAAGAGACTTAGCTTTAGATGTGATGAATGAGGTTTCTGAATACTTTATTCGAGAATCAGAAGAGCAATCTGAAAATAATAATTCTGAAAATAACAACAGCATCGAGAGCGAAACAGAAAATGGTAACAATATAACTTCTTCGTTATTTCAACCAATATCTTCTACAGGGGAGTTTGATTCACACATTGTTGATGGAGAAGAAATTTATGAATATACAAAAATCGCTGAGTGGGCGATGGTAAATCATCCATTGGGACAAAATTGGGGAAATACAGCAGGTTATTTAGCTCAATTTTTTGAACAAAATCAAGCCATATTTGAAGTTATTCGCTCAGAATATGAGTCTGAGTTAGCTAAAAATCAAACTGACACCACTACTTTTTCCGCAAAAAATGTTCCTCTTGGATTTTCCTCTGAGTATAGCAGTTGGTTAGCAGATAAAAAGACTGAATATGCGAGTAATCAAGCTCACAGAAAAGCGAAGCGTTTAGCGTATCTTCTTATTTCTGAAAACAATAGAGAAAAAAGGGATATGGGCAAGCAAATTGCTCAGATTCATACTATTGCAAAACAGGAAAATGGTATTCCAATTAAAAGTTTTACTAGTCACGAAGACTGGGAAAAAATTTATATCTGGCTGTCCGATAAGGTAGCTCAAGCGGAACAAGGGGAAATTACAAGTACGGAGGATTTGTAGTGGAAACAAAATTTACTACTATTAACCCAACACAAAATAAGATTCCTGATACTGCGGTTATTCAGAAAGTTAACTCAGAGAATGAGAAACTATCGAATGATGAACATAATAAAGCTGTTCAAGCCTTTTTAATCGCAGATGCAATAGCTTCTGGAATCGGCAATGATTTTGCCTTTGTTGAAAAATACCTCAACTGATTAGCGAAATTATTGACAACAAGTCTTGGGAATGTCTTTATGTTTCTAAAGGTGTTGTTACTTCTTACTACTGTCGTTATACCAAAGGGAATGATTCTGAGAATTTTCAAGCTTTTATTACCGCAAAACGTCCTAATGGTTTAGGGACAAGCATAGAAACAGTAGACCGTTTACTGAAAGCAGAACCAGAAGTTCAATGGAAATTTAGATCGATCGTTTATGAATCTCGTCAGGGAGAAAGAAGGGATTTAATAGATGATGGCAATTTAACTTCCCCCACCGAGTGGGGGAAGTTAAAACACTCCCAACAAGAATATTTACGTGCAGCAAATCGAGCATCAGAGGCAATTCCAGAAATAAAAGATTTACTTGACAAGAAATTGATATCCATTAAAGTTGCTGCCAGATTAGGACGTGATATTAAAGATCCAAACAATCTAACCGCCGAAGAACGAGAATACGTCGATAAGCGAGATTTAATTGGACTGAGAATTAAACAGTACATTAATACTAACACAATTCCAGAAGATGAAGATCGCGAACCTGCTTACAGTCGTAAACTAAATGATTTTGTTAGAGATTTGCTGGGAATTAAAGATCGTTCTAAGCCAGTAAGAATGGACGATCCTAAGAAAGCAGCTAAGAAACTCCTTGAGTTTTATCAAGGAAAAAAACTCAAGGAGTTACTTGAATACTTAAATAAAGGATTGGATTCTAGTACCAATACACACGAGTTCCAGAGCAACTCTGCTTCCGACAGAGCCAGAAAAAAAACTCAAGATGACTCAGATAACGGTGATTCTCAACTAATCGATGCGGCTACAAAATTCACCCCTAATTCATCAAGTCAAATCAAGACAGTTTCTAACAACAAACATTTTGACCTTGATGCAGGATCTTCAGCAAATAACCCAAAAGAAACAAAATCTGAAGTTGCTCGGACTGAATCTACTTCTGAAAAACAATTTACTAATGGAAAAGCTTTAAACACATTAGAACTTGCTCAACGGTTAAATGTAATACCAAAAACAATAAACAACTACCTCAACAAAAATAAAAACCCAGAGAAATTTAAACAATGGACAAAAAAGAAAGATCCTGATGGTATTGCTTGGCAAAAAAGAGAGCCAAAAATAGGAAGGTCAAATATGTTTGAGCCTATTGAAAAATAGAGCAAAAGGAGACACCTTAAATGTTATCCCAATTGGAATTTGATGCTTGGTGCGATCGGCTTAAATTATCTCACCAAGCACAAGAATTAATTCAAAGAATTCGTACATCAGAACCATCTCGCAGTGTTGGAGGTGGAAGTAAAAATGTTTTTGGACGCTATCCTAGCCGTAAAATGGAAGTTACTATTCAGTTTGAATCTCATAAAGTAGAACTTCCGTTTATTTATCAACTCGAACATGATGACAATGTTCTTGAATATTATGACCAGCCACCTTCAATAAAACTCGACTATCAAGGTAAAAATGGACTGAAATTAGGAGTTTTGCACACACCCGATCTATTTGTTATTAGAAAAAATTCAGCAGGATGGGAAGAGTGCAAGACAGAAGAACAACTTAAAAAATTAGCTAAAAAAAGTCCAAATCGCTACATTTTATCGGAAGCAAATCGGTGGTATTGTCCGCCTGGAGAAAAATATGCCAGTCAATTTCAGCTTTATTATTATTTGCGCTCTGATTCAGAAATTAATTGGAATTTACAACGCAATTTAGTCTTTTTAGAGGATTATTTACGAACAAAAAATTTAGAGGTTCAAACTTCTACAGAAAAGAAAATTCTCAACATTGTTACCGAGCAACCAGGAATTACTCTAGCAGAATTGTTAAATTCTGGAGTCTTTGCTGATGATATTTATACTCTAGTTGCTCTGGAAAAAATTTATATTGACCTTAGCAATACACTAATTGCTGAGTCCGATCGCTGTCTTGTTTTCTCCGATTTCAGAATCGCAAAAGCTCATTCATTAATGATGAATTCAAGACAATTGCAACCAGAAATTAGTTCTCCTGTTATCAATTTAACTATGGGAACATCTATCTTTTGGGATGGCAAAGCTTTAACCATAGTTCATGTTGGAGATACAGAAATAATTTTAAGAGGTGAACAAGAAAAACTTATCCAACTCAAGCGCTCGGAATTTGAGATTTTAGTACACCAAGGAAAAATTACTAACCTTAAATTCGATCGACCCAAAACCATTAGTTCAGAAGGATGGGACAAATTTTATAAAGCTAGTCCAGAAGACCAAGCAGAAGCATTACGTCGTTACCAAGTAATTAAGCCTTATTTAGAAGGGGAAAAGCCAGAATATGAAGTTATTTCTCCTCGCACTATTCGTGACTGGAAAGCTAAATATTTAGCAGCACAACAAAAAGAGGGTTGCGGTTACTTAGGATTATTATCTCATCGCCAAGCCAAAGGAAACCGTCAGCGTAAGCTACCAGAAGCCACGCTGAAATTAACGGAGGAATTTATTGACCAGCAGTACGAAACCCTCAAACAAAAGTCAATGTGGTCGGTTTACTGTTCTTTAAGAGAAGCTTGCGAACAAAAAGGAACGATCGCTCCTAGCTACAAAACTTTTAGCAAAGAGATTAAAAAACGTTCTGGTTACAAGCAAACCTTAAAAAGAAAAGGACGCAGAGCAGCTTACGCTCAATCTACATTCTATTGGGAATTAAATAGAACAACTCCCAGACATGGCGATCGACCTTTTGAAATTTGTCATATTGACCATACTCAATTAGACGTAGAGCTGCTTTGTTCGCGTACTGGACGCTCTTTAGGAAGACCTTGGGTTACTTTCTTAATTGATGCTCATTCGAGACGTTTACTAGCCGTTTATCTTACTTTTGACTCGCCTTCTTATCGCTCTTGCTTGATGGTACTAAGGCAAAGCGTTCAAAGATATGGAAGATTGCCTCAAACTATTGTGGTTGATAACGGAGCAGAATTCCACAGTACCTATTTTGAAACCCTTTTAGCAACTTTTGAGTGTACTAAAAAGCATCGACCAGCAGCTAAAGGTAGATTTGGTTCAGTTTGCGAAAGGCTATTTGGCACTAATAATACGCAGTTCATTCATAATCTCGCAGGCAATACACAGATTATGAGAAATGTGCGACAAGTAACAAAATCTGTAAATCCTAAAAATCAGGCTATTTGGACATTAGGAACATTGTATGAATACCTTACTAAATGGGCTTATGAAGTTTATGACACTGAAGATCATCCCACACTCGGTCAATCTCCACGAGAAGCTTTTTCTCAAGGAATGATACAAGGAGGAAACCGCAATCATCGCCTGATTCCTTACGACAATAACTTTAAAATTCTCACCCTTCCTACTACTTCTAGTGGTAAAGCCAAAATACAACAAAGTCGCGGAGTCAAAATTAATTCAATTTATTATTGGTCTAATCTTTTCCGCGATCCAGAAATTGAAAATACTTCCGTTCCTATTAGATACGATCCTTTTAACATTGGAACGGCTTATGCTTACGTAAAAGGGCAGTGGGTAGAGTGTCTTTCTCAATACTATTCTGAATTTCAGGGACACTCGGAAAAAGAATTAAAGTTAGCCACTAGCGAGTTACGTAAACATCAACATAAGAATAACAAGCAATCTAAAATATCAGCGAAAAAATTAGCTGAATTTCTATCCTCAGTAGAAGCAGAAGAAGTTTTATTAGAACAACGCTTGCACGATGCAGAAGCTAGCGATGTTTTTCGAGCGATCGATGGCGATCGTCAAGAATCTTCAAAAGTTACTCACATTAGAGATCGTCAAGTTCCCCAGTCTCCAAACACACCATCTGAAGTATCTGAAAAATCATCAGAACAATCTTCATCTTCAGAATCTTTAGTTGTATATGAGCAGTTTTAATTATTATGGCAAATAACGTTATATTTCCCCTCGAACTTCTCAATCGACCTGTTGCCGAAAGATTGGCTTACTTTGAAAATTTTACAGTAGCTCATCCCAAACTCAGAGAGGTTTATGAAGTCTTGATGCGGACTATTTCCGAACCAGCAGGCGCATCTTTTATTTTTGTTTATGGTGCTTCTGGTGTCGGAAAAACAACTTTACGAAAAAGAGTAGAACAGAAACTCTTAGAAAAAGCACTGTCAGACTTAGAAACCGATCGAGGACGTATGCCAGTTGTTGGTGTTGAAGCAGTAGCACCTGAATCTAGAAACTTTAACTGGAAAGACTACTACACTCGATCGCTATTTGCTCTTGAAGAACCTCTAATAGATTACAAATTTGACTATGGAGTAAGAGGAATTTATCGGGATAGTCTAGGTCAGCTAGTTGTAGAGTCTAAAGTGGTTGCGCCAGCCTTAAGGAGAGCTTTAGAAAGTACTCTTCGCCATCGTCGTCCAGACGTTTTCTTTATTGACGAAGGGCAACATTTAGCCAAAATGTCTAGCGGACAAAAACTACAAGATCAACTAGATTGTCTAAAATCCCTGGCGAATATGACAGGAATTCTCCATTGTTTACTCGGAACTTACGAATTACTAACTTTTCGAACTTAAGTGGTCAACTTTCTCGTCGTAGTGTCGATATTCATTTTCCTCGTTACCGACTTGATAACTTTGAAGATATTCAAGCATTTAAAAGCGTTTTATTAACTTTCCAGTGTCAAATGCCAGTACAAGAAACACCAGATTTTCTTCCGCACTGGGAATATTGTTACGAGAGAACTTTAGGTTGTATTGGCATTCTCAAAAATTGGCTCAGTCGCGCTCTTAAAGATGCTCTTGATGCTGGCGCAACAACCGTTACCTTACAACATCTAGAAAGACGAGCTTGGTCGGTAGCTCAGTGTCAAAGAATGTTCAAAGAAATTCAAGAAGGAGAAAGACAATTAACCGAGACAGAAAGCGATGTTAAAAGCTTACGAGCTTCTTTAGGTTTGGGAGGAGAAACATTATCGCCTCAAGAAGAAGCACCAAAGACTAAGACTCGAAAAGGCACAAAAGTAGGGAAACGCAAACCAAAAAGAGATTCAGTTGGGTTAGAACAAGATGCCAGCTAAAAATGATTTAACTATCTATAATTCTTGGGATATGACTTATCCATCTATCCCTGCTCGTAGTAGATTATTTCAGTTAGAACCTATTGGGATTGGAACGCCATATGTAGAGAGCTTAACAAGCTACATTGTTCGTCTAGCAAAAGCTCACTGCTTATTACCTAGAACCTTGATTACAAAAATGATTGCTCCTCAGCTAGAGCAAACTTTTGCCAGGTGTAAATTTCTCGTTGATGTGATCGTGGCGGTAGGAAGGCGATCGTGGCGGTAGGAAGGCGATCGAGACGGTAGAAAAGCGATCGAGACGGTAGAAA
>JASJDA010000377.1 GCA_030065755.1 Prochloraceae cyanobacterium | reverse complement strand
TTTCTTAGTGACGATAGGAACTTAGAAATCCTTAGTAAATACGGTTCTCTTAGGAAAATAATCGCCCTTTACTTCCGTAGTTACCTTGGAATAGCTGAAAAAAAAACCTACGAGTAACTGTTATGCTCTTTTGTGGAGTTCTAACCGATAAATTTTAATACTCTTTTGTAGCGGCGCGCCAATTATTTTTAAGTTAGTACACTCAAGAGCGATAGCGAATTAATAACAGTAACTTGTGGGAGAGGAGCATTATAAATTCCGCAGGACATTTATATATAAAAACGAACTAGCTCGGTGGTGAGCATCAGACCCCCCAACCATCACAGATAACTTTCAGACGCATTCAGTAACCTTGAAGCTCATTTTTTTCTTTTGTTAGAAAGGATAATTTATCGCTTTATTAATTCTTACCAAGTTATTCCCGAATTTAGATCGTTGAGAAAATTTAAATAAGACAATCTGGCTATCTCTTCTAAGTAAATTAGTTCTTTACATCTGAACTTAGCTCTTAAAATTATATTCCGTCTTCGCATACCTTTAATTGCCCAGGTCAAGCGATCGTCACCTAGTTGTCCCAGCCATCTTTTCTTGACAAACTCTTTCTTTACTCCTGGAATATTTCTTTCTTGTGATATCATTCTATACTCTTTTATTAGCCGAGCATTTTTAATTTTTCTGTGGTCTAATCTGATAAAAGTATTAATTGGAGCGATATATTTATGTTTTAAGCGATCGCAAAGTTTTTCTACTTCTGAATGGCTCCAAGTTTTTACTGGCTCTGCTGCTCTTTCTACTAAAATTTGATGTCGGTTTAATTCTTTTGTCGGATAATTAGTTGCTACTTCAATATAAGATCTTAACTCTTGAGTTCTGAACTTTTTGTAGTAAACTCCTCTGCTGCTGTATCTTCCAGGGTCGATCGTAACCTCTTTATCCACTGCTACGTTAGCTACTATTAACAAACACTTACGAGTTAACGACCAAGCACGGGCGATCGCTTGCAATCTTTCTTTTGGATCTTCTATTACATTGAGAACATAGTTCATAGTTACTATGTCTGCTGGTTGTGGTTCTTCTGGAAAATAGTAAGGGTCGTATCCGCTCGATTTATATCCCAAGGAGCGCATTTTCTCTACATCGCTACCTTTGCCGCAACCATAATCTAAATGAGTATCTCCCTTTTGGATAATATTTTTGTTGATAATGGCATTACAAGCACTGGTAAGATACTTTCGATTGGTAGCTGCGAGGTGACTTAAGTTCACAGATAGTTGGTGTAAAAGAGCAAAATTATTTTTCCCATCAAACCAAAGGATACTGTCAGCGAGTTTCAGTTTAAGAGCTTCAGAAAAAAGGGGACAAGCCCCCAAACCGCTAGCTCAGCCACCAACCAGAACCGACCGAGCGCAACCCAAACGCAGACGGAGGAACAACGCCCACGGGCAACCAAACCAGGCAGCGCACCCCCAACCCGCGAGCAAAAGCCAACGAAGCCCAGGAACCACTGCCCGAACCGCAGAAGCAAGCAGACGGGTCAGAGGACGGACGCACAACCGAGGGACAAGCACGACCAGGGAACGAAACCAGCAGCCCACCAACGCGAGCCAGCTCCCGCACGAACCGCACCGACCGCTCAGCGAAGCCAGACCGAGAACGCACCTGCACCCGAAACACCCGCAAACGCTCCCAAGGCACCCCAGACCGCACCGCAGCGTCAACCCCCCTAGCACAACCCACAAACACGCGAGAACCAGGCTCAGCCACCACGAACTCGACCACCCGCGACAAAAACTCAGGCACAACAGACCGAGAACCCGAAAAACCGACAAAACGAGAAGAACGCAAAACAGAACGAACAACCGAACGAGCAGAAGAAACCACAACAAAAAACCAAACGAAAGAACGCCTTCGCTCGCACCGTTTCTTCCGCCTTTATCGATAACTTATGGGTGTCTGTCAAGTTGGAGCGCCCGCAGGAACGAGGACGAACGACCTTGACAGCGATAAACGGTATACTGGCAAATGCTGAAGTTCCCCCTGGGGGGTTAGGGGGGATGCCGCGCAACGACCTTATAGCAGCCCCCCAAGGGGGCGGTTAGCGGTGGGGGGTAATGAAAAATAATGGAGCGATAGCGACCTCAATATTCCTTCTGCTGCTGCGCGCCGCTACTAACTTACAGCATAGTTTCTTGTGTGCGATTGAGAGAAATGTTTGTCAAGTTGAAAATCGATCGCGATCCTCGCTCTTATTAGTTCAAAGTTGATTAAACCAGGTTTCTTTAATTTCAACAACTTCAATAGTTTTGGTTTCAATACCCAGTTTTAAATCTTTGAGAATTTTACACAACTGTTCGCCATCGATGAGGTCGAGAGTAGGCGCACCATCTCGCGTAGCTTCTTTTTTGGCTCCACTAGTAAAAGTTCCAGTTGTAATGAATAATCCTTTGTCTGTTCTGCCTACCATCGCTCCTCGAAAATCTCGAATCTCTGAAGCCCCGACCGAACCAATGTAGCGTTTGCATTGAAAGAAAACTTGAAAGCTCAACAAGGCAATTTTCAAGACTCCGATTCCGTCAATTCCGCCATCTCCTTTTTTCCCCGTTACTTCAACTTTGATAAAGCCGCATTCTCTGAGAATCCTTTGGCACAATCGTTCAAAAGAATCGGGAGGAATTTGTTGAAGTATTGAGAGTAATTTTTCTGTCCAAACTTCTGAATCAACAGGAATTTTGTTTCCAAAAGAATCTTGTAACTCATCAGCTAACTCAGCTTCTGTATCGCCATCAACGACAGTATCAGATCGATCGCTCACCTGGGATTGGGATTGACTGGTTTGCTCTTTGACGAAACGATTGATAGCTGTCTTCTTAATCTCTTGTAGCTCTTTACCTTTACTGGTTAATGCCCAAACTCCTCGCCCGATATTTTCTAATATCCCGTATTTTTTGAGATAAGTTCTCGTCCAACCCATACGATAGGCTATTTCAGTTCGTGGTCCATCTTTGTGCAGGATGGCTTGTTGTTCGTCGGAAAAGTTGTCTAATTCACAGACTTTATCGTAGATTTCTTGGATAGTCCCCGATCCTCCCAAGTCCCTGAGTGCTTGGATAACTGGCTCGAACAAATCGTCGTAGGAAGGAAGTTCGATCTTTTTTTGCTCTTTCTCTTGTCCCATCCAATATTAATATCGTAGTTGACGATCGCCATCTTACCTGATTTTATCCTCAATTAGACTTAGGCTTAGATGTTCTTTCTTCTACTGTCGGGATTTGCTCTGCGGTTAAAGTAACGATTTTCCCGTCAGATAAGATACTAATAGATTGACCTAGTTTTCTGTGCAAATCGATCTCGAAGAGATCCGCGTAGCGGCGCGCATCCTTCACAGCAGCTTTAACGAGCGCGTCGATTTTATCTAATTCTGTGAATTCAAGTTTATCCATTTTCTTTTCTATCTATAATTTGATTCCAAACTTCTGGTTTATAAATAATTGGTTGTCGATAGCGAGCGCTAATTATAGGTATTAAATAGGTCAATTTCTATTTTTTATAAGTATCCCAAACTTGCTCTAGTCTTTTCAATTGATTGTCAGTAAAACTGAACCTTCCCACATAGAATTCTAAAATCTGCTTATCTAATTCGTCTAAATCTTCCCGACTTAAAAGTTGATTTACTTTCTCTACAATTTCTCTGAGAACTGGCGTAGGATTGTCCACTGGCTTGACATCAGATTTCATAAACTTAACTGGCTTCCCTTTAACTACTACTTCTACAACACCATCTCCCATACTAATAACTTGACCCCAATAACCGTTGTATAGCCTTTGGGAAAATTCGGCTTCACCAGGACAGTCGATCGTCACTAGATCCCCAATTCTATCGACTTGTTCTATCAATTGATTCAGCTCTCTGTTAGGAGCATCAATCTTAACCAGCTCGTCTCGATAGAACCGTAAAAGCTGCTTAGAATCGTCGTCAAGTTGTACCGTAATTTCATATTCTTCCACTTTGGTTACAACTCCCCGCATTCCATCCCAGTTTGAGGAACGACGGCGGGTTTTGACTCTCACCCATTCTCCCAAAACAAATTCTCGATCGATCTCAGCCGTACCCAAGCTTTTTATTTGGGCGACAGTTTTAGCTACGTGGGAAGTAGTTACTCCTTTGGGTGGAGCAGTTTCAACTATTTGCTCCCAAGCACTAGACCATTGTTGCTCTGGTAGTTTCCCAATTTCTCTCAATTGACGTTCTGGGATAATTCCGATGTCTCCCATGGGAGACACTTTTTTTTCTACTTTCCCTGCTTTCAATTCTCGATACAGATGGGCTTTCGAGTGCGTAAACTCGTTTAGCATACATTGTCTCATCGATTTGTAACCCAAAACTTCCCATCCTCTTCTTTCTTCTAGTTCCAGCAAAAGCTTTCGCACGCTGTTGAGATGCCCTTTGATTTCCTCAATACATTGACGAGCTTCATCTGGAGTCATTAACGATGAAACTACAATGGCATCAACAGTTCTTTCTGGTTGTGGTGAATTCTTCTCCATTCTCTAAAACCAACGCAATCGAATATCAAATTTAAATCTTTATCTCCATGTCCACGTGGTCTGACTGTGTAACGAAATTGGAAGTAAGAGTAAGTTTTAAATCAAAATTACCATGTCCACATGGTAAAGGAAGTAAATTATCTTGTCAAGAATTGTGTTACAATTTCTTCGAGGTGGACGTGGAAGAAATATGGAGCGATGGAGAAGCGATCGAGGTACTTTTGTTTGTAACGGAGAACCCGCAACCGAGCCAGTGAGGTCCCGTTTTCAAAAGTCTCTCTACGATGCTTTTAAAAAAGCGGTAGCGGCGGCAGGAATTTCTCAGTCCGAATTTATCCGTATAGCAGTTGAAGAAAAGCTAGAAAGAGATGGTCAAAGTTGAAGGGACATTTAGGCGACTTGAGTATCTGAGTGCCAAGTACTGGGATTAGGCAAAGGTTCTCCCTCTTCAATTAGCATTTCTAATACTTCCTGGGCATTTGACGCAGCTTCTGCATAAGTATTTCCGTGGATAACTGGCTGGCAAACGTTTTTGAATTCAGGCAAGAATGCCACATAACATTTATCTTCTTCTGACCATTGAATTGTTACGCTGTATTTCATTTGTCTTCTTCCTCTTCCTCTTCCCAAAATCTTGTAGGTTGCTCTTACGACATTTTGGGAGCGTTCTGTTTCTTAATATTATTGATAGTCGATTGCCAGTCTTATTTTTAGCTAGTTTGTAAAGACAAATGCAGTCTTAAAGCTTCATTTACTAACCCCATCAATTCTTCGTTCAGACTTCCTACCGCTTTATCAGTAATTCGTTGCTTAGAAATAGTTCTGATTTGCTGCGCTTGAACTTTAGAAGGCTTGGACAAACCGCTATCATTCTTGTCGAGATAGACCTCAAATGGATAGACGCGAGTGACGTTAGAAGTAATGGGTAAAACTGTCACAGTAGTAGCAGCGCGGTTATTAATGTCGTTGCTAACTATCAATACTGGGCGGCGTTTGCCCGTCTCAGAGCCTAGCACTGGGTCGAGATTGGCGTAGTAAATTTCACCACGTTTCATCGCTCAATCCGTCTGCTGTTGTAACTTCCCAATCTGGATCTACTTCTTTTGATGCTTCTCTGTATGCTTCTTCTAAATAGGTCTCTTGTAGTAATTCCAAAGCTTTCTCAATTACTTGGGAACGAGATTTACAACCTTTAGTAACTTTGTAATTCTCAACGAACCTTACCAAAGATGGGGACAGGGAAATAGATAATTTTTCTGACTGCATAGTATTACTGTTTAGTAGTCAAAATAATTCCTACTTAATAATACTATTCTAAGCCGAGCTTACAACCGATTTGCTAGCTTCCTTTTAAGTGACTCCCGATAGTTCTTGAGCATAAGTACTTAGAGTTTAACTAATTTAATCAAAGTCCTGCGTAAATTCTTTACTTTAGTATTTTGGGGAATTTCTCTGTTTACCCTCGTTTTAGGCAGTGGTTATAAAATAACTATACATTACTTAATAAATCAAGTGATATATACGATTATCTCTTGAATGCGGCTATGACTGACGACATGACAAAGGCAGTTACTTTGTGCGCCTGGTACTAGAGGCGTGAGAAGGGTTTTGTTTGCTTTTTTTCTTTAAAGACAAACTATCTGCGAACCAAACCAAAGCTGACTAGAAAATTAAAAGCCTAGAACCAATACTCATGAAACAGTTTCGAGTAGTTATGAGCGGCGACGAAAATAGCCGCATAGAATCACTTCAGCAATTATTGGGTTATCCCATTAAGCAGCGCGACCCACAAGGATCTCAATTTTGGTATTTGCGCCCTGGCGTAGATGAATCTGTTGCCGAAGATACTTGTCCCATTGCTGTTGGTTTCTACTCGGAACTGGACGATGCGACTGACGAAGAAATTAAAAAGTTTTTGACCTCAAAAGACGAGCAACAGAAAATTTACGGTCATTACATCGGGCGGATATCAGAGAATCAGCCTGTAATGTATCTGCTTCTACCAAAGAGTCAGCAAGGACGAGTGGCATTAGTATTACCGACAGAAGGAGGACTGCGACAGCGACATATTCAAACCTTTAATCCGAACGATCGCCAATTTTTGGGAAGGTTAGAACGTTTGCGACAAGGAACGCTTAAGGTCGCCCGTAGAGCATTACTTTTAATTCTACAAATTGACTGGGTATTTTATCCTGGCGTAAAAACTGCTCAGGAATTGGCGAAACAGATGGCAGAGATTGCCAGAGCGATCGAAAAAGCAATTCCTAAAGTTATGCGCGCTCAAGGGAAAGAGGGTTATTTACACAAGCTGTTTGAAAGCTTTAAGAGAGAGTTACTCCCAACACTCAAGCCTACATCAGATAACGAAAAGGATTACAGCTTCGCAGATATTTACGCGCAGACAGTTGCCTATGGTTTATTTACTGCTAGAGTTTTTGGCTTTCTTGAATTTAAAAAAGAGCAAGAAAAGAAACCTGGTTACGATATCGAGCCAGACTTTTATCGCAATAATGCCTGGGAATATCTGCCAGAAACTAATCCATCGTAATTGCGATCTGCGGGTACTGCGACCATAATTTTTAATTTGGTCGTAGGGGAATTGAGGCACCCCGCCCGCTTATTACTGGCAGCTAGAACTGTCTTGCTGTTGAATGTATTTTTTGACAGTT
>JASJDA010000376.1 GCA_030065755.1 Prochloraceae cyanobacterium | reverse complement strand
TGCTTCATTAAACTGTTTGTAATTCATTCCGTGGGAATAAAGCAGGTAAGCGATCGCTTCTTCTATATCCCAGGTCATTACTCCTGTTTTGGATTTGTGGGCGATGGCAAATATCCCATCCTTTTGTTCCACTACTCTGCCTAACAGTTTCGTCTCTAGAGAGTCATTAGACGCATGAGTGTGCTGAACTAACACTTCGTACTCTGACGACATCCAGTCGTCTGTACGGCGCAATATACAGCCTGCTGGGGGATTGTTTGGATCTATATGTGTCGTTTCTTTTTGAGGAGCGATTGCTTTCTTGAGAGATTTTCCTTCAAACTCTGCTCTCATGTCTTGGTGTTTGCAGGTTCTCTTTTTACCTGTGCGAACTTTCCAGTGCCAAAATTGGCAGGTGCAATGGCGATCGCTTACCTGGTAAACTGCTCCACTTTCAAGGTTGATTACCTCGGAGTATTTGGCGTTCCAGCGATATCCCTGAAACTCTTTGGGAGAAATGAATGTAGCCCGTTTTTTGCCATCAAACGTTTTGTAATAAGCCCAATAGACTCGTCCTCTGCCGACGTTTTTCTTGTAGCGAATTACTTCGGTTGCTTGAGCTGGTTTTAAAACGGCAAGTATGGCGTTGTGGAATAAATCTGGCTTCTGTTCTGAGCGCTCTTGGGAAAATGGCGATCGATCTGACGTTCGCCCAATTCTATTTGGTAAAGTATACATATTAGATGATCAAAATAAAGTTTTATTTTTCCTTAGCTGCAATAACAGTTAAGGAAATTTGTTTTTTAGAGCAAATCACTCTAAAAAACGCTTTTTGCAAGTATTGGCTAAAAAAAAAGAGTTTCAGGATTCCAGGAGCTTTTTTTTGGCATATTCTCCTATTTTCATCTCTAAATCTAGTATTTTCTTTTTAATAGTTTTCTCCTCATCCTTAGTTACTCTAATCGTGATATTCCAGGTTTTTGTGTTTTTTTGAGTATTCTGAATTATTCGACTCATTATTTATTGGTCACTTATTTCGTGGTTTTCTTGAATCATGATTTTATTGAAGCACAAAATTTCTAAAAAAACAAGTCACAAAATCATAAAATAATAAATCTGGGTTTAATATTTTGTGATCGAGTTGGGCTGTGAATGAATTCAAAAGAAAGAAAAATACTATTTGTTTCTTTAGTTGAGAAAATGTTGGCCGAATGCGGTGGAGTTAAAGGGAAATTAGCTAAAAAGCTGCAAATAGCACCATCTACCTTAAGTTACTGGCTCCAAGGAAAAATAGATCCTGGAGAATTGAGTATTTATACTTTCACTAAAATTGCACAAATAAAAAGATTCTCCGTGGATGAATTAGCTAATTACTTGGGTTTTTTTGAGAAAAATATTGATAAATCTCTAGAAAAATTTAGGCAGATACTTAAAGAACTATTAATAAGTAACTCACAAGATGATTTGGCTGCGCAAACTGGAATTAGTCAAGGTGCTATTAGTAAGTGGTTAGATTCTGAGAAAAAATTAGAATTGAACAATATCTCCGCAATTAGAATGGCTGCAATCGCTAAAGAGAAAGGATGGACAATCGAAAGATTATTGATTTATCTTGATTTAAAAGAACCAGAAACTGAAAATAACTTGCTTTTCAGAGCGCAATCTAATGCCAATGTGCTTTCCCTATCCGAGCAAGTAAAATTGCTAGCCTGGTTATCCGATCGCGTTCAAGAAAAAGTAACACAAGAAAAAACTGTAGAAAAAGTTATAACTCACGGGAGTGAGCGCAAAGTATTAGTACTCATTGAAGAAGAGGATATAGCGATCGCTTCTCGTTACACCGCAGATCTACTTCTTCACCTTCAGCTAAAACCAGAGAATATTTCGATCGCCACTCCCCGCTCCTTGCCCAACTCACTATCTGTTTTTGATGTCTTATTGTTCGATCTGTCTAATCAACAATCTCCCTCTATTCCCCTCATAGAGTCTCTTCAGTTTGATGGAGATGTTGTTGCATTTGTCGATCGTTCTTTACCACAAGATATACAAGATCGTCTTAAAGAGAAAGTCACTGATGTTATAGTCAAGCCTGTGCCTTGGAGTGAGTTGAAGAGACAGCCTTATTTTTCGTAAATCCAGTAAAAGAGTCTTAATTTCCTTCAGAAACGCCAGTTAGACGTTGTAAAATAGCGTCTAGCTTACTGTTAGCAGAGTCTAATTTAGTTTCTAGATTATCGATATCTTCATAGACTCTTTCAAATGCTTCTCCAATCCAACCTTGAGGATCTATAACTCGATCATGTTCCTCTAGACCTAATTCTAATTTACTTATGCGACGCTCCAGAGCTGCTATTTTTAGATAAAGGTTATTGATATGCTTATCTTCTGGCATTATTATAGGATATTTGTATCACTATTCTTTATTCATCGTTATTTTAGCTTAATTACTTCAAATACTTTTCTAATAGTTAAAAATACCACGATCTGCATAATCCTCGAAAAAGAAGATAATACGATCGCCTCTTTATCTTCAAGCAATTTAGCAATTCACCTTCAGTTAAAACCAGAGAACATAAAGATCGTCACTCCTCGCTCCTTACCCGAATCTCTATCTCTTTTTGATGTCTTGTTGTTCGATCTGTCTAATCAACAGTCTCCCTGTATTCCCCTCATAGAGTCTCTTCAGTTTGATGGAGATGTGGTGGCGATCGTCGATCGATCTATTTCTGATGATGTGTGCGCACCGCTACGCGGATCCCCGTGGGATCGTCTTTCTCAGAAAGTTACTGAAGTTATAGTCAAGCCTGTGCCTTGGTCACAGTTGAAGAATAAACCTTATTTCCTTGAGTAATAATCTGCAAAAGTTGCTTGTTGCACTCTTATCCTTACTAAGATCTCTTCTCTAATGCATAGTTGACAAAAAAAAAGAAGGTTTTTCTTGAGGGACAAATGAAGAAATCTATAGTAATATAAAGTTATGTAAAGAAACTCCAGACATCTTACTACTTTCCCTGGACTCTTTCTTGTACATACTACACAAATAATGAGTTTTTTAAATTTGAGAAGGCCAATACTAAGTTGCAAACAAGAAGCTTTAGACTATCAGGATCGGCAAGGTTTACTCACCATTAACTTACAAATAAAGAACATTTCCCTATTTTCAGGATTTTACACCCGTATCGATCAGATATTTCTGCTGTGGGGTCTAATCTGTGCAGCCATTTTTCTCACAGCTCAGTTTTCCCACCTAAGCTGGGTTAGCCAAGCTATTTTTTGGTCAATTTTGACGGCGCTCGGTAGTTTATTAATGATTATAATGACTTACTTTTGGGTAAGAGTAGAGCGTCTGCGCTGGGTATTGTCCTTGTGGGTAATTTTAATGCTAGGGGGTGTTATCGTCACAGATTTAGGGATTTTTCTGGGAATTGGTGAGATTTTAATTCATTTATGTCACATCTGGTTGGGCTTGAGTGCAGTAGGGTATTTGTTTACGGGATTAGGAATGAATTCCCGTGCCTTCATGATTTCTAGTGCTATTCACTTGGTCGGAATATTGCTGTTACCGTACTGTTTTAGCTGGCAGTTTCTCACTACAGGATTGCTAATGATGGCCAACTTAATCTTCTTAGCTGAAACTCAATGGGATATGCGCTCTCCCATTGAAAATTACGCTTTATTAAGCGAAGAACAAAAACAGTTTAACCAGCAACAGCAACAGCTCCGCCAAGTTTCTTAGCCAAAGACGCGCAACTTAACTTCGGTGCAACAATTTTCTTCGCGATCGTCTATTAATGCCATTAAACGGAAATTAATTAAATCACGAATTAATTCTTTCCTCGAATAAGTATAATTGACTAGAGCCAAATATGGGTGGAGAAATCGATGTCATAGCCACCATCCCTACTACCTGGGAATTTTTCTCCTTTTATTCTAGCAATCATAAGACTACTTTTTATCTTTGCTATAGTGCTTGGAACTCAAAATAGGGTTGAATGCCCAACTATTGCACTCGAACTAGCCTCTTGTGACCATTTAGCTCCCGTATCAATCCAAGACTTGAGCAGCGATAATTCCTG
The DNA here is from genome assembly GCA_030065755.1 of Prochloraceae cyanobacterium. Taxonomy (GTDB): domain Bacteria; phylum Cyanobacteriota; class Cyanobacteriia; order Cyanobacteriales; family JASJDA01; genus JASJDA01. Next base: position 3,167 of record JASJDA010000376.1, on the reverse strand, counting down.
TTGGGGGAGTTTGTGTCGATCTGCCATTAGCATATTCGGCCGCGCTCCTGAGAGAATCTCAATCAATGGACTTTCCGAGCTTTTGCCAGGCCAAACTAGAGGATTTCTATTGTCTTTGCCAAAAAAATCTTCCCGTCGATCTATGCGAAAGTTGCCGAGTTGCTGGCGAGAGCCGTGACATGAGGAGCATTTGAGCTCGAAGATTGGATAAATATTTCTCCAAAATTCAATTTCTGATAAGTTGTTATTGTTTTCGAGCGGAATAGAAGTAATTTGTTGCTCGTCTGAAGGACAGTTTTCTAAAAGACAGACTCCAGCAATAGGTTCAGTAATTTGTTTGACACTCCAATGAGTAGCCAAAGCAAACAAGGTAAAAGTTGAGATAAACACCAAGGCTACTTTTATGCCGCTCCTCTTCATTGGCGGGTGAGATCTTAGAGCCAGGTTCAACCTTTTCCCAATAACAGTTACAATCCATGGCCAATGAAGAACTATATGAACAAAGATAATTCCCAAAAACCCTAAGCTGAGCCAAAAATGAATGCTGCCCCATTGGTGACGGGTCAAGCCCCAAAGTGTGAATACTTTATTAGTACCAGGTGGTAAAGGAAAGCGAAGAATATAGCCTGTCCCCATCATGCCGAGAAACAAAAACGCCGCAGCTAAGTCAACGATGGGATCGATCTGTGTGCGTTTCATATTTGCAACTCCTGATTTATATTACCCCTGTACCTTATTTAACAAAAATAAAATCTTTGGCGACTTTTTATCTCTTAATATTAAATATTATTTCTTAATAAAAACTCATCGAATTATTGATAAGAATTCCTATTTAACTGCTATACTACTTTCAAGAAAAATATTTTTATTCTTAATAGCTAATGTCTTTAAGCCATCAAGAAACAAAGTTATCTCAAATTATTGCCATTAATCGAGTAGATCGCTGGTCTGTTTATCAGCGCTTACAACAATTAGAAATATCTTGTCAATGTTTGACGAATGAGTCTTTAAGAGCTGAATTTAAGTCTCCATTAGATGCCATCCAACTCTGGAGTGTAGTCAAACAAATTTATTCAACTCGTACTGAATTAATATTGTGGTTAAATCGGTGTTGGGAAAGAAAAAACGACGGGAAAGAATAAGAGAGAATAATAGCGATCTGGAGGCGATTAGACTAGAAAATGACAAATAATAACGTTTTTATTGCCAAAAACTTCCACAAGTTTCTTCCTCGTGATAGTTTTGTTAAAAAAAATCCTTTTAAATGTTTCTAATTAACTTTTTAAAAGGATTTTCCAGACGTATATACTAAAATTTAACTCTAATTTTTGATTGGGGTTATTCTATCTTTAGAAATCTTTCTAGTTTAATGGTCAAAGTGGCAGCACCAACTATAGCCACTTATTCAGGCACCAAGTTAGCGATTTTGTAGGGATTACAAACTGGAGTTTATTCTAAACTCCAGTTTGTCAAAATGGGATAAAAGGTGGGGATGGCAATAGGAGAGCACGAGCGGCTACGCGGCGCGACACTCGCATCATCAAAGTAGTTAATCGTTAAAAATCAGCGAATGAGAGCTTGTTTTGAACGAATTTTGCTGACAAATTTGGTATAAGGATGATATAATAGAAGCCATTCGCTTCTTAATAATTATTCCCTAGTTGTCAGTTACTTTTTCTCTCTCAAAGTATGATTTTATGTCAAAAGAGTCTTCCTACACAGCCGATTCCCTCAAAGCAGAGCTAAATGCCCGAGGCTGGCGCATGACCCCCCAGCGTGAAAAGATTTTGCAGATCTTTCAGAATCTTCCCAAAGGCAACCACCTCAGTGCAGAAGAATTGTCTAATTTACTAGAAGAGCGAGCCGAAGCAATCAGTCTATCTACCATATATCGAACCCTTAAGTTAATGGCCCGCATGGGAATTCTAAGGGAATTAGAACTGGCCGAAGGACACAAGCATTACGAACTCAATCAGCCATATCCCTATCACCATCATCATCTAGTCTGTATTCAGTGCAATAAGACGATTGAATTTAAAGATGAATCTTTTTTCAAACAGAGTCTCAAGCAGTGCCAAAAAGAAGGATTACAGCTCATTGACTGCCAACTAACAGTTATGGGAATCTGCCCAGAGGCTTTACGAATGGGATGGCCCTATACCATTCCTAGCAAATGGTGTTGTACTCGTGTTAGAGCTGCTATTGAGCCATCAGATGACCTCTGGATGAGGAACAATTAAGTGATTTGTGAAAAAGAGTTTAACTAGCATAATAGCAAAGTTGTTTCGCTTTTTCAAAACCTGCTTGAGAAAAGGCTTCTGCCCCTGATTGAATTACGTCGCTTTTTGCTAGTTTTGCGATCTCTGCTGCCGTTAACCCCACAAATTCCCCACGTTATTTGCCAACATCAACATTCTACTGTAAATTTTAAAATATTAGATCTCAACCTTCAGCATTAGTTTCATCGCTGGATGATTTGCGATCACACCTACAAGCGTCTCATAAAGCACGAGCGTTGCGATCGCTCTTTGTTCTTTTTCAGATTATTAAACTAAACGGTTTATATCTAAATAGACTTGACTCATTTATTGTAAAAATGAAACCACACTCAATTTTTCGAGTGCTGGTATGGGAGGTATTGGTAGGGGTATAGGTGGTCTAGGGGGTAATGGTTTTGGACGTTCTGGGGGTTCCGTCGGTTTAGGGGCTCCTTGCTCTATTGGTAGTGGTCGAGACATTAGATTCATATTTGTGATACATTTCTTGTGGCGAGGGCATATCATACCATTCAATGGCGCTTTCGCTCTTCCCAAAAAGATCGTACCCGACCATAAGGTAATCAAAAGTAGATTGTTTGTATGGAGCCGCTTGCAGAGAACTCTCAAAATTCAACCAAGCCTGTCAAAGTTCGTAAAATTCAGAATCGAATAGGAGTACCACCTCCTTTATTTCAACGGCTCAAACAGATGTCTCACGATCGGGGACGACCAATGAATCATATATTGGCAGAGGCACTGTTAGCATATTTGAACGAACATTCTTGAATCTATCTACTTGAATACGATCTCGTGCATTGGTCCTCATTAAGTTTTTTCTCCACAGTCCGCAGAATTAATTGATTTGTTAGTCTTTTGAAGACGAGCACGACGAGAGTCTCGCAAATCAGC
>JASJDA010000375.1 GCA_030065755.1 Prochloraceae cyanobacterium | reverse complement strand
CTACCCCCTTCTCGGTTGTTATATTAATGAGATGGGACTTGACAGTATTATTGACAATGAATTCACATTCCATTGCCTCGGAACTAACTGATAAATTTTTTAACGACCAAGAAATAGCTGAATATCGTATTTATAAAAACGCTCCTGACTTGTTAGCAAAAGAAAAACAAATTTATCAACAATTAATGGAATTAGAAGATGGAGAATTTAAACAGTTAACCGTTAAAATGTGGTCCACAAAAAGTTAATTTTTTATTAGGGAACCCTTCTATAGCGATAGGTTATTTGCTCAGTGACATAATTATAAGTAAAAAGGGTTCCCTAATAAAAAATAAAAAGATCTCTCGTCAATTATTTTTGACGACAATAATAGCGGTAAAATGCTGGCAGGTAATTGGTGATGTCAAAAAGATTGCCAAACAACTCTATAAATTAGGCGGTCGTCAATTGATGGTTTCATCTAGTGATTATCTGCCTTCATTGTATCAAAGTGAAATCAGTAGAGCATGGGACGGTATTGGTGGTTGGCTACATTAGTTAAGACCACTACTAAAAACTGGCTTCTAATAAAAATTGTGCTCCTTCGCTCCCCCGACCTCAAAATCTGCTCAGACATCAATTGACGCTCGCATCTCCTCGCGAGGTTCCTAAAACCCACCCAACCTTTTCTAAAACATTACTCTGGTAATTTAATTTAGTCTTAAACTTTTCGAGTCGTGTTTATTATTCATCTCAAATCGAATTGATCTCAATCTCTTTTTCATTGCGATCGAGATTAAGTTAATCTTTTTTATATTTAAGACTATTTTGATTTCCCATCTTCCGTGTTTTCTCTTAGTAATTAATATTAATAATCTTTATCTATTCATAAGAGAATTAGTATGATACTTGTTGCCTAAAGCCTTGAAAGTCTGGCTTCATTAAAGTTAATATATATACAACAAACACAATTTAATAAGCATCACTTCATCTTCTACTCATGAAAAATTTCTTACTTATTGGCGCTACTTTAACAATAAGCTTCAATTTCGCTTCTGTTTCTCTCTCTCAAAATAGCCATCTCAAAGTACAAAATACCCAAGAGCAAAATCAAGATTCACAATTTTGGGGTCAACTAAGTCCTGATTTTAATACTTGCTATACAGCTGTTATTGATTCAGACAATCTGGCTCATTCTCCACAATCATCTGACTCTGACATAGCCACTACTAAATTCAACGATTTTTCTTCTCACAAAAATACCCCAAATCAGCCAATTTCCCAACCCACCTCACAAATCTGTAACTTTTAGATTTAGCCAATTCTAGGAGTTTCTCACAAGAGGCAATCAGCCAGTAGTTATTTTACTGTTTTCTGCTTTAACATCTGAAATTAAGGCGCTGCTTAATATTGTTAGTCCCATTATCCCCAGTGTTAGAGATTTAGTTATTGGCCTCCACATTTCCTTTCTTTGACGCTCTCCATATCTTAATTATTGCTTTCATATAACCTTTTGTCATTCAGACAAAGTCTTAAACATTATAGACAAAAGTCTTAACCTCGACTCACGCTTTTCTCTTTCGCGAAAGCTCAATTTTCGACCTCAAAAAAATCTTATTGCTCGGCCCTACTTTTTCTTTTTCCTTCAAAAAACCTTCTTTTAAAAAATCTCACTAAACACTCAAAATGAAAAGACGAGCCTTACTCAAATATCTTTCTCTCTCCACCGCCGGCGCTGCATTCAGTTTCGCTTTTCCTTCTTTAACTGACGCTGTTACTGCAAATCAAAACACCTCTGATTGGGGTTATGACAGAGAAAATGGTCCCAATCTTTGGGGCGAAATTTCCCCTGATTTCCAAACCTGTCAGATCGGTACTCAGCAATCTCCCATCGATCTCGACGCTGCACTTCATACTGATACTATCGGTTCCTTACTGTTTGACTACCATACTACCAGCTTACATATTACTAATAACTCTCATAGTATCCAACTCAATGTCGATCGCGGTAACAACATCATATTAGATGGTAAAAAATTTGACCTCTTACAATTCCACTTTCACCACCAGAGTGAACATACTGTAAAAGGCCAAAAATATCCCATGGAACTCCATTTAGTTCATAAAAATCCCTCTGGTGAATTAGCCGTCATCGGTGTTTTCTTAAAAGAAGGAAAAGATAACTTAGCTCTTCAACCCGTTTGGAAACATCTGCCAAAAACCAAAGAACCACTACATACAATTTCTGGAACTGTCAATCTCAAGGAACTCTTGCCAGCAGATAAAAAAGCCTTCCGATATTATGGTTCCTTGACTACTCCTCCTTGTTCGGAAATTGTTAATTGGATTGTTTTTGAAACCCCAGTGGAAATTTCCCCTCAACAGCTTACTGCTTTTGCCAATATTTTTCCTCAAAATGCTCGACCTGTTCAACCCCGCAATCATCGACTTTTACTCGAATCTTAATATGACGTTTTTATTAGCCCGATATTATTAATACTTTCATCTCTTAACACTCAAGAAGAAAAAAATGAGATTTTTGACCATCAAATTGTTAACCACTGCTTCACTACTATTACTACTTAATGGATTAAATAATAGTGCCATAGCTGCTGACAATGAGAGTCTAACTAAAGTCAAAAAAATTAGCTCTTCGAGAGATGATTTACCCCAACACATCATCGATGGAATAATTATTGTAACTATTGCTGTTACTGGAGTCTCTGTAGTACTAGGAAAGCGACTATCCATTCAACACCACAAGCAGTCTTCACCACAAAAACCTCCCTCCCCCTCTCCATCTTCAGCGACTCAATCTTCAGCGACTCAATCCCTTACCCCCTCTTCAGCGACTCAATCTTCAGCGACTCAATCCCTTACCCCCTCTTCAGCGACTCAATTCGAGCGTCATTTGCCATCGGCCACTAATAACTTTAAGCTCAACCCAAATTTAAACACACAAATTGATTCTCTTGAGTTTAAACAAATCTGGCAGCAATTCTACCCAGATTTTCATCAATTACTTTCTCAAACAGATTCTCACAAAACCTCTCCAAAGTGTGTGACTAAATCAATTGTGAAGAAATAATTTTATTACTTCTATTAACACTGACAATTTTTTAAAACTCGACCCCATTTGTTGGCAGCTGTTTGAAACAATACCCATGGGCGAATGCGCGAATGCGCGACTTAATTCAACCTCGATAAAATTCTAATTTATTCGGCTGATAATAATGAATATGACCGTCAATGTTAACCTGAGCTAGACAATTAAAGTTGACAAGTTTTAGTTTTTTTATTGAGCTCATTTATATTAGATTATCTTATCTTATTTACAAGTTATTTATACCTCCTAGATCTTATATAATTCTGAATTTTAGTTTTATAATAAAAGAGTCATTAAAAATTAATAAAAAATCTTTAGCTCGACAATTAAAATGAACTTATTTGACTTTACTCTCCTCACTCTATTTAACACTGTTCTTTGTCTTCTCTTACCTAAAATTGTCTCCTTTGATTGGTCTACTTTAAAAAACACTCTTCCTCAAGAAATTGATAACCAAGGTAAAATTGTTTCCTAATCCCTAGTCAGAAATATTGCTCAATTTTTCTGACTTTTTTTTAGATACAACAAATAATTAAGTTCTTATATTCAGTGACCAGTGGTCAGTAACAAATCTCTTTTTAATGAGTATTCTTGTTACTGACTCCGTTTTTTTCAAGTAGAAGAAGTTTAAAAATAATGGTTACCTCCAATGGCGATCGAGACAATTTCTACCAGGTCTAATCTCAACCAGGTTCTTGAGACTAACTCTTTTTCTGACTTTTTTCTTTTTCTTTATAGTGAGCTCCTAATCTAGCTAATCCACACAAACCAAAGACAGTAACTGAACTAGAAGCAATCGCACTTACGAGGTCTGAACTTGACGTTTCTTTTTTTGTTTCAATTACATTAGAAGCTATTTGAAGAGTATTTTCTCTTGAGGAATTTAGTGAGGAAGCAATAGTGATAGTCTCTTTATTGTTTCTATAGTTACCTTCATTTTCTTTAAGTATTTTAACTTAATAGTTAACCAATTGCCAATCTTTTTTATCTCTAAATACAGAAACTTAGATTAGATATTTTGATAAATATTGTTCTCAACAATTATACTTCTAATCCGAGCACTATACCAGCTTTTAAACTATTAATAATTAATCCCTAAGATTGAGAATAAAATTTTAATTTATTGGCACTATAGTAAGGGATATTACCATCAATATTAACCTCAGCTAGACAATTAAATTTTACAAGTTTTAGCCCAATAAATTGACCTATTTTAGTTGCCATCTCTCCCCCATTGTCTAGTATAACTTTTACCATTTTACCTGCTGCTCGACGGAGAGCGTTCTAGATAGCTTGATGGTCGCTCTTCTCCTTCAAGCTCGTTTAATTTCTGGGCATACGATCCCCTTGCTCGCAGCAAAGCGCGTGCGCAGTTCTAGTTGCGATCGACTTTGGTAATAATTTGGCTGCTTTATTAAAGCGCTCGCGGTCGTAGAACTCGCATTGATTTAAATCTTGTCGAGCATCTTCGCTATCGATGGGACGATCGCATCAGAGCTAACTGTTCAATTGCCGAACGGCTGTCATATATTTTGATTAATGGGTCGAGGTAGAACAGCAGATTGGTCCATAACTTCAATATTTGGGTGTTCTAGGAGTGCCTCGGTTTCTATATTATTGCGGGGTGAGACAGTAGATTGGTCACTTAGTTTAACATACGATCGCATCCTAAAACCGACCAAACCTTCAACAGCTGGAAAAATTTCAGTCCCACCTTCAACAGCAACTGATTAATTAAGAAGCTTATAAATAAACCTTAACCAACAAGACCGTGAGACAAGATTCTTTCTTATCGAGTAGAGAGTATGGATTCAGTTGTCCCCAGTCCCAGGAAAACTGAGATCGCTTCTATCCTATCTTTCATCTGTCCGATTTTCTTTTCTAATGCTTCAATCTTGCTCATCGCTAGACCCTCGGTCTTGGTGGTTAAGAGCGGCTCACATACTGACCCTTCCTGGCCAGCTGCTTTTTCCGTCTCCTCAAACTTACCTAACCCAACTACTTTCGCCAATGCTGCTTTGTAGGTAGCCATTAGCTTATCGTACCGTCGCTGTAATAGTTGTAGCTGCTTCCTACGCTCAAGCGCTTTCCTATAACTCTGGTATTTAGGATTCCATCTGTTGCCTAAATAGAGCTTAATTTTACCTTGTATACTTCCAGTACACGAGCGCTTGTTAGTTGCCTCCATGACGCGGTAGTAGTAGTATTTTTTTCCGCTTGGCTTGGACACTACGTACTTTTGTATCCAAGTCATAGGCGGAGCTATTTTGCCTGATGCTCTTACATCAAGCATCGCTTCTCGAATAAAAGCTAATCTCGATTCTAATCCCTCTAAGCTCATTTGTACTTTTTTACCCTTCTCTACCTCTTTAGTATAAACCTTACCTAACAAAAGTCAAACGAAGGCAGAGGGCAGATATTCCCAATCTGATCGCTCGTATCTGAGCACATTGAACTGTCCTACCCCCTTCTCGGTTGTTATATTAATGAGATGGGACTTGACAGTATTATTGACAATGAATTCACATTCCATTGCCTCGGAACTAACTGATAAATTTTTTAACGACCAAGAAATAGCTGAATATCGTATTTATAAAAATG
>JASJDA010000080.1 GCA_030065755.1 Prochloraceae cyanobacterium | reverse complement strand
TACCACCGACAACGGTGTGAAACCGAGCCTGAAATAGTAATAGGGAAGCCAAAGAGTCAATAGTCTAAAATCTACACTTTGAGGCACAAACTAAAGATTTGTTGGATCTTTTTCAACGATACATAAGTCGTCGAGGGGCTAGCGAAGACTTTAAACGGACGTGGAGCAAGCATAAGACTACTAATGTAGCAATTTGTGATGAAACGTCAACCCACCGAGAGACAATTGTCTGGTAGGAATCTCCGCACTCTTATGTGCGGAGTGGATGTCAAACTTAGAATCTCCCTCAAGAGGAGAATTAAAGTCCGACGAGAAATCAAAGGAAGTGGGTACCACCCGCTTTTTTTTGTTCCATATATACAGATGACTCATCCTCTGATTCCCAAAATTATAGAAATAGCAACACCCGTAGCTCAAACGTTAGGCTTAGAAGTAGTTGGGGCAGTTTTCCAAACCAACAAAAATCCCCCAGTGCTGCGGGTAGATGTTCGCAACCTAAACTCTGACACTAGTTTAGACGACTGCGAACGAATGAGTAGAGCTTTAGAAGAAGCTCTCGATGCCAGCGAAACTATAGAAAGTTCTTACGTACTAGAGATATCTAGTCCTGGTATTTCCAGACAGCTAACTACAGACCGAGAATTTATTTCCTTTAAAGGTTTTGCCGCGATCGTCAAAACCTACGCTCCCTATAAAGAGAGTAAAGAATGGCGAGGGAGGCTTCAAGGTAGAGACGAAAAAGCCGTTTATCTCAATCAAAAAGGCAGAACGATCGCCATTCCTCGGGAGCTAATTGCCAAAGTTCAATTAGATGAAAGTCAGGCAATTTGAAAAATTAACCAATTAGAATTAGATTGAGGAATTATTTACATGTCTACGATAAGTTTACACGGTCTCAAAAACTTAATAGAAGAAATAAGTCAAAAACACAACTTACCCAAAACCTCCGTTACAGAAGCATTGCGAGAAGCTTTACTCAAAGGTTACGAGCGCTATCGCCGATCGCAGACCCTAGAACGTCACGCCTTTAGTGACGAGTACTTCAATAACTTTGAAGTAGAATTAGATATAGAAGAAGAAGGATTTAGGGTGCTTTCGACCAAAAAAATTGTCGAAGAGGTAGATAATACCGACCATCACATATCCCTCAAAGAAGTACAAGAAGTAGCCGCAGAAGCACAGCTCGGAGACGAAGTCGTACTAGATGTAACCCCAGCTCAAAAAGAATTCGGGCGCATGGCAGCAATTCAAACCAAACAAGTACTATTACAAAAACTGCGGGATCAGCAAAGAAAACAGATTCAAGAAGAATTTCAAGACCTAGAAGAAAGTGTCTTGCCAGCTAAGGTACTGCGGTTTGAAAGGCAATCTATAATCATGGCTGTAAGTAGCGGTTTCGGTCAGCCAGAAGTAGAAGCCGAACTACCCAAACGAGAACAATTACCTAACGACAACTATCGCGCCAATGCCTCTTTTAAAGTTTTCCTCAAAAAAGTACGGGAAGGCCCTCATCGCGGGCCACAATTAATTATTTCTAGAACTTCTGCTGGTTTAGTAGCCCGTCTGTTTGAAAATGAAGTACCGGAAATCGAAGAAGAAGTAGTTCGCATCGTCGCCATAGCTAGAGAAGCTAACCCTCCTTCCCGTTACGTGGGGCCGAGAACTAAAATAGCTGTAGATACCCTAGAGCGAGATGTCGATCCAGTTGGAGCTTGTATTGGAGCCAGGGGTTCCCGAATTCAAGCAGTAGTCAACGAGCTGCGGGGCGAAAAAATAGACGTAATTCGCTGGTCGCCAGATCCCTCGACCTACATAGCTAACGCCCTCAGCCCAGCACGAGTCGATAAAGTAGTACTAGTGGATACAGAAGAACGCCAGTCCTTGGTTTTAGTAGCAGAAGATCAATTGAGCTTAGCTATTGGTAAAGAAGGACAAAATGTTCGCCTAGCTGCTCGGCTGACGGGTTGGAAAATAGATATTAAAGATCTAGCTAAATATAATCCCGAAACCGAACCAGAACCCCAACCACTTTCTCAAGAGACTGAACCAGAAGAAGAACCTCAAAAGCAAGATATCCTAGAAACAGAACCTGTAACAGCACAACAAATAGCTGAAACAGACTCCTTGTCCGAAGTTGAGGAAGCCACTGAATCGGAAGAAAAACCAACTGACGTAACCGAAACAGAGTATTAAATTTAGCTTCCTTTGCAGTACCTCAAATAATAAGGTTTTATTACCGTGAAGCCGAATTATCGACGTTGTATTAGTTGCCGCCAAGTAGCACCCAAAGAGTCATTCTGGCGGATTGTCAGAGTATATACTTCAGCAGAGGTACAATTAGATCGGGGAATGGGTCGCTCTGCCTACCTCTGTCCCCAGGTAAGTTGTTTGCAAGCAGCTTGTCGGAAAAATCGGTTAGGGAGAGCGCTCAAAGCAAAAATCCCCGAACATATATATCAAAGCTTGTGGGCTCGTTTAGCAAATGAACCGCGATCGAAAATCGGAAAATCCCCAAACTCCTAACCGTGCCCCTTGCCAAGAGAATAACCGTTCGAGGAAAATTATTATCGATCTCGATTGTTAGTATTGGCTGAGGTTATATGGGGAATGATTAAGTAAAAACAGTGAATGACAACAGAAAAGCTTATCTTAATTTACGTGGTAGATCTGAGGTATTTTTCCTAAAATAGCCAGTGAGAGGCTCTACCCTTCACTAAACTTAAGTCAACCCCCTGTAATCGGAAGGTGGGAGCCCTCATTCATCTAACTCTAATGAGAAGAGCTATCGTTAATTAAATATTTGAGAGGCTTATACTAATTAAAGTTTTACTAACTAACAAAAGGAACAATGAAAAACTATTCATGCAAGCAGATAACCAGAAAAGAATAACAACCAACCAATAAAGGGGCATAGTGGATGAACAACGGAAAAGTCAGAATTTACGAATTATCAAAAGAATTGCACTTGGACAACAAAGATATCTTAGAAATTTGCAACCAGCTAAATATTGCGGTAAAAAGCCACAGCAGCACGATCGACCGCGATGAAGCAGAACGAATTCGCATAGCTGCTGAAAAATATACTCCAAGCCAGGTAGGAGCGAGAGAGCGCAGCGGAACTTCATTGGAAGAAGGTAGTTCTTCATCGCGAAAACCAGAGCGCCCCAAAGGGCCAAACAAGCAACAAATATTAGCAGTTCATCACAAGCGCAATAATCGTGCCCCCAGCCCTAAATACCCCGAAAAAAAACCATCTCTATCCCAAGCAACAAGCCCTAAACTTTTAGAAAAGCCTCAGGTAAAAACACCAACTTCGACAAAAAACGCTCCTCAAATTCAACCCCCTCCAACCGATCTAACCCCTCCTCCAACTCCTCCTGCTCAAAAACAACCAGATAATATTATTGCACCAGAAACAGAAACAGAAAGTGTTGGAGAAAACCTATCTCAAATCCAACCATTACCCAAAGTAGAAAGAGAAACAACGGAAGAACAAACATTGACAACAGCAAGCACCATAAACGGCCCGAGCCCCGAACTTCTATCACCTCCGGTAAGACCAAAGGCGAAAACCCCTGAGAAGAAAATAGAAAAACAGCCACCTATCAAAAAACCTGAGAGAAAAACGGGTTCAAATACGGTGACTTTGAAAACGTCACCAACTCAAAACAAAGAAAAACCACACAAGAGCAAGCCAGAAAAAAGCAAACCACACAAAAGCAAACCAGAAAAAACCCAGTCAGAAAAATTAGTTTTAGAGCCAGTTGGCAAAAAACCAGAGAAAAACAAGCCAACTAAAGCAGCAGCACCAAAGCTGCACAGACCTCAAAGACTGAAACCGACTAGCGAACCCAAACCACCATTAGAAGAAGAACTTCTTCTCGGCGCTAAAGAAGAACCGCTAGCTGACGAGGAACACCTAGAACATGACGATCGAGAACTCTTAGTAGAAAAGCCGAAAAAACAACAGCTAAAACTGAAACGACCCACTCCTCCTCGCGCCTCCAAAAAACAAGCAACTTGGGAAGAGGAAGAGGAAGATTTGCAACAAAAAGAAGCCAAGAAAAAAGCAGGTACTAAGAAGCGGCGACCTGTAATCATCGAAGACGACGATGACGAATTTGGCAGCGAACTAGATAAAATGAGTGGAGCGGCAGCAACCGCAGTGAGTATCTCGATCGCTCGTCCTCCCAAACCTAAGTCGGCTGCAAAAGAATCTGCTGCTGTAGTTGCTAGTGCCGTTAAAAGCAAAAAACCAACGCCAAAAACCGAGCGATCTGAGAGTAGGGACAAACGACGAGAGCGCAAAGAAACAGTTCCAAAAACTCCAGAGAAAATAGTTTTACCAGGTAATTTGACTGTTAGAGAACTCTCAGAACTGATCCACGTAGCAGAAACAGAAATTATCAAAAAGCTGTTCTTTAAGGGCATCGCAGTTAACATTACTCAAACCCTCGACGAAGAAATTGCTCGCACGGTAGTTGAAGAATTAGGTATTGAAGTCGAAACAGCCGAAACCAAATCGGCAGCAATCAAAGAAACAGAAATGCTCGACGAAGCAGATCTGGAAAATCTTCAACTTCGTCCGCCCGTAGTAACCATTATGGGGCACGTGGATCACGGGAAAACTACTCTGCTCGACTCAATTCGTCAAACTAAAGTAGCACAAGGAGAAGCAGGGGGGATCACCCAGCACATAGGTGCTTACCACGTAGATACAGAACACGAAGGGGAACAAAAACAAATCGTCTTCCTCGATACCCCAGGTCACGAAGCATTTACCGCCATGCGAGCAAGAGGGACGCGAGTAACGGATATTGCCGTATTGGTGGTTGCTGCTGACGATGGCGTTCAACCTCAAACGAAAGAAGCCATAAGTCACGCCAGAGCAGCAGAAGTGCCCATAATCGTAGCCATTAATAAAGTAGACAAACCCGAATCAGAACCCGATCGCATCAAACAAGAGTTGACCGAACAGAATTTAATCCCTGAAGAGTGGGGTGGGGAGACCATTATGGTTCCCGTAAGTGCCCTCAAAGGAGAAAATCTCGATACTCTTTTAGATATGATTTTGCTGGTAGCAGATATAGAAGAACTATCGGCTAACCCAGATCGCCTCGCTAAAGGAACGGTGATTGAAGCTAATTTAGATCGAGCTAGAGGTCCAGTAGCAACCCTTCTAGTACAAAACGGGACTCTGCGAGTAGGAGATGTTATTGTTGCTGGCTCTGTATTGGGTAAAATTAGAGCCATGATCGACGATCGCGGCGATCGAGTAGAAGCAGCTAGCCCCTCTTTTGCTGTGGAAATCTTAGGTTTAAATGAAGTTCCCGCAGCAGGAGACGAGTTTGAAGTCTTTGAAAATGAAAAAGAAGCTCGTGCTGTTGCCGATCGAAGAGCCGAAGAGCAGCGTCAAGAACGCTTGCAAAAAGCTCTATCTTCCCGCCGCATTAGCTTGAGTAGCCTCTCAGAACAAGCTAGAGAAGGGGAACTCAAGGAATTGAATTTGATCTTGAAAGCTGACGTACAAGGCTCGGTAGAAGCAATTCTAGGGTCTCTAAAACAGCTACCGCAAAATGAAGTTCAAATCCGCGTACTAATGGCAGCTCCAGGAGAAGTAACAGAAACAGACGTAGATTTGGCTGCTGCTAGTGGTGCCGTTATTGTTGGATTTAACACCACGTTGGCTAGTGGTTCGAGAGCAGCGGCCGATCGAGAAGGTGTCGATATCCGCGAATACAACATTATCTACAAGCTTCTTGAAGATATTCAAGGAGCTATGGAAGGTCTCCTCGAACCAGAAGAGGTAGAAGAAGCTCTCGGAGTTGCACAAGTAAGAGCCGTGTTCACTGTAGGTCGCGGTGCTGTAGCAGGTTGCTACGTTCAGTCTGGTAAGGTGGTGAGAAACCGCCTAATGCGCGTCCGACGGGGCAATGAAGTGATTTACCAAGGAGGTTTAGATTCTCTCAAACGGATTAAAGAAGATGTTAGAGAGGTCAATGCTGGCTACGAGTGCGGTATCGGCGCTTCTAAGTTTAATGACTGGCAAGAAGGCGATATCATCGAAGCTTACGAAATGGTATTCAAACGCCGCACTCTTTCGGTAAATTAGGCTCGATGGCTCTAGTGGTTTTTTGTCTCCTTCAAAGGGAATAGGGAATAGGGAACAGGGAACAGTCACAGGTTAAAAAGGGTCGCGACCGCTCCGAGGTTTCCTCGGAGTTAGGACTCACCAAGCAGGAGACTTTACACTCCAAAACTTTTCCCCGTTTCCTGTTCCCTGTTCCCTCGGAGGCTACCCCGACAGTAACAAACAATTAACAAAAAATATGTAAAGAGTGCGATCGCTGATACAGTAGATTTCTGTATCTTCGCTATCCTAAAGATAAGTACTTAATGAGAATAAAGGTAAGGATGGGAAACTCAGCTATTTCTTCACGTCAGGAGTGGCAAGAAGATACTCAAGTTTGGGAAAATTTAAAAGAAGCGATCGCCAATAGTTCTGGATTTAAACGCTGGGAACAAGAGAGCAATCTGAAAAATCTCGATCGTCCAGAAAGTCTTGATGTTCGAGTACGCCGCTATCTTCGGGAAACCCTAGAAACTTTGGCCTATTAGTTAAATAGGAACCGACCTACACCTAGTACGCGATCGAGTTGTTTGTATATTTGCACTAGGCGATCGCCCTCTACATACACTTGTTGAGTGGGATAATTTTCTATTACTTCGATTAACTGGATCTCTCCATCCGACAAAGCAGAACCTACTATAGCTGCTCGTAAGGACTGGCGAGATGCTCTTCTGCTTGGCGTGCGAATTACTTCGCTCACTCCTTCCAATAACATTTCTCCTGGTAAACTATTCAAGGTTTTAGATAGCACGATCGGATCTATTTTTATCTTTTTTGTCAGTATTTCTTGCAAGTCGTTTGGTTCTCTATTAACCCTTTTTAAATAACGATTTAAAGAGCTAGTTGCCTCTCCATTTCTAGCAAGATCGCTCAGTTCGGATACCGATACCGATTGTTGTAAAATACCGTAATTGATAATTACTGATTCAGCGGCTTCAGCACTTCTAATTGAACAACAAACTGCTAAACTTGCTAGGAAAGTACTAAAAACACAATCTCTAAATTTTAGTTTTACCATTTTTTATAGAAACTTTTAAGCTTAATAGACAGATAAATACGTTATGTTGTTCCCCGATTCTGGCAAGTAGTAAAATACTTTTTTAATAATAAAGAAATTATAGGGGTTGGGTAGTTGGTAGTTATATCGACTCCGGTTTAACAGTTATCAGTGAACAGTTACCAGTTATCAGTTATGTGTTATCCCTGGGATCAAAAGTCCCCTACCTCTATAGGTAGAAAGTCTCTCTCGTGGTTTAAATCCATGAGGGAGACCTGATAACTGATAACTGATAACTGGTAACTGTTTTAATAGTTATCTTGTGAGAGCGGTCAGAGGTCAGAGGTCAGGGGTCAGAGGTTTTTTAGGTTTAATATTTGCTGTCGGGAATATAAATTATCTGCTCGATATCATCAATTTAAATTTACTCTCGATCGACAGAATAATTTAATTATTATTTTATCTTTGAATTTGAGATTTTAGAGATATTTTATACTGGAGATAGGAACAAATTTTATTTAAGCAAAATGGCTCCCAATCCTCTAATCGTCAAATCTGTAGAACAACTAGATTATCGCGTAACTGTTGGTGACGTTGCTAGTGCTGCGGGATTAGAGATAAATCTTGCGCAGCAAGGATTGTTAGCACTAGCATCCGATGCTGGGGGACACTTGCAAGTAGCAGAGGACGGAGAGATTGTTTATCTGTTTCCCCAGAATTTTCGCACTATTTTACGCAATAAATATTGGCGGTTGCGGCTAAAAGAATGGTGGGAAAAAGTCTGGAAAGTTCTTTTCTATCTAATTCGCATTTCCTTTGGCATTATCTTGATTGTTTCTATTTTGATAATGCTGGTTGCTATTTCTATACTGATTATTGCCATTAGTTCTAGTCGCAGCGACAATAATTCTGGTGGTGGTAGCAGCGATCGGGGTGGGGATACTTTCTTCTTCCCCTTCTTGTGGAGTCCAGATATTTTCTGGTTGTTTAACCCCAGCTACGATTACGATCGATATCAGCAAAGAGAGCGCTATGTTTCTTCATCTTCTCAAAAAGAGAACCAGATGAACTTTCTCGAAGCTATTTTTTCCTTTCTCTTTGGCGATGGCAATCCCAATTACGATCTAGAAGAGCGACGCTGGGGAGAAATTGGAGGGGTAATTCGCAGTAATGGTGGTGCTATTGTAGCCGAACAAATTGCTCCTTATCTCGACAAAATTGAACCAGTTAGCATGGAAGACGAAGATTATATTTTACCCGTGCTGGCTCGTTTTAACGGCTATCCTGAAGTTTCTCCTGCTGGAGAGATTATCTATTACTTCCCAGAGTTACAAGTAACAGCAACTCAGCGAGACCATCGCTCCTTATCTTCCTATCTCCAGGAATATCGATGGTACTTCTCTCAAGCAGGAAGCGGTCAAATTTTGCTTGCTATTGGATTAGGTGGAGCTAATTTGATTCTGGCTTTGGTTTTAGGTAACTTGCTACAAGGTGATATCGCAGCTCAAATCGGGGGATTGGTGGCTTTTGTCAATTCGATTTACCTGTTGCTGTTAGGATATGGTATTGCTTTCTTGGGTATTCCTTTGATTCGTTATTTTTGGGTGCAGTGGAAAAACGATCGAATTGAAACTCGCAATCAAAAACGACTCGATCGCGCTTCTCTCTTAGAACGACCTGACGATGTTTTAACTGGCAAAATTAACTATGCTCGTCAGTTTGCTCAAAAGAAAGTAATTGGTTCAGAAGATATTACCTACTCTACCGAACAAGATTTATTAGAGCAGGATATCGAACGCTCCGATAAGATCGATCGTGAATGGCAAGAGCGTTTAGAATCTGGTTCTTAATATACCCGTTTCTAGCTCGTAAATTGCTCCCATAATGCTATTTTCCTGGTTATCTAGTAGGGAAGCTTTTACCTCCTGCAAATAGTCTGAAATAGCCTCTCTTAAAACAGGTCGCTCTACTTTCACTGTATGGTTGTAATCCCAGACATCCCAAATAATAATCCCCACTGCAACAATAGGATCGATAAACTGCGCTCCTAACTTTCCAGCAACTAAACCCCCTGTTTTAGCTGCCATTTTTGCACTGGCTTTTCCTGCAAAAGATAGAGCGACTTGAGTACCAATTTTAGTCACAAAGGGAAACATTGCTTTGGCGAGTAAATAGCTACTTCCACCCAGCAAAATCTTCATCGAGAGGTTAGAAATATTCCCCTCAGTATCGGCGATCGTAATCGCAATATCGTCTAGATATCGTTCCCACTGTCCTTGAGGAATATCGTATTGACTTTGAACGCTAGAAATATTTTTACTGAGTTCGCTGACATAGAGATTAATAGTTTCTCTAGTTATTCTTTCTAGTTGAAGTTGTGCAATTTTTGGTCTGAGAACCCGTTTAGCAAATTCTGTTTGAAAATCGGCGGTTAATTTTTCTGCTACTGCTTGGTTAGCAGTGGGATTATCTGTATTTATAGAGTGTTTTACTGCTGAAGACACCCACACCAAAGGAGCGGTAAACTCCATTTTTTTTTGATTGAAGTAATCAAAATACCAATCGAGAAAACTATTATCCACGCGGGTCATTAAGTCATCTACCCATTCATCTAGTTGTTGGGATGCGTAACTTTCTGCTTTAGTGTGTGCGTCTTCAAATGCAGTAACTAAAGCGCGATCGAGTTCGTTTTTATCTGGAATTTCAACAACAACTTCTTGAGGAACTTTTTTTTCTACATTTACTGTATTTTCTTTAACTGAACTAGAAATTAAAAAAGTGCCAATTAGAGGAATAACGACAATGAGAATAACAGCAGTCCAGAGAAAGGGAGATATGGAGCTAATTAATTGACTCCAAGCTTTTATGCGATTTGTTTGTTGAGAATAGCTGGGTTTATCTTGACTCATTTCAGTGGAGGGTTTTAGGTTTCGATCGAAAAGCGATCGGGGTCAATACCCCAGTTTACCCAAGTTATAGCTTCGCGAGCAGATGTTAACTCAGGTGGAACTCTTAAAACGTGGATATAGTTGGTAGAAGGACAGGTCATTTTCAGTAAATGGATTGGTTCTATATCTACATTGTTATCTATTTTTAATAGAGTATATTCGCGCCATTTATCTAATTCTATATCGCACCATAATCTTCCTTTTTACCGACAAGTTACTTGATTGTTACTTTCTTTTGCTTTAATTATAAAAGAATCACTTAAATTGCTTATTTCCAACCTTCAAATACAGTCTAGCTCACCAAATGAATTACGCGATAAGAAGTCACAAAAACGTTTTTCACCTTAAATTATTTTCTCCTCAAGCCTCGGACTTTCACCTCATCCAATTTATTCCCAGTTGGCACATTTTTCCACAAGGAGAACCTGACCCCTATCAATCAGATCTCTATCAAGGATACTGCGATTATGTGGGGGCCTATTATCCAGAACTGACTTTTCACCACAGAATAGAATCCCTCTCTCGTCTCCATCAATATTCACAAATTCCTCAATATCAAAACGGTTGTTTTCTGGCCGAGCGAAATTGGTTTACTTATCTTGATTTAGAAAAAACCCCAGAACTCCAAACAGAAGAGAATCTCTATCTCAACTCCGACCTGCTAGCTCTTTGTCAACAAGAACTGGCTCTTCATATAGGACCAATTGCACAGTTTATTCTCAATAAGATTTTCGACAAATATCTACAAATAGATTGTCAACAACTAATTGAAGTTCTAGCATCTGAAATACCTGAACTCCCTACACAAGCACTACTTTCCCTCGCCAAATTACTTGACAAAAAATTAAATTGCCAGAAGGAAAAGCCGATTCTACATTGCTAAATTTAATGACGTAATTCCCAGCAGCCCAACCGACCTTACTAGACTCGAATTGTTCATAGTTTTTCCTACTTTTTGACACTGAAAAAGTTAATAAATAAGACGATCGTTAGAGATCATAAAAGATGTAATTAGAGATAAAAACCATGGCGAAAATTGGCGAACTCAATTCAGACTATATTAAGTATAATCAACCTAGACTAACCAGTAATCAATCTCCCGAATTATTAACTTCTTGGGAGTGGAGTTTCTTAATAGTTTTATTACTTCTATTTCTGATTCTCTTGCCTAACTTTTATCACTTTTTCTAATCAAGTGCTTCAATCAGTAACAAACATGACCGGCGCTCAGTTACCAGCCATTTTTTCTCTTCAAAGGCAAAAGGAAATAGGCAATAGGCAAAAGTCATATGTTGAGAAGAGGATTGCAACCTCTCCTCAACCACTTCCCCTTATAGAAGGGGAGGTCTTAAACCAAGGAATTAGGAACCAGCAAACGAACGAAACTTTTGCCTTTTGCCTCTTGCCTTTTCCCTCGGAGGCGATAGCCGACGATAAGAACAAAAAACTTCTCATTTTTTAATTGACCATAATTACTAATTGACTAACAAATACAACGCATAAAATCAATATTTTGTCAACTGAACTTTAATGCGTTTACTCTGCGTATAATTCCCAAAAAAACAAAATAGTCTCCCAGAAGTATTGCGAGACTATATAAAAACTTTGCCAGAGATATACAGTTATTAGCGTTGCTTTCATCTTCTTTCAGATGAAAGATTAACGTTTTGGTTTAAATCGATTACTGAAACGCATTCAAACAGCAAACAGCAAACAGCCAATAGCAAAACGTTTAATAGTTAAAGATATAGAGCTAGATTGCAAAGACCTTGACGATCGCCAGTTTTAAGAACTTCTTCAAGAAAAGATAAATTCATTTCTTTTTTATATTTTGCACATTTAACTTGTTGCTGTTCTTGACTGTTGACCTTCGATTCTAGTGATTTTTTATTCATATTTTGAAGATTCCTATAATTTTGAGCCTCGTTATATAAAGCTTAGATAAAGCCATAATTAATATTAACTTAGTTAAGAAAGATTTTGATTGTTAAAGTTGTAAAACATAATAATACCTAAGTTAATATTACTTATATTAAATATTTAAAATACTTATAAAATAGAAAAAGAGCGACCCTTTCCGCACTCGATCGCTCTTCTATTAAAGGAGGGGATGAGAATTCATCCTTTATCCTCGATCGTTGTTAAACTTTCGCCTCTTCTTTGACCAACTTATCCCAACCCAGATCTTTCAAGTTGTTATTG
Organism: Prochloraceae cyanobacterium; assembly: GCA_030065755.1. Lineage (GTDB taxonomy): Bacteria > Cyanobacteriota > Cyanobacteriia > Cyanobacteriales > JASJDA01 > JASJDA01. Next base: position 16,604 of record JASJDA010000080.1, on the reverse strand, counting down.
CGACGTAGAGGACGAGTTACCAACTCCAGAATATCTCGCGCATTAGTAAAACCGTGAATTTGAGCAAAAGTAAACTCTACAGACCACTTAGTATTAATACCCCGTGCTTCTAAGGGGTTAGCGTGAGCCATACCTGTAATTACCAAGTCGGGTTGAATTTCTTTGATGCGCTGAATTTGGTTGAAATTATCTGGTTTCTCTACGATCGTGGGAATAGGAACTCCCATTTCCTTACAAGTCTTTTCTAGGAATTCCAATTCAGCCTTCTGATAGCGCTTGTCCATGTAAGGAATGCCAATTTCTGCGACAGTCATACCGCACCGTACCAGAAAACGCGCCAACGAGATTTCTAACAAGTTGTCACCCATAAAGAAAACAGACTTGCCACGAATAAGTTTGATATAGTCTTCCAAGTTCTCCCAGATTTTAGCTTCTCTCTCTTCTAAACCCTTCGGCTCAATACCAAACACCGAGCAAATTTTTTCAATCCAAGCGCGGCTTCCGTCAGGACCAATGGGGAAAGGAGCGCCAATTAGTTTGCACTTGCGACGACGCATGAGGCTGGTAGCAGTGCGAGAGAGGAAAGGATTTACACCAGCAACATAATATCCTGGTTCGATTACGGGTAATTCAGTGTAGCGTTTGGCTGGTAGCCAACCAGATACTTTAATTCCTTGTTTCTTTAATTCGAGGGTGAGGTTAGTTACTACTGGATCGGGTAAGGAACCAAATAATACTAGAGGAGGATGGTCAGCATATTCAGACTCTTTCTCTTTAACTTCTTCTTTTTTGAGTCCGAAATTGAGCAGTTTTTGAATAGCGTTGCGATCGCCTTTTTCCTCTTCTTTAACCGCAGCTTCTGTAGGACAGCGTTGAGCCATGGCTGCTAATACAGTATCTTCTCCTTGGGTGAAAGCGTAATCTAAACCGTTGGCACGCGCAACCACAATGGGAATGCCTATTTCTCCTTCTAACTTGGGAGCTAAGCCTTCCAAGTCCATCTTAATAATTTCGGTGGTGCAAGTACCGATCCAAACAATTACGCTGGGGTTACGATCGCGCTTAATTTGTAAACACAACCGTTTCAATTCTTCGTAGTCGTTTAATTTAGCTGAAATATCCCCTTCTTCTAATTCCGCCATTGCGTAACGAGGTTCGGCGAATATCATTACCCCCATGGCATTTTGCAGAAAATAGCCGCAAGTCTTAGTGCCAATTACCAAAAAGAAACTATCTTCAATCTTCTGATACAGCCAAGCGACGCAGCTAATGGGACAAAATGTATGATAATTTCCTGTTTCGCAATCAAAATTTAGTCCAGTGGGTTCTTGTGTAGCGGTCATCTAGAAATGTTCTCCTCTTGTTATTTGCTGTTTGCTATTTGCTATTTGCTATTCTCCCCCTCTCCCCCTCTCCCCCTCTCCCTTGCTCCCCTCTCCCTTTAACGTTTCTAAACCATCATCAGATCCAATTCTTCTTCTTGAGTGGCTGGTTTAGTGGGGTTGAGGTAGAAATCGGATAGCAAAGTAAACAATTCGCGATCGAGCGCTTCATTTGGTACCACACCTTCTGGTAAGGCTAAAATCTGGTCGGCAATATTGAGATAGTAATCGCAGACGTAGTTTAAAGAAGGATCGCTTTCTGCCATTTCAAACAAGGTTTTACCTTTAACGCGGGAGACGCGAATATCTTCAATAAGAGGTAGTATTTCTAATACTGGCATCGGTACTGCTTCGACGTACTTGTCAATTAAGTCCCGCTTAGAAGTACGATTGCCAATTAAACCAGCCAAACGTAGAGAGTGAGTCCTGGCTTTTTCTCTGACAGAAGCAGCAATGCGGTTGGCAGCAAACAGCGCGTCAAAACCGTTATCAGTGACGATCGTGCAGTAGTCCGAATAGTTTAGAGGTGCTGCAAAACCGCCGCAAACCACGTCACCGAGAACGTCAAATAGAATTACATCATATTCGTCGAAGGCGTTGAGTTCTTTTAGTAGTTTTACTGTTTCTCCTACTACGTAACCGCCGCAACCCGCACCTGCAGGTGGTCCCCCTGCTTCTACACAATCTACTCCACCATAGCCTTTATAAATTACATCTTCTGGCCAGATGTCTTCGTAGTGAAAGTCTCTTTCTTGTAGCGTGTCGATAATAGTGGGAATCAGGAAACCTGTGAGGGTAAAAGTGCTGTCGTGCTTGGGATCGCAACCTATTTGCAGTACTTTCTTACCTCTTTTAGCTAAAGCTACTGAAATGTTGCAGCTTGTTGTAGATTTGCCAATTCCGCCTTTTCCATAAACTGAGATTTTCACGCCTTATGTTCTCCTATCTGAGAGATTAAACCTTTTTTATTTATCAGTGGCTCGATCGCTCATATCCGCAGGTTGGCGATCGCTATGCTGTTTACTTATGGCAATTATTGTCCAAATCTTATGCAAATAAAAGATGCTCTTATAAAAAATAAAGGTCTTAGAGATTTTCTTATTCAGTTTTTATTTTATTTATTCCCTATATCGTTTGTTTTTATTTTATTTAGCTTTATATAATCTTATTTTTACTATTTTAAGTTTTTGTTTTAAATAATATAGAACAAAAAACAAAAAAGACCATAAATTCTGAGCTATTGGAATTGCGATCGAGACTCAGCTCGTATTTTGTAGCCCTGATAGGGGAGTGTGGGGAGTGTGGGGGAGCAGGGGAGCAGGGGAGCAGGGGAGCAGGGGAGAGGGAAGAGGGCGATAATAACAAATAGCAAATAGCAAACAGCCAACAGCAAACACGATTAATTAATTGACTTTGGAATAAGCGATCGATTTTTTTATAAAGAATAGTTAATTTTTTCTAAGTAGTTACTTAAATTAATATTCTGGTTGTAGAGTAATCGTAAATGGCTATAAATGGAAAATGAATCAATTTCGTCGTTATGGCAATTTAATTTTCGGTTCCCTATTTGCCATTTCTTTGAGCCTTACCATTGTTATCTATCTACTTAGAGGATTTGGCATTGTTACTTCCATCTCTGGTGGAATCATCCTAGTATTGATAGCCTTATCCCTAATTACAGGAATTATTTTCGGCATTGAATGGACTAAACGTTTCTGAGAGTGACCTGTTAAGCGATCGTCCAACTTTCACAGTAGTAGTAATTGGCGGTGGTGCAGCGGGATTTTTTGGTGCAATTACCTGTGCTACTACCTATCCACAAGCACGAGTTATTCTCCTAGAAGCCGCAGCCAAACCATTAGCTAAGGTACGCATTTCTGGTGGCGGTAGATGCAACGTCACCCACCACTGTTTCAATCCCGCTCAGTTAGTACAAAATTACCCCAGAGGTGGAAAAGAACTGCGGGGTGCTTTTACTCGCTTTCAACCAAAAGATACAGTTGCCTGGTTCCTGAAACAAGGGGTGCGGTTGAAAACTGAAGCAGACGGACGAATGTTTCCAGTGACAGATAATTCCGAAACGATCGTCAATTGTTTGATGGAAGTGGCCAAAAAAGCAGGAGTAAAACTTCGCACTCGCGTTGCTGTTAAGTCAGTGGGAAAAATAGAAAAGGGGTTTGAAATAGGCTTGAAGACAGGAGAGATGTTGAAATGCGATCGCCTCTTAATTGCCACTGGTAGTAATCCTCTCGGCTATCGTTTTGCCAAAGATTTAGGTCACAAAATTGAATCTCCAGTTCCTTCTCTGTTTACTTTTAATATTAAAGACAAGCGCTTACAAAGTTTAGCAGGAGTAAGTGTAGAAAATGCTTGCGTTCGTTTATTAGAAACAGGCAAACAGAAATTAGAACAAACAGATCCCTTGTTAATTACTCATTGGGGGTTTAGCGGTCCTGCTGTCCTCAAACTATCTGCTTGGGGAGCGAGAATTTTATACGATCGAGACTACGATATGCCATTGCAAATTAACTGGCTTCCCAAATATAATTCAGAAACTTTGCGTCAAGATTTACTAGAGATAAAGTCTCAAACACCGAGAAAAAAAATTTATAGTTATTGCCCTCTTAGTTTGCCAAAACGATTGTGGCAGCTGTTAGTTAATATGGCAGGCATTGACGAAGAAAAAATTTGGGCAGAATTATCTAAGGCAGCTTTGAATAAATTAGTGCAAGAAATAACTCAGGGACGCTATCAGATTAAAGGGAAGGGGGTTTTTAAAGAAGAATTTGTTACCTGCGGTGGTATTAGTCTCAAGGAAGTTAATTTCAAGACAATGGAAAGTAAAATTTGTCGCGGACTTTATTTTGCTGGAGAAATTTTAGACATAGATGGGGTTACGGGTGGATTTAACTTTCAGAGTGCTTGGACGACTTCTTGGTTAGCAGGTAAGGCGATCGGGGGGTAGGGAGACGGACGGAGAGACGGGGAGATGGGGAAGCAATACTGTTCGGTTAACAAAAGTTGTTGCTTGGGAAAAGCAGAGGAAGCAGGGGAAGCAGAGGAGAAGGGGAAGAAATTAGGCTTATCCGAACAGTATTGGACGGGGAAGAAACAAACAGCCAACAGCCAATAGCCAACAGCCAACAGCCAACAGCCAACAGCTAACAGCTAACAGCTAACTTCTTGTTTTCTGCGACCAAATTTTTGTTGGCAGTCCCCAAATATATATAAATCCTTCTGCTGCCTTATGGTCAAATCCATCTTCGGCTCCATAAGTAGCTAGATCGCCATCGTAGATAGAATTATTCGATTCTCTTCCGACAATAGTGGCACTACCCTTAAATAGTTTAACCCGCACTTTACCAGAAACCCGCTCTTGAGTTTTTTGTATGAAAGCATCTAAAGCTTCTTTGAGGGGACTGTACCACAACCCTTGATAAATAAGTTGACCGTAGCTATCTTCGATACCTCGTTTGTATTGAGTAACGTCGGCGGTGAGAGTTAGGCTCTCTAGGTCGCGGTGAGCTTGAATCAATACTAACATTGCTGGTGTTTCGTAGATTTCTCGCGATTTTATTCCTACTACGCGATTTTCTACCATATCGATGCGTCCAAAACCGTGTTTCCCTACTATCTCATTAAGCTGACCGATCAGAGTTACGGGATCGAGAGTTTTGCCGTTGATGGTAGTGGGGATACCTTTTTCAAAACCAATTTCTACATATTCTGGTTTGTCGGGAGTCGCAGCGATCGCCTTTGTCATTAGGAAAATTTCTTCTGGAGGTTCGATCTTGGGATCTTCTAAAGGTCCCGCTTCGATACTCCTACCTAGCAAATTGCGATCGATACTATAAGGAGAAGACTTTTTCACTGGTGCGGGAATGCCAAAACGCTCTCCATAACTAATAGTTTCTTCTCGACTCATCCCCCACTCTCTGGCTGGTGCTAATATTTTTAAGTTAGGGTTGAGTGCGGCGATCGAAATATCGAAGCGAACCTGATCGTTACCTTTTCCCGTGCAGCCATGCGCTACTGCATCAGCGCCATATTTTTGAGCTGCTTCTACTAACATTTTGGCAATTAGCGGACGCGCTAGAGCAGTGGAGAGAGGATAGCGATTTTCATAGAGTGCATTAGCTGTAATAGCAGGAAAGGCATAATCTGTGACAAACCTTTCTTTCCCGTCTATCACTAAAGACTCCACAGCCCCAGATTTAAGCGCTTTTTCTTGTACTGGTCCTAATTCTTCTCCCTGACCTAAATCTGCTGCTAGGGTTATTACCTCTTTTACTCCCCATTCTTCCTTCAGGTAGGGAATACATACGGAGGTATCGACTCCACCGGAATAGGCAAGTATAACTTTATTGGCGCGACCCATGAATTTTTCACTCGCAGAAAACGACTAATTTGCTATTTTATATCGTTCCAAAGCGATCGCCCTCTAGCACCCATAAACTATTAATTATCTCGAAGGGAACAGGGAATAGGTAAACTAACTACGCTTTTAAGTTCTGTACTTGTATAAATAGCCTAAAAACTAACACTGTTGCCTGTTGCCCGTTCCCTGTTCCCTTTTGTCAAAATATTAAATAAGTGCGATCGATAAATTTATTAAAAATTATAATGTCTAAAAATCTCATTATTGCGGAAAATATTAATACTCCAGCCGAACAATTAAGAGAATTAGCTGATACAGAAGATGACAAAGCTATACTTGCTGCTATTGCTAGAAATCCTAATACTCCCATAGATTTATTAATAGAATTAGCTAGTGAATATTTAGATGAAATTGGAAAAAATCCTGCTTTAGAGCTTATCTTAATCGAACATCCTAATTTTATTGCCGATATATATTACGAACTTGACGACGATAAAATATGTTCGGAAACATTTCTGCCAGAATGGTTTATAAAATTAGGCTCGACTCATTCTGAATCTAGTATTAGATATTTTATAGCAATTAATAAAAGTACTTCAGCTTCTTATTTACAACAATTAGCTAATGACAAGAATTCTTATGTTAGAAGAGGAGTTGCTAAAAATGAAAATATACCTGTTTGTGTTTTAGAGCAATTAGCAAAGGACGAACACAAGTTTGTTAAAAAGGAAATAATAAAAAATCCCAATACACCCATAAGCATTTTAGAGCAATTGGCTCCTGAAGTAGAAGATCTATTAAAAGAAGATTCTGCTGCTCTCAAAGCTATTAATTTAAGAAGTTTTAATTTAAGCGAGTCAGGAAACAATCGAGCAGCCCTCAGAATAGTTAATCTTGCCATAAATTTAAACCCTAATAAAGATTTTTCTTATTTTGTATTGTCGATCGTCCTGACCAATTGCGATCGATTAAATCGAGCCAAAAGAGCCCTAAAAAAAGCCATTAAGATAAATCCTCATAAAAGCATTTATTACGTACGACTATCTAATATTTTTCGTCGGCAAAAAAAATGGCATCAATCGCTTATTGCGGCCGAGCAAGGTCAAAAACTGGATCCTGAATCATTGGCTTGTTTGCACAATCGAGCAATAGCTTTATCTGGAAAAGGACGCAGCAAAGAAGCAAAAGCTATTGTGAAGAAAGCTTTAAAAATTGATGAAAAATATTATTATAGTTGGGTTATTTTGGGCTGGATTTTACTAGATTTGGGAGAAAAGCCCGAAAAAGCTCTAATTTATTTTAAGAGGGCTCTAGCAATTAATCCCAATTGTCTAACAGCAAAAAAAGGAATTTTAACTGCGATTAAAGCTAAAAATTTATGCTATCGAAAATTAATAATGCCCGTGAAACTGTGGAAACACAAAGTAAATTCATCTACTTATTCATATACCCGATTTTTGGGGATCGTTTGTTGTGGAATATTACTGGCTTTATCTAGAAGCTCGAATAGTGTAATGTTTCATTGGGCAATAATATTTTTCTGTTTGAGCTTTTTGTTAATTGTGATGTTAGGAGAAGATATATCTAATGTTTTTGTTTGGAAAGAAAAACAACAATTGCTCGAACAACGAACTGAAAAAAGACGCGACCCCAAAATATATTTAGATTATATGGATCTAATTCTGCCTGTCATTAAGCTGAGTTTCATTGTCTGGATTGTAACTAGAATGATTCAGCCTCTTTTGATAGCAGCAAATATTGCTATGTCATTAATAGCTGTGCTATTAATTTTAGATACTTTTCAGAAACAAAAGCGTATTTTTGGTATCGTACTCAGTACATATAGTATTATTGCGATCGCGATCGGTTCGGTAATATGTATCCGAGCGTTAATTGAAACAAGCTTTGCTTCCCCTTATCTAATTTTCTTTTTCCTAGTTGCACTCTTTGGAATGATAAAGTTAAAAAATTTAGAGAAACAACTTTAAGTACTGATGAACTATCGAAGTTTTCTAGTCGTGCGATCGCTTGCAGAAAAGGGGGCGATCGAGTAATTAAACTTGCCAAACAATATACTTGCTTCTTATTTATTCGATATTCTCTGGATACAATGGTTAACAAAAGCAATAAATAGGAAAGAATATGCCTCCCACAGAAATAGAAAGCCAATCTGAAAAGGATGTAGATATTTATCTCGACGAACTTCCTGACGAAGCTGAGATGTCGTTGTTCGATCATCTCGACGAACTGCGCACCCGCATTTTTTATGCTCTAATTGCCGTAATAGTGGGAGTCGTCATTTGCTTTATTTTTGTGCGACCGATCGTCGAGATACTAGAACTTCCCGCAAACGGAGTTAAATTTTTACAACTTGCTCCTGGAGAATTCTTTTTTGTCTCTATCAAAGTAGCTGGCTATAGTGGTTTGGTTCTTTCTACTCCTTTCATTCTCTACCAAATCATTCAGTTTGTTTTACCAGGACTGACTCGCCGCGAACGTCAACTACTGGGGCCATTAGTATTCGGTTCTAGCGTACTATTTTTCTTAGGATTGTTCTTTTCCTATATAGCTTTGATTCCCGCAGCTTTAACTTTCTTCATTAACTATGGAGCCGATATAGTAGAACAATCTTGGTCAATTGAGAGATACTTTGAATTTATTTTGTTGTTAATGTTTGGTACTGGTTTAGTATTTCAAATTCCAGTTATTATGGTGGGATTGGGTAAATTGGGTATTGTTTCCTCCGAGCGAATGCTTTCTAATTGGCGCTACGTAATTCTTGGTGCAGCTATCTTAGGAGCCGTAATTACCCCATCTACCGATCCTCTAACTCAATCTCTTCTTGGTGGTGCAGTTTTAGGACTCTACTTTGGCGGTATTGGTATGATGAAGCTTTTGAAAATTTAGTGGCTCTCAAATCGAAGAGAATACTTAGGGCTCGATCTACTCTAAGACGTTCGTTAGTTTTGGCAAAATAGTCGCTTTTTATAATAAAATAATTCAGAATTTATTAACCTTTCTAAAGCAAAAAGGATCGAAAGATCTAACCCTCAAGAGTTAAAATATCCTGAATTTTCTCTTGAACTATTATAGAGCTGGGCAAGATTTTTGTTAAAAACTTCAATATCGCTCTTAAGCCCTAACTGCAAGAGTTTGAACCTTTATAAGGTTCGAGATTTTGAGTCAAAGGAAAGTGGGAGCGATCGCTGAAAAATTACAGTATTTATTGAGATCGTACTTCAAGCAGTACCTCTTAATTATTCATAGAATAAGACAGACGACGATCTTGTCGTCTGTCTTTTAATATTGCTCCATATTTAGTTTTAACTTCACCTTAAGTACTGGCACTTACACTACAATTACAGGATAAATTTTAAGACAATAGCATAGCTGCCATATATCTAATGGCCAAGCACAATGCTATTACATTAGTCGCCGCTCAGTCGACGTTCAAATAAACCCCAACAGGCAACGAAAAAAAATGGGAACGAGAAGTCAAAGACCATCTATTAGCAATGGGAACCAACATTTCAGTTATCTGTGTGAGGACATTAGACTGTGATGACTCCGCAGTAAAAACGTTCCACCGATCGTCTCATTAGGTGGCAATGGGCGCGATCGCTTTATTCTGTCATTAATTTTCGCAGCGATCGTACTGAAGCGGCGAATAGATAAAAAAGTAAACAACTAGACATTTAGTTATGACTCAAATTTCTGGCTCTTCAGATGTCCCAGATATGGGCCGTCGTCAATTCATGAACTTCCTTACCTTTGGGACGATAACGGGCGTAGCATTGGGATCTCTTTATCCAGTCGTAAAGTATTTTATTCCTCCATCTAGTGGTGGTGCTAGTGACGGAGTTATTGCTAAAAATGCTCTGGGTAACGACGTAGTGGTTACTGAATTTTTAGAAACTCACAAGGCTGGCGATCGCGTTCTCGCTCAGGGACTAAAAGGCGATCCCACCTACATAGTAGTCACAGAAGACAACACTATTAGCGACTACGGGATCAATGCTATTTGCACCCATTTAGGCTGTGTAGTTCCTTGGGTTGCCGCAGAGAATAAATTTAAGTGTCCTTGTCACGGTTCTCAATTTGACGGAACGGGTAAGAAAGTTCGCGGCCCCGCACCTTTGTCTTTACCATTAGTTCACGCCAACGTAACAGAAGAAGACAAAGTAGCATTTGTCCCTTGGACGGAAACAGATTTCCGTACCAACGAAAACCCCTGGTGGGCGTGAAGTACCTCGACTTGCGGCCAAGCCTTAGTCGAGGCTTCCTGTTTCCAGCCGATGCCTCCGCCAACACGAGATTGACCTTGGTCTTACTCAGCCTCCAGTGGTTTTGCTTCACGCCTAAGCGTGGCACTAACACTTGTAACAATCTAGTTGTTACCCAGGCAGACTCCCTGCTTCCCAAGGAGTATATCTTTTTACTTACAAGACTCTTATTTTTACCACTGCAAGGCTACAGTACTCACCTCGCGAGTCTTGATTATCCTTTTAGTAGGATAGTGGTCTCTAGAGTTTATAGGTTGGAGAGTTCGCTGACCCCGGCTACATCTCTTGAATTCTCGCTCTATTTTAGTAGTGTATAGTACAACACTTTTGTCGTGAAATCAAGAGATAGCTCGCTCTCATCTCCTAATTGCCTTTCACTTATTAGGAGACTTCCCGCGAGCCCGTTAAAAGAACACAATCAAATTTGAGTATTTGAGCAAAGAAATGAGAACATCAAAAATTGCAGCAATGTGGCGATCGGGAAAACAAGTAATTACCAAAGTAGCGATCGTAGCGATCGTTACTGTATCGTTATTTTTGGCTAGTGACATATTGATGCCACAGTCGGCATCTGCTTATCCGTTTTGGGCACAGCAAACAGCACCAGATACACCTAGAGAAGCTACTGGGCGAATTGTCTGCGCTAACTGCCATCTAGCTGAGAAAGCAGCAGAAATTGAAATTCCCCATTCCATACTCCCAAACAAGGTTTTTGACGCTGTAGTTAAAATGCCTTACGATCGCGAAGTACAAGAGGTAATGGGGGACGGGTCAAAAGGCGACCTGCAAGTAGGTGCAGTTCTAATGTTGCCTGAAGGCTTCAAAATTGCTCCAGAAGAGAGAATTCCTGAAGAACTCAAGGAAAAAGTAGACGGCTTATTTTACCAACAATACCGCCAAGATGACGAGAATGTATATATCGTCGGACCCCTACCAGGAAAAGAATACGCAGAAGAAATTCACTTCCCGATCCTTTCTCCCGATCCAAACTCTGACAAAAATATTAACTTTGGTAAATATGCCGTTCACCTAGGCGTTAACTTAGGACGGGGTCAAACATATCCTACTGGAGACTTGACCAACAATAACCAGTTCAAAGCAACTGCTGCTGGTACGATTACTAGTATTAACAATCTAGAATTTGGCGGCTACGAAGTAACTATTAACACTGGCGACGATACTGTTGTAGAGACAATTCCAGCAGGAGTTGAGCTAGTAGTATCCGTCGGACAGGAAATAGCTGTCGGAGAAGCTTTAAGCAACGATCCCAATGTTGGTGGCTTCGGACAAAAAGACACCGAAATTGTTCTGCAAAGCAGTACTCGCATTGGATGGATGGTAGCTTTCGTCAGTGCAATTATGCTGGCTCAAATGTTTTTAGTGCTTAAGAAGAAACAAGTTGAGAGAGTACAAGCCGCAGAAATGAACTTCTAATCGAGACTTTGTCGATTTTGCCTTGAGGGATAGCTACTTTTGCTATCCCTATTTTTATAGGCTGTAAATTGGGAATATTGAAGGACACGATCGAGCATCAAACATTAACGTTTTCTTGATAATTGTAAACCCACTCCAGATGCAAATAGTTTTGCAACAGAGCCAGTAAGGTTTCTTCATCAATGGGTTTAGGTAAAAATTCATTACAACCAGCACTAATACTTTGATTCCTGATAAAAATGCTGGCAGAAATCCCGATTATTGGTGTTTCTTTGAACTCAGCTCTTTTTCTAAGTTCCATAACCATCCTCAACCCAGTTTTATGTGGCATCATTAAATCGGTCAAGATGAGATCGGGTCTGGTCTTACTAGCAATTTCCAATCCTTGTTCTCCGTCATTTGCTTCGTTTACCTCAAATCCCAATGGTTTGAGGATGGAAGCCAAGAGCAAACGATTTTCAAAGCGATCGTCTACTATTAAAACCTGGCGAACATCTCCTTTGTAACCTAAGATTTGAGAGCTATACTCTTGATTTTTGTTTTCTTCCTCTGGTAGTTCGACTACTTCACAACAGAGATCGAACCAAAAAGTAGAGCCCCAACCTAATTGACTCTTGACGTGAATTTTACTACCCATCAATTCAATCAGTTGTTTGGTGATAGATAAACCCAAACCAGTTCCTTTAGCGCGGCTGGTTTCATCCCCTACCTGTTCAAAAGGTTGAAAGATTTTCTCTAATACCTCTTTGCTCATACCAACCCCTGTATCGATGACTTCAAACCTAATGAAGACAGGGGAATTGGGGGATTGGGGGGAAGAGTAATCTGATAGTTTCCTCATCTCCCTATCTCCCTGTCTCCCCAGATCTCCAAAGAGACTGACTTTCAAAGTCACTTCTCCCAAGTCGGTGAATTTGACGGCATTACTTAAAAGATTGAGCAAAACTTGTCGCAGTCTTTTTTCGTCAGCTTTTATTGCTGATGGTAACGTTCCTACTGTTTCATAAATGAACCGAATATTTTTTTCTCTTACCTGCATTTCCATAATTCCTACTACCCCTATGAGAAAATTCTGCAGGTCAACTGTGCCATTGAGGAGTTCTATCTTACCCACTTTACTTTTAGAGAAGTCTAAAATCTCATCAATAAGACTCAACAGATAATTTCCACTTTGTTGGATGATTCTCAAATTCAGAATTTGACGAGGCTCAAAGGAGCGCTGGAGAGGGCTAGAGGTTGTCGAATCGCGTTGAAGTATTTTCGAGTAGCCGATGATACTGTTAAGAGGAGTACGCAGTTCGTGACTGATATTAGCAAGAAATCTATCTTTGCTTTCAGAAGCAGCAACAGCAGCATTTTTGGCTAATTTTAATTCAGCAACTCGCTGTTCTAAGCTGTCAAAAGATTCTTTCAGTTGAGAGGCCATTTTGTTAAAAGATGTTGCTAATTCTCCCAGCTCATCAGTGCGTTCGCACTTTATAGTTTTATCCAATTGTCCACAAGCAATATTCTTAGCCGCTTGAGTTAATTCAACCACTGGTGCGGAGATGGATTGAGTAACTAATATGGCTGCTATAGTAACTAGCAATAAAGTTATTATTCCTAAAGAAAGGATTATATTTCTATTAGTTATTAAAGAAGCCATGGCTTCAATGCTATCAATTTTGACGACAATTCCAGAATTTAACGACGGCAAATATCTCCAGACTGCAAGGGTTTCTTCCCCTCGATAATCACTGAAATTACCTTTTCCAGCAAGACCTTTTGCTGCTAAGACAAGTGGATGTTTTATGTAGTCATTAATATCGATCTTTCTTTGAAAGGCAGCTTTGCGATCGTGTCGAGTGGGGGTGACAAAAATAATTTGCTTATTTCTCTCTATCCCCATCAGGGTTTCTCCTGTTTGTCCCAATCCAGTATAATCATTAACAACTTGATACAAATCTTCATTATTTATCTGAAAAATAACTACTCCTAATATTAATTTTTCTTTGAAGATGGGAGAAGCGATAAAAACAACTGATTCATCAGTTACTTGATAATAGTCATAATTGGATATTTCTACTTGCATTAATGTTTTAGACAAGTCGAAAATTTTAGCTAATTGAGACTGTTTATAATTAGAATTTGTGTATAAATTTTTTCCTAAAGCTTGACTGTCTTTAACAGAAAAAATTACGTCACCTTTTTGGGATACCAGAAAAATATTTTGGTATCCCATGTTTTCTAAGTAGTTGTTGAATACTAGTTTATTTTGAAAGTTTACTGCTTGATATTCTTGAGAATTAATTCCGTATTTTTCAAAGGATATCCGATATCGATCTATGGCTTGAATAATTGTTGGTAGTTGAGATATACTGGCTGCATTTTTTTGTTTTTCAGTAATAAAAGTTTCTATTTTATTCGCTTTGCTTTCGGCAATTACACTTAAATTATTAATAATATTTGTTTTTCCAGTTGTACTTGAAATCCAATAGACTAAAGATGTGACTACGGTCAGAGGCACTAGTGAAATGAAGAGAAAATATAGAATAAGTTGCTTGACAAGCTTGTTACTTTTTAATACTTTGGTCTTGAAGTTTTTCATTTTAGCTCTCCTCATTTGCCCACTTTTGATTCCAACCTTGATAAAGATCGTTTAAGAATTGTTCCCACTCTACTTTTGAACGGGAAATAGGATAGGGAAAAGGGCGAATTGGTTTGTCTGAATTCCAAACAATTTTAAATTGACCGTTGTCTTGGATTTGGCCAATTCTGACAGATTTCCAGGTATGTTGAGTATTTGGGTCTAAATAAACAATACCTTCTGGAGCATTTAAACTTTGATTTTTCATGGCTTCCCGAATAAGATTAACATCCTCTTCTCCTATTTTTTCGATGGCTTGCGCCCATAAATGAACTCCAAAATAACCTGCTTCAATAGGATCGTCTGTGACTCGATTTTGACCATATTTTTGTTTAAATTTTCGAACAAATATTCTATTCTCTTCACTTTTAATACTTTGAAAATAATTCCAGGCTGCATAATCTCCTACGATATCTTTAATATTCAAATAAAGCAGTTCTTCTTCAGCAATACTAAATGAAATACTAGGTATTTTATCTGGAGTAATTCCAGCTCTTCTTAAAGCGGTGAAAAAAGGAATATTACTATCTCCATTGATGGTGTTTAAAATCACATCTGGTTGAGATTTAATAATTTTATCAACTATATCTTTTACGCGATCGCTCCCTAACATAATATATTCTTCACCAACAATTTCTCCTTGTAATCCTGCTACTTGATCTTTGATAATTTCATTAGCTGTTCGGGGAAAAACATAGTCGGAACCAACTAAGAAAAAACGTTTTCCTAAATTATCAAAAGCCCATTTAACTGCGGGAATAATTTGTTGGTTAGGTGCTGCACCCGTGTAAAAAATATTCGGAGACTGTTCTAGTCCTTCATACTGTATGGGATAGACTAACAAGTGATTGTATTTCTCAAAAACTGGCTTAACCGTCTTGCGACAAGCAGAAGTCCAACAACCAAAAATTGTTACTACTTTTTCTTCATTAATCAGTCGTTCTGCTTCTCGAGCAAATGTATCCCAATCCGATTTACCATCAACTACAATTGGTTCTATTTTTTTTCCTAGAACCCCTCCTTTTTTATTAATTTCTTCAATAGCAAGTAAGGTAGCATCAACAACAGGTTTTTCACTAATTGCCATTGTACCTGTAAGAGAATGAAGAACTCCTACTTTGATTGGGCTACTAGCAAGTTGTATTTGCCAATGAAATAAGATAAATACTAAAAGTCCTAAAACACAACCTATTAATAACAAGAATTTTTTCTTAGATATGCGCTGAAAAATAATGTTTTTTTTCAACATTATAGCCTCTAAAAATTTAACGATATCTTTCAGTATTGATTATCTACAGTCCAGTAGTTTTTTTATTTAATTATTTTTGTATCAATTCTATTTAAGTAGAATTAATAACTATTTCATAAAATACCACTTCACAAGTCAAAAGTCAAAAGTTCTAACATGACAAGTCGAACGCGAAAATCAACTACATCGTTCTAACTTCACATAATTTAATACAGATAATAACTGTATGATTTTTTATTCAGTAAATTTCAGAATAATTTATGACTTTAGATCCCTGAAACCCATAAAGAGCCACAATAATTTAGTTATTATACGATCGCGCCTTGGGACTGTAGCTCAATTAAGAAGAACGGTTGACTGACAGTCTTCCAGTCCCTCGATCGTCAAAGAATAAGATAACAGTAAACAAGCAGAGTTAAATGTTATTTGACAACAGACAAAATCGGATACTACTCTTCCTCATATTACAAGGAAGTCTAATTATTATACAATAAAAATTGGGACTGTAGCTCAATTAAGAAGAGCATTTGATGATCGATTTTTTGGATAGAAAGATACGCGATCGCAATCAATCCTAATACCCCCAATCTATTCGAGAAATTTTGTCTCGAGATAGTAATGTTATTGTCAGAAATGCAAATTAAATGTTTTGACGATTGCCCCTTAAGGTTTGTTTATAATATACTTGTAAAGTTTTATTTCCATTTACTTGTTACTACTTTTAGGTGAGAAGCAAAAGAGATAAATTCGGAATCTGTTTATTCTGCAATAGAGAGTGTACTTTAACATTTCATCACCTCATTCCCAGAAAGCTTCATAGAAGAGTCTATTTCAAGAAGAATTTCACAAAAAATGAGTTAAATAATGGCATTGATATTTGTCGCCTTTGTCACGATGGAATCCATAAAAAGTATGATGAAATGAAATTGGCTAAAGAATTTTCAACAATTGATTCCCTCATGAGAGATGAGGCTTTGCAAAAGCACTTTATGTGGGTCGCAAAGCAAAAAGTTAAATAAACGATCGAGACTAGATGGGAAGGAGTCTGTCGATCGCTTTGAGAAGGTTAGGAAGGATGAGGTTGATGGGGGAGATAAAAAGTTTTTTCCATCTTCCCTATCCGATACTTTTTTGCTAACAAAAGCTAACAAATACACTCTTTAAGGGAGGGCGTATCAACCACTGCGCGTAGGAAAATCCCACGCGCCCCATTTAAATCTCTAGGCATTGAACGACCATCAAGCAAGCTAAC
>JASJDA010000374.1 GCA_030065755.1 Prochloraceae cyanobacterium | reverse complement strand
CAGCGATTAAATTCTTATATTTTTACCACCATACACGACAAATAATCAGTTAATCTAAAAATAAAAATTTACGACGCAGATTTTGTTAAACTCATTTACACCATTATTCCCCACTCTTAAACCCCTCAAACCCTTACATCTCAAGCTTTTTAGCCCCCGACAAACAATCTGTTAACGACGACGAGAACTAAGTTAATCGACACTGGGAGACGCGCCAAAGGCGAACCGCTACGCTACGGTCGCTGTCGGACTGCTCTACGAGCGTCCTTACCCGCCCGTTGGGCGGCCATCACTCAACACTGAGAACTCAGATTCAACCTGCGTAAATAAAGTCACTCTTGTTTCTCGCTACACTTAGAACTCGAGTTCTAAGTATAGGAATTCAAGTTCTAAGTACGAGAACTCGAGTTCCTACTCGTCGGATGAAAAGCTTGATATAGCGTCATCCTGCGACACTATATATAAGAAAGATAAAAAAGATATCTCTCAGAGAGAAGAAAACTTTTTGCAGAAGAAAAATAATTACCCGCCCTGCGGGCGGGAGTTCAACAAGCGTAGTACTCGACAGAAATACTCAAAAATAGCCAGAGTTTCAGGATAAAGCTATTGAGTGAATTTGAAAGTAAAGATAAAATACGTAGAATTGCTTGTATTTAAAGGTAAAAGCATCTCAGTAATGCCATATTGATAACTATGAGTTTATCTGGTCAACAGCGTAAAAAACTACAAGAAGCCCTAATTAATGCTTTTCCTACAAAATCATTATTAGAGCAAATGCTGTCATATGAATTAAATAAGAACCTAGATGAAATTGCTGGGGGGAAAGATTTACAAGAAATTGTCTTTAATCTAATCACAAAAACAGAAGCAGAGGGATGGATTGAAGATTTGGTTTATGCAGCACGTAAGACAAACCCTGGAAATTCAAAATTGCAAGTTATTAATAAAACACTTGCGAATGAACTATCTTTTAGAAACTATATACAACAAGGAGGTAAGCCTAATAAAAATAGATTTCAAATTGCTTGGCGTGTACCAGCTAATATTGGTAATGGTTTTACTTTCTCAATTGTCACTATTTGTGCTTTGATTGGAATAGGAATAGGAATATATCTATATAAAAGTTACCAATATGAGTCTATAAGACTTAACTCTCTAAAAGAAAATAAAATTACAATAGGAAATTTAATCGTAGCAGAAAAAGATAAGCACTATCGAATCGAAATTACTGCTTATAATCCTTTAAAACGAGATATATCTGTAAATTATTTGAAAATTAATAGAATATATGGAAGATATGTAGCTTGTGCGCCGCATGATTATCCACATTATATTATTTCTGATACCGTTCATATTTCTAAATTAAATCAATATAAGAATAGATTAATTTTACCAATTTTTCCACAAAATGGTTCATTATCAGGAGCTAAGTACTTCGCTAAAGGAAATGAAACAAATGTTTGTCATGATTCTTCTCTTGAATTAGGCTTTGATACATCCTTTCTTCTGAAAGCCAGTTCATATACAATTTTTTTAATTGATATTCCTAAAAAATTAAAAGTATCTCAAGCTAAATCGGTTATACCAGGTGAAATCAAAGATACCAAAACTCTACAAAGTACAATGACACCTGAATACTTAGACAGAGATGTTTCATTTTTTAAAATTAATTTATCTATGACTACGGATACTAAACAAGAAATTTCTTTTACTAAAAACTTCATAGATAGTCACTGGTAGTAATATTTTTGACTTAGGTTGATTTAAGGCTCTTGTTTTTATTATTTTTCTAGATTTGAATCGCCTTCTTTCTATATTTAGATAGTCCACGCTACGCGTTCACCTTCGGTGGCCCTCACGTTGATACGACCTCCACTGCGTTGCGGTCGCCGCTGGACTGCTCTACGAGCGACATGAAGCCGCCCTAAGACCGTCTGACTTCTCCCTACCGGCGTTCAACATTGTCTAATCTAATGTATCGGACATCTACCGTATTCACTCGTTTCTACTGGTTTGATAGCGCTACGCGTTAGACGCGCTTACGCGTTCATCGTAGATGCGTCTAACGGCTATGGCCCGTTAACAACCACCAAAAGCTGACAAGACTCCGAAAAGCGCGGAACGCGACACCTATTGAAGCTCTTTTGCCTGTAATGACAAGAGTAAAGATAGGGAGAGAAGTAAAAGTTGAAAATATCAGACTACCAGTACTGATTATTTTTTCTCCAAATGAAAAGACCACTCAACCCGCATTTCTCACAAGTTTTGCGACTGTAGTTGGTGAAAACCTTATACCATCTAGCTTCAATCCTGCTCGAAATTGATTTTCAAAAAACAACACACCGTTGAAACCCTGACTCTGCTTAGATTTGAGCAGATAAAGATTATACCTTCTCAAACATTCTTTGTGAGAAATCTAGGTCAATATATTGAGTGGTCTTTATTATTAAATTAATTTAGAAAATGCTTTGGTTTTTTCACTCTCCTTTTGCAACACTCATATCAAAACAAAAATCTAAATTCTCTAATTGTGAATCATGGTAAAAGCATAACCAATCAATAGTGCCTGCATCAGTTGGCTCTACTATCTCTTCAGTGAATTTAGTTCCATTGAAGTAAATACTGTTTTTATTCCTAAGATGCAGAACATTTGCATAACTCCTATCGGTTTCATTCGTAGTGATTACATTTACCGTTGTTCTAAATCCTTCACCCCAATCTATTTCTAGCTGGTTATCATTTTTTACATTTAAAGTGCAAATACTACGCTCGTTCGTTTCACTTGCGTAACAAAGCGTAAAATATGTTTCTGCTGAAGCAACTTTCGGGAATAAAACATTCAAAGCAATAACAATTGGAAACGCTAAATATTTAAACCTCATTGTTTTACCGGTAGATTTTTACTCGGATAATCCCTTGGTAGTTGCACCTATATTGTATTACATCTGTATTATCCTATTTGAGCTGTAAATAATACTAATGCTTAGGACGGATTAAAAATCGTCTGTACACAATTATTGAAACACTTGGAGCTAGCAAAGACAGCAAATATCAACGTGCATTTTTGTTCATTATTATATAACTAGTAGGTAAGCTGCTGTATTTTTATCCATTATCAGCAGTAAAGATTTCGGAAAATTACTCTTTATACCCAAAAATATTTTTATTTGAGGAAATTTGACTAATTTTACCTGAGTACTATATTCTTGGAATCAAAAATCCAATAAATTCCAAATCTCACGCTGTTAAAATCAGCATATCTTTAAGAACTAGAATCTCATTTCTAAAGAAAATTTTCTCACAAACGATTAACTTATCCTGGTTGTTAGTCAGCTTTTAGAATAAAAGTGCGCTATCTTAGATCTTGCACCTGGAAATGTAGATGTCAAAACCACAACTACGTACAAGAGAAATCAACCTTTCAATATCAAGTAAAAGAAGAGACACTACTATTTTTGGAAAGATGGATTCCAGGGCTGTTTGTGCGGCCTCACCCCAATCAGGTGGTAACGATGACTGAGTCGACAAATAAGTCCAGTGGGCAATAAAGTAAGCAGTGAAAGAAAGAATGAGCCAGCGATACATTCCAAGCAAGGTACCTTGACCAAAACGATGCAGGCCAAAACGGTGCTTTGCGGTTTTAAAGAAGCCCTCAATTTGCCATCTGCGCTTTCCCCACCACTTAATAGTGCTAGCTTTTAAGGGTCTGGTAGATATGACAATTCTTTTCTCTAACCTCCCATTATCGCGTTTAAGATAATACCAAGAGACAGTCACAGGAAAATCTAAACCAACCAAACGTACTTGCTGCCCCTGTTTATGTAAATGTCTCAAAGACCTTCCATCATCTAGTGTTCGGCTAATAGATACACCTATAATTGCATGATATTTAAGCTTACGTATCCCGTGTATGAATTCTGCACTACCAAAACCAGTATCAGCCAAAATCATTATCTTAAAACGTTTAGTCAACAATTTTGGTAAGCGTTTGATTAATTTCAATCCTAGTTGGGCCGGTGACGGAGTACCTTTACCTCTCCATACCCGGAAACTCCAGGGTATACGCCATCTCCCGACGACCAAATATAGTACTACTATATGTAAACCCCGTTTCCCGTTGTAAACTGAGATTAAATCCTCAAATTTCTTGAATTTCCCACATTTCTCTAGAGTAGTGAGATCAACTATTACCTGTAAGAATGGTCTACGTCCTCTACCAGATTCAAATAAAGTTCTTAAAACAATCTCTAATATTTGGTTCCTAATGATACTAATCATTCTCCGCGTTGACCAATGATTAATATTTAAAAATCTGCTTAAGGCGCTTGCTGACTTGGTTTTAGAATATTCTGGTAATGGGTGTCCTTGTGCCTCTAAGAACAATCCCAACATAGCTTCTAAATTATCTTTTTGATACTTGGTAGGCATCAAGTTTTTTAGGTTGTAAACTAACTCTTGGGCGGTGGCGAGCATAGTTCTTGCTTTAATTCATTGAAAATTTCACGCCCTTTTTCCCATATTTTGCCTTTTTTTGCCATATATCCGCAATTTTTCGTCATAAACGATAATGATAATCGTCATTTTAGGGAGAGAGCAGTCGCTCATAGCGACTGCTCTCTCCCTGATTCAATGATTATCATTATCATAAAAAGCATGGAAAAATAATCAAATATAAACAGAGCAAAAGATATAAAACAAGAGAAAAAGCATGTAATTGCCATAATTAATGGTCATTTTGTTGGCAAATAGATTTTTTGCTTTAAATTTGTCGGTTTTTCCTTTATTTTTAATGACTTGTCTAATTATCTAATTCAGTTTTAGGAAGATTTTTACACTCCTGCTTGTTTAAGTATTAAAGCTTGTATTTAAAGCAATATTTATAACTTTTTAACACTGAAGTTAATTTATTTATTTACTGTAGTAGTTTTACAGGCTTAATTTATATATTTGTGGTTTACCCCTAAGGTGCAAGATCTAAGTTATTGGAACGTGAAGTCTCACTCTTTCTCGCGATCCAATTGATAATATTCCAAATACAACAGATAAGCATTCCCAAAGATAACCAAAAGGGAAATGCTCCTCCACCTAAACCTTCACCTACAATATGACCAATTGGTAATTTGGCGCTCTCAGTCATCAAATAAAGAGAAAAGATTGCTAGAGTGATGGACACTAACAAATCTGCTTGTCGAATTGACATTATTTCTTGTAGATTTTTCTAACTTGATGGTGGTTCTAAGGAAATAGAGAACGGGAAATGGGGAAAAAGTAACAGAAAAACACCTTAAAAAACATTTTAATGGGACTCAGAGAGAAACCAATTCCACACTTAGTTATCATTCCTAACTCCTGTCTCCTGTCTCCTGACTCCTATCTAATTAATTTCCCCAGCTTCTTTGAGAAGTTTCTTATGCTTATCTTTTTGATCTATCCAATAAGATTTGAGATCGCTACTAGTAATAAATTCTCCTTTTAAGCTCTTAGATTTCATATATTTTTGCCATTCAGGTGTCTGATATACCTTTTTAAATAAATTTTGATAGGCTACTTCAGCCTCTTTACTCATTCCTGGGGCTCCGACTACACTGCGCTGCATAAAATAGCTAAAATCTTCACCCGTTTCTTTAAAAGTTGGTGTGTCGGGAAATTGCTCTAGGCGTTCGGATGTAAAAGTTGCAATGGGAACAAATCTACCTTCTTTGTAAAAACCTAAAGCTTCTGAAGGATTATTGACAGTGGAGTTAACTTGCTTTCCTGCTAGTTGTTTCGCAACATCTCCACCACCTTTAAGGGGAAGATAGGTCATCTTCAAATCGTATTTGCTATTGAGGAAGTTGGTTAAAATCTCATCTTCCTGACCCTTTCCTGTTCCAGCCATCAGCCATTTTTTACCAGATTTTTTGGCTGCAGCCACAAATTGATTGAGATTAGTAATACCACTATCTTTATTAACCCAAAGGACAAAGGTATCTTCAGCCATGCGAGCGATCGGTGTAAATTTAGTTGTATCTACCTTGAGATTGGGTTTTCGTAAAGGAGTTGTGTAAAAACTATTGAGAGTTACGAGTATTGTATGGTCGTCACCTTGTTTACTTTTAAGATACTGAAGTGCCTCTGCGCCAGAGCCACCGCTTTTGTTAAGTGGAACTAATGGTTTAGAGATTAGATTGTGTTTCTCTACAATTGTTTGCATCAATCGCGCCATTTTATCAGCACCACCACCTTTACCTGCCATAATGACAAATTCAATCGGTTTTTTCGGTTTCCAGTTTGTTTCTGTAACGGTTGCTTTGGAAGAGTTAGTCTCAGAGAGATTTTTTGGGGGATTGTTGCACGCAGTTAGCGCAGTTCCCATTGCTAGTAAAACAAGAAAACACCCTGTTTTAATATTCATCGGTTTTATACTTTTGCCTTATTAACAAAAAAGTCTGTTGAAATTCGATCCTATATCCTGATTCTCGACTGTCACAATCGGTTTTTACTGATTTTAGTCTCTAGTTAGAATAAGTAACTTATTTTGTTTGCTACGCTGATATTAGAGTTCCCAGAATCGTTTTAGTGCAAATCAAAAAAGTATTAAATTTTACCTTTGTATAATGCGATTAACTAATACTAATTTTATTTTTTATAATTACTTGTTTTGCACTACACTTTTTTCTAGTAATTTCACGCTGGCATAAATTGAACTCAGATAGGGCGTTGGAATGTTGGTCAATTCTCCCAATTCAATTACCGCTCCTACTAAAGCATCAATTTCTGTCGGACGACCCGTTTCTATATCTTGCAGCATAGAAGTTTTGTGAGCGCCAACTGATGATGCTCCCTCAATCCTCTGCTCCAGAGAAATATTGAATTTTGCTCCTAATTTTTCGGCGATCGCCTGTCCTTCAAGCATCATCTTCCGGGCTAATTCTCTAGTTAATGAATATTTGCAAATATCTTCTAAAGTCGCCCGAGTAACAGCACTGATGGGATTAAAAGCCAGATTACCCCAAAGTTTAACCCATAACTCATTACGAATTTCAGTGCGGATTGGTGCTTTAAGACCTGCTTGGCGCATAATTTGAGCCAATTTTTTGATTCGCTCACTTTTAGTTCCATCTAGTTCTCCCAGGGAAAAGCGATCGCCTTCAATATGCTTAACGACTCCAGGAGCAATTAATTCTGTTGCTGGATAAACT
>JASJDA010000373.1 GCA_030065755.1 Prochloraceae cyanobacterium | reverse complement strand
ATCCTTCTTGTCGGGTAATTGCTATTAATTGGGGGCCGTGGGATAGTGGTATGGTGACTCCTCAACTCAAAAAAGCTTTTGCAGAGCGTAATATTGAGGTAATTCCTCTGGAGGTGGGAGCCGAAATGCTAGTTAACGAAATAGAAGCAGTGGGACAAGCAAGTACACAAGTTCTTATTGGCAGTCCTATTTATTCTTGGGCTGAAAAATCGACTACTCCACTGCGCAATTACCGCATTCGTCGTCAATTAACCTTAGAAGCAAATCCATTTTTACACGATCATACAATTGGCGATCGTCCCGTTCTTCCTCTTACCTGTGCTGCTTCTTGGATCGGTACTACCTGCGAACAACTCTATCCTGGTTATAAATTTTTCAGTTTGGAAAATTTCAAAGTTCTCAAAGGAATTGTTTTTGACGGCAGTCAAGCAGATGAATACATTTTAGACATTAAAGAAATTGATAAAAACGAGCTGGGAGAAATTATTTTTGAAGTCATTCTTTGGAGTGAAATTAAAAATAGAAAGACTAAATTATTTCAAAGAATTCATTATAGCAGTCAAGTTAAAATAAAATCTCAAAATATTGACATTCCTATTTACGAAAATTTTATTTTGACACCAGAAAATCAATACGTAAATGGGCTTGATTTATATAAAAATGGTACTTTATTTCACGGAACCTGTTTTCAAGGAATAACTCGGATTTTAAAAGTCAACCGCGAACAGCTTTCTCTACAATGTGTCGTGCCAATAGTTTCAGAAAAAGATCGAGGACAATTTGGAATCAAAAGTCTTAATCCCTATAGTGCTGACGCTCTTCTTCAAAGTGTGGTAGTCTGGGTGAGAAACTTTGAAAATTCGGCTAGTTTGCCCTTAGAAATTCAAAAATACGAACAATTTAAACTTATAAATCCTGGAGAAGAATATTACATTTCTGCAGACATAAAAAAACAGACAAAAACTAATGCGATCGCTGACGTAACAGCCCACAATATCAAAGGAGAAATTTACTGTCGGATAATAGATGCCAACGTTACAATTAGTCCCCAACTAAATCGTCTTTTTATTTCTAAGAATTAAGTATATGGAAAAGATAGCAATTATTGGAATGTCCTGCCTCTTTCCTGACGCTCAAACTCCCGAACAGTTTTGGCAGAATCTTGTGGATAGGAAACATTCAGTTTCTGCAGTAACAGAGAAACAAATGAGTGTAGACCCCGCTATATTTTACGATCCAGAAATGAGAAAAAAAGATCGTTACTATTGCACTAAAGGCGGCTATATCCAAAATTTTGCATTCAATCCAAATGGCTATCGACTTCCAGGAGAATTTCTTGAAAGTTTAGACGATATTTTTAAATGGTCGATTTATGTTTGTTCTTCTGCTTTAGAAGACAGCAATTATTTAAACAATAAATCGGTTTTAGAAAAATGTGGAGTTATCTTAGGAAACCTCTCTATTCCTACTAAATTTTCTCAGCGTATTGTATCTCCCATTTACCGCCAAGCAGTTAATTCGGCTGTCTCAGAACTATTAGAGCAACCTAATTTTGAGTTAGGGAAACTCAAAAGTGCAGAGGGAATTTCTCTATTAAATATGGCATCTGCAGCTTATCCGACAACAGTTGTAGCTCGATCGCTATCTCTTGGAAGCATTCATTTTTCCCTCGATGCTGCTTGTTCCTCCGTGCTATACGCGATCGAATTAGCAAGTCATTACTTGCGATCGCGCAAATCTGACTTGATGTTAGCTGGAGCAGTCTGTTGCGCCGATCCTTTTATGAAAAATATGGTATTTAGCCTGCTGCGGGCATATCCTGAAGATAGCATCAGCAACCCTTTGGATAAGTCTTCTGAGGGTTTATTGACTGGAGAAGGAGCAGGTGCTTTAGTACTCAAAAGATACAGGGACGCAGTTAGAGACGGGGATAAAATTTATGCGACAATTGGCGGCATAGGTTTATCTAATGACGGTAGAGGTAAATACTTTGTCAGTCCTAACCCGAAAGGACAAATTTTGGCATTTGAGAGAGCCTATCAACAGGGGGGAATAGACCCAAAAAGTGTAGCTTATATTGAATGTCACGCCACTGGAACCCCTTTAGGAGATAAAACCGAAGTAGCTTCTATGGATAGTTTCTTCGGTAAGTATGGTGCAGCACCCTACATAGGTTCGGTAAAATCGAATCTCTCTCATCTCCTGACTGCTGCAGGAATGCCTAGTACAATTAAGGCAATTCTGAGCATGTCTTTTGGGTCGATCCCCCCCACAATTCGCATCAAAGACCCTTTGCGATCGGATAATGGGGTAATAAATAGCGATAGCGTAGTTAGATCTGCGATCGATTTGCCAAACAGAGGGAGTTGCAAACGTACAGCAGTGAGTGCATTTGGCTTTGGTGGAACTAATGCACACATGATACTCGAACAAGAGACAGGAGAAGGGAAAGAAGAGGAACAAACGCCTTCTAAGATGGAGCCGATGGCTATTATCGGTATGGATGCTATTTTTGGCTCCTGTAATGGATTAGATGCTTTCGAGCGCACAATATATCAAGGAAAGCAACATTTTATCGACCTTCCTCGCGATCGCTGGAAAGGCATAGAAAACGAAAAGGAATTGCTTGCTGAATACGGCTTTACAGAAGGAATTGCGCCAAAAGGAGCTTATATAAAAGATTTTGAACTCGATTTTCTCAAATTTAAAATTCCTCCCAAGCCGATCGAACAGCCAATAACCCAACAATTGTTAATGCTCCAAGTAGCCGATCGCGCTGTAAAAGATGCTGGACTACAACCAGGAGGAAATGTAGCGGTAATTGTTGCTATGGAAACCGAATTAACAATCCACCGATATCGAGCTAGATGTGATTCGGAATGGCAACTAAAACAAGGATTAAATAAAATTGGTATTTCCTTGTCTCCTGAAAAACTCTCCGAGTTGGAAAATCTTCTCAAAGGAAGTCTCGAATTTGCACCAGAAGTTAACCGCACCATCAGTTATATCGGCAATATTATAGCTTGTCGCATATCTTCTTTATGGGATTTTTCAGGCCCTTCTTTTACTTTATCAGCCCAAGAGAATTCTGTTTTTAAAGCCTTAGAAGTTGCCGAACTTTTACTGAGCGAGGAGCAAGTAGATGCTGTCGTGGTGGGAGCAATAGATCTGGCTGGTGGAGTAGAAAACGTTCTCTTACGCAATAAAATAAATAAGGTCAACACTGGTAAGCCGAGCTTGAGTTTCGATCGCGACGCTAACGGTTGGCTGGTGGGTGAAGGTGCAGGTGCTGTAGTCTTAAAACGTCTCGATATTGCTAAGGAGAATGGCGATCGCATTTACGCCACGATCGACGCTATAAGTTTAGTACAAGGAGATCGAGATTCACAAACAGATAAAGATGCACTATCGCGATCGTGTCAGGAAGCTTTAGAAAAAGCAGGAATAAGCTCTAAAGATATTGGTTATTTAGAAGTTTTTGCTAGCGGTATTGAGAAGGAAGATGAAAGGGAAATTGAAGGATTAATTGACGCTTATTCTACTTCTACAGAATTATTAAGCTGCGCGATCGGTTCTGTCAAAGCTAATATAGGTCATACTTTTGCCGCTTCAGGGATGGCTAGTTTAATTAAAACGGCTCTTTGCCTCTATTATGGCTATATACCAGGAAATCCCCAGTGGTCTGGTTCTAAATCTCCCGAAATTTGGCAAGATAGTCCTTTTTACGTTCCTACTTTTTCTCGACTTTGGAGTGTCGCAAAAGACGTACCTAAAAGATTTGCAGCCATAAACGGGTTAGGACTCGATCGAACCTACGCCCACATCATCTTATCAGAAGAATTAAAGCAGGAGCGCCACAGTAATTATCTCGAAAAAACCCCATTTTATCTATTTCCTATAGGTGGAAGAGATCGAGACGCTATTTTAGAGCAGTTGAATAGTTTAGAAGAAGCGATCGAGGGTTGTTCTTCTCTGGAAAAATGTGCATTTTCCACCTTTGCAGCTTTTTCTTCCTCTCCTAACCCCAACTACTCCCTAGCAATTCTAGGAGCGAATAAAGATGAGTTATCTAAAGAGATCGAGCGAGCGAGACGGGGTGTAAAATCGGCATTTGAGAAACAGGGAGAGTGGAGGACTCCACTGGGGAGTTATTTTACAGCTAAACCTCTAGGAAAACAGGGAAAAGTTGCTTTTGTTTACCCAGGATCCTTTAATACTTATCTGGGAATGGGTATAGACTTATATCGCTTGTTCCCCAAAATACACGACGTTATCGATCGCTACAGTGCTGGTAAAACAGTTAAAGAACTAATTGATTTATCCAACGCTACCTACTATCCCAGAAGCTTCGAGAAACCGTCCCAACAGCAACGAGAAATACTTCAACAGAAAGCTCTCGAAAATGCCAGCATCATGCTAGTTTCGGGAATAATTACAGCAATAGTAAACACGACGATCGTTAGAGATTATTTCCGAGTCAAGCCACAAGCAGCTTTCGGAGATAGTTTAGGAGAATTGAGCATGATGTTTGCTCTCAATATTTGGGGTAGTCCCGAAAGAATTGCTCGCAACCTGCAAACATCTTCTATGTTTACTAGCGTTGTTTCTGGTGCGATGAATGCAGTGCGAATGCGCTGGGGACTACCTTTAAGTAACCAGCCAGCAGATAAGGATTTTTGGAGTAGTTATGTAGTCCTAGCTTCTATTGAAGCAGTTAACAAGATTCTCGATCGAGAAGAGCGAGTTTATCTCATCCACGTCAATACTCCTACAGAGGTAGTAATTGCTGGGGACAAGCGAAACTGTTTGCGAGTAATTAAACAGTTAGAGTGCAACTATTTTCCTGCACCTTCCACCCACGTCTTACACTGCGAAGTAGTTGAATCTGAATATAACGAGTTTGTGAAATGGTTTTCCTTACCAATTGAAAATGTACCCCCGATCGATATCTATTCTGGAGGTGCTGGAGGTCTCGCTACCATAGAGCAGCAGGCGATCGCTGACAGTATTGCTACAGTCATGTGCAACCCCATAGATTTTCCCCGACTGGTTAACCAGGTTTACGAGGATGGAGCGAGAATTTTTGTAGAATTAGGTGGTGGGGGAATTGCTTCTCGTTGGATTCGCGAAAATCTCCAGCAAAAAGACCACATGGCTGTCCCCTTCAGCATTAGAGGTATAGAAGACCACAAGGCGATCGTTCGACTCTTAGCGCAATTACTCAGTCACGGAGTTGACCTAGATCTGTCTCCACTCTACGTCAAACCAGAAACAACCCCAACTCAGCAAAAATCCTTAGTTAAAACCGTGACTTTAGGTGGAAAGAGAATTAGAGAGACTATCTTGACTGAGGAAAATCGCCGAAAATTTGCTAATTGCGTCCAAAAAATTGAAAAAAGTGCCATCGATCCTACAAGTATTTCCCACTCGGCTTTTTTACGAGAAAGACAAGAAGAATTGCGGGAAATAAGTCAGATCGTCAAGCAGCAAATATCTATCTCGCAAAAATCCCTCGAACCTGAGAGTGAAGAAAAAAAGACCGAAGAATCTGGTTTGCGCTTTATCCCCCAAACCAAGGAGGTTGCTAATAAGAAGGTTATCTTTGACGAAGCCGATTTATTAGAATTCGCAGGAGGAAGTGTAGGTAATGTATTCGATCGGGAATACCGAGTTATAGATTCCTATCCCAAGCGTACCCGATTGCCTCTCCCTCCTTACTTATTTGTCAGTCGGGTGACTGAACTAGAAGCAGAAAGAGGCTGTTATCATCCTGCTGCGATCGTCACAGAATACGACATTCCCGAAGATGCTTGGTATGCTGTTAACGGTCAAATCCCTTGTGCTGTAATTCTCGAAGCTTCTCACGGTCATATTTTCTTGATGAGCTACTTGGGTATTGACTTTGAAGCTAAAGGAGAAAGATCCTTTCGCGCTTTGGGTGGAAAGATCGTTTTTCTAGACGACCTTCCCTTACCTGGAGACACCATGCGCTGCGAGATTCGGGTAACTTCTTCTGCTAAAAGTAACGACACCACTATTTATTTTATTACTTGCGATTATTTTGTGAGAGAAAGACATTTTCTCGAATTAAAACTAGGGGTTGGTTTATTTTCAGAAGAACAACTCAAAGGCGCAAAAGGTATATCTTTAACTGGGATAGAAAAAGAAAAAAGACTGAAGATTAAAAAGCAATCTTTTGAGCCATTGCGATCGTCCAATAAATCTAGTTTTGAGTTTCAAGATCTGCTCCATTTGAGCGGTAACAAACCAAATCTAGCTGCTTGTTTTGGCAAAGAATACGATCGAATTGGTAAAAATCCTTATCTCGGTTTACCTTCCTTACCGATGCTAATGCTCGATCGAGTCATCTCTGTAGATCCTAGAGGTGGTGCTTGGGGATTGGGTTTATTAGTAGCAGAAAAAACACTCAACCCAGAACATTGGTATTTTAACTGTCATTTTAAAGGGGATTTCTGTTTGCCAGGTGCTTTAATGAATGAAGGTTGCATTCAACTAATCCAATTCTACATTTTATATCTCGGCTTAAATACTCTTACTAATAATGCTAGATTTAAGCCTATCATTAATCTTCCCCAAACAGGACAATATCGGGGACAAATTAAGCGAAGTGCAACTAAATTATCCTATGAATTAGAAGTTACAGAAATTGGTCTCAATCCTTCACCTTTTGTTAAAGCAGAGGGCAAAGTAATTTTTGAAGGTAAAACAATTTGTACGATGAAAAATATAGGAGTTCAATTGTCTGAAAATAGTTAATTGACTAGAGGTAGAAAGTGACAATATCAAAAGACATAAACATACAGAAAAATAGTTTAGATGAGGTGTCTTTCGATCGCGAAGGAATCAAATCTAAACTACTAAATCTAGACCGACCTTGTTATGTATTCAAAGTTGGAAAACAGATCGGAATTGCTAACAGAGATATAAATAATGAGCGATCGTCAGAAGCAGAATTACTTTTACAACTTCCTCCCTTACCTCCCCAACAATTAGGAGATGCAAATTTTCGTACCTTTCACGGGGTAAAATATGCCTATGTTGCAGGTGCAATGGCAAGTGGTATCTCCTCAGAAGAACTAGTTATTGCTTTGGGAAGAGAGAAAATTTTGAGTTCCTTTGGTGCTGGTGGTTTGCAACCTTCTCGCACTGAAGCAGCTATTCACCGCATTCAGCTAGC
>JASJDA010000372.1 GCA_030065755.1 Prochloraceae cyanobacterium | reverse complement strand
CAGGTTTTTCAATTTCTTCTGCGATCGCTGAAAGCGGCTCTGCGAGATCGCGAAAATGTGTCAACAGTTAACCTCGAGAGAAGAGTAAGCGGATGTCGTCAGGTTTTTCAATTTCTTCTGCGATCGCTGAAAGCGGCTCTGCGAGATCGCGAAAATGTGTCAACAGTTAACCTCGAGAGAAGAGTAAGCGGATGTTCGAGAATTTAAGATATTAATGGCTAAAAAAATATCGTTATATTATAGCCGATAGTATCGTTATAGTTTGCTCCGGGATTTTAGAGTACGATATCAATCCCGAAATCTATACCGATAAATTAGATTCAAGTTGTTTGATCAAATTTCAATCCCCACTCCCCACTCCCTGTACCCTGTTCCCTGCTCCCTGTTCCCTGTTCCCTGTTCCCTGCTCCCTGTTCCCTGTTCCCTGTTCCCTGTTCCCTGTTCCCTGTTCCCTGTTCCCTGTTCCCTCCCTCTGCCCTCTGCCTTCTGCAAACGAAGTGCAGATTATAACCGATAATCTGCAGTTCGGCGATATAAATTGTGAAATATATACCGATAAATTTACGACTAAAAGTTGCGGGTGAAGATTTTCTCTAATTTCAATCCCCAGGGAGGCTATACCGCTACGCAGGCGTATCGGCATAGCCTCCGGTTTCTTCTTAAGCTCAAGAACTCTGCTCATTGCTGTAACCGGCAAATTTCAATGATCTCGTCTCAAACGACCTTTTTTCGTTCACAAATTTAACAGGCCATTCAAGTCCCAAACGTATGGCTCTCATTTATACCGATACTTATCGCAAAATATCAGTATAAATGAGAATACAGTTGAAGTTTTTTAATTATTAAATAATCTCTTCATGTAACATACTCGATTTATAAACTGATTACTTTCGCCAACAGAGTCAAAATTTACGCTAATAAAAGTTTTGTTGTGTCAGAAAATATTCCTGCTCTCGATTGCTGTTTTGATCTTAATTAGCGATCGATCTTTTCTGAGATCGCGGGAGCGTAGCGCAGCCTCCGGCTGTTCGCATCAACGGAAAATTTACACGAAGAAATATTTAATTGCTAATTAGTATCTTACCTAAAAATAGTTAATTGTTAATCATATTGCATCGACATAATATTTATGTATGGAAAGCAAATAGAACAAGCAAATAAGCTTTAAAAATATTTAATAATCGAGGAGTAAAAAAAATATTTCTATGATTATTAATTAAAAGTTTTCCTGTCAACAACTTCTTAGCAAAAAAATCAATTTCTCAAAGGAAGAAATTATGACTTCAAATTTAGAACAGACTCCAGAACAACAAGCCGAGATTCAAGCATCCCGACTGAAAGCCCTTCAGCTTATACGTGACAGCAATATGCTCAATCCCCATATGAAACTCGAAGAGGTATTGACATTGTCAGAGCAACTGTTCGAAAGCAATACCACGGTAAATACCGGGGGCTGTTTAATATACAGTGGTTGCATGATGACGTGGTAATAGCCTATCCAAGCGTATTACCTAAGTAGGTAGGCAGAATTAAACGCAAGATAAACACAGCTGAAGAAAAAACATAAGTCTTCTCAGAAGTCGAATTTCGGCTGTGTTTATCTTCTAGGCTATTTTATAGTTTTTTTTTCCTATCTACTTAACTCTGCCGTAGTACAGAAATACACAAATGGTGGCTTTTTTCTTAAAGTTAGGTAATTAACTATGAAAACACAACTTTCTCTTAAAAAAGTCAAGAGCGAGAATGGGAACATCTTGAAGCTTGGCACCAACAATTTACACTGGTTAACGTTGCGTCTTAACCATTTTATCCCCTGGCAAGGGGATAAAATAAATGAAGCAGGCATCAAGGCATGTGCCGAGCTTGCTCTAGCTTATAATCATCTAAAACAATGGCAAAATAAGTCTGAAGGGTTAGCTTTGCCATTACGTGATATTCTCCCACAGTGGCATACATTCCTTGTGCAGGTATGCGAAAATACTGCATACTCTGAAATGCCACGAAAAAACCCGGCACAAGCTTTTAACTACCTGATTCCTTACTTTTTTCTTAGGGGTACAGGTTATCGTTCTTCTTACCACGAAGCCACTCTAAGGTATTTACAAAAATGGGGTTATCCAAAAACAACAGAAGTTATTCCATTTCGCCAGCTCGATCGACAGTACGTCCTCTGGAAAAGTGGACTTCAAAAACGCCTACCAAATTGGATTAGCCTCTACGCCAATACCACAGCAGCATGCCATCGCAGTAGCATTTACTTAGATGATGCTTCGGTCTATTCTATAACACATACACTTTTTTATCTAACTGATTTTGGAGGTCAAACTGCTCCGTTGTCAGATAGCGAAGTTAAGCGTTTAATTACTACAGTAGAAAGCCTTCTTGTCCATTATTGGCGATGTAAAAATTGGGATATCCTTGGAGAACTCTTGATTAATCTTCTCAATCTAAATTGTAAAGAGTCAAACTTAATAGCAGATGCAAGCCGTACATTCCGGGAGGCGGCACAGGAGGACGGAGCTATTCCTGCTAATCATACTGTTCAAGCTCAATTGGCCTCTCAATCTAACGATGCATCACGCCCCGATCTTGAGTTTAGCTATTGCTACCATACGACTTTGGTAAGTCTTCTCTATTGTTCTATTGCCCTATTATCTAGTTACTCCAATGAATAAAACGCTCCTTTTAATGCTCAAACAATCAACTTTAAAAGCACAGAACTGGCTCACACGAACAGTGCCCCCAACTGCTGAAGCTATCGCTTTGAAGGAATTAGGATTGCTATTATGTCAAGACACAAACAACAGGACAGGGTCATTATTAGCAACGAAAAATTATCCTTTCTGTCTACCTAGTTATACCGCTTTCATTGACTTAAATCGCAAAGATTTGCTGGGGTTGGTTCAGGTTATCTGCTTATCCGAGCCAGCGGCATGGCAAGTAAAGACATCTGAAAAAGTGACGTGGGCAAAGATTTTTGGAGCTGTCGCATTGTCTTATGCGCGAGAAAAAGATTTGTACTGCACTGCCGCTTTGGTGCGGGCCGCAGTAAATCTGCGCTTGTGGCATGTCTATTTAGCAGAAGCAATCGGTTATTTAGTGGATCAGCAGCAGCCTGATGGGCGTTTCGGACTGCTAACTCAGGAAATAAACTCCGTCTATAACGCCGATCATAATGACAACCCCCAAATCCAGGAAGCTATTATGCGTCTCACTGTAGAAGTATTATGGACTATAGTCGAGGCAACATTTCATCTTGCTGAGGGAGATAAGTGCGATCGCTGATATTGTAGATTGGCTTGAGACAACGAAACCTCACATTTTGCACCTTGTAGTTTGAATACAGCAATGTGCAGAGTTCTTGAGCTTAAAAAGAAACCGGAGGCTATGCCGATACGCCAATTTGATTCCAGTAATTACAACGAGCAAGTTGTTTTTCAGAAGTATAAGCTTCTGTTGCTTTAAAAGTTTTCTTTTTTTTTAGTTATATTTAATTTTTTAAGTCCACGACCAATAGTCCAAATGCTCACTTCTAATCCGGTTTGAGCGAAGATTTTTTGAGCTAATTCAAAATTGGTAGCATCATTATCTTCAGAAATCCGCATTTAAATTCGAGCTATTAAGCATTTCTTCCATCGAGTTGACCATACCCTGGGTAAGAAATTATCATGAATCAAGTAAATAGCAAGACACTTCAAACAACTTTGAAAGCAACCAAGCGTAGTGATTCAAAGGAGAAAAAATTACAAAAGTCGGCTCAGTTTTTAAATTCAGCTAATCCAACTGTGCGAATAGCATTATCGCAGACAGTTGATTTAGCTACTTTTCGTCAAACATCTAGTCCACTTTCACGCTTAGAACGTCTTCAGATCGTTAATCAGGCTCTTGTATTACTAGAGCAAAACTATGTACATCTAAGGCTCAAAGAAGCGATGCATGCTGTTGAACCAATTCAGAAACTGAAGTTACTAGAACACCAAATCCAACATAGTCCTGATAATCAGTTACTAAAAGATTTTGAATTTCATCGTGAGATGAGCCGAATTTTCAACTCTCTACGAGATCTCCATACTAATTATTTACTTCCTGCTCCTTACAATCGCTTCTCTGTTTATCTACCCTTTGAAGTAGAAGCTTATGTGGAAAATGGCAAACGGCGGTATTTAGTTTCTCGCTTGGTTTCAGGCTTTGCCGCAGATTCTTTCGAGCCTGGTGTTGAAGTGCTTTATTGGAATGGAATTCAGATAGATCGTGCAGTTGAAATTAATGGAGCGCGATTTGCAGGAAGTAATCAAGAAGCTCTCAGAGCACGTGGAATTGCCACTTTAACTGTACGTCCCTTGATTATAGCTCTTCCACCAGATGAAGATTGGGTTACAGTTGGCTATAAAGCTTTAGATGGACAAGAAAAAGAATTAAAAATTGAGTGGTTAGTTACAGACACACCTTTAGAATTTGAAGGAAGCAACATTAGAGAAAATCTCACTAGAGAAGCAACCGCTCAAGGAATTGATATTGAACTAAATCGCTTAGGTCAAACAAAAAAAATGCTTTTTGCGCCAGATGTTGTTGATGCTGAGAAAAAAATGACTCGGATGAAAACAAAAACTGGCGGAATTAATCTGGGTTTAGATAGTGTATTTCCTTCTGTAATTCAGGCTAGATCCGTAGATACTGCTTTAGGAAAATTTGGCTATTTGCGTATTCGTACTTTTAGCGTTCCCAATGCGGAAGATTTTGTTACTGAGGTTATTCGTCTCGTGAAACAATTACCTCAAGATGGTCTGATCGTTGATGTTCGAGGTAATGGAGGAGGGCTAATTTTCGCTGGTGAGCAACTTTTACAAGTGTTTACTCCCAAAACAATTGAGCCTGAAAGGTTGCAATTTATCAACACACCCTTAAATTTAGAACTGTGTCAACGTCACGCACCAAGTCAGATAGTCAATTTTGATCTCGATCTTTCTCCTTGGGTCGATTCGATAAAAAATTCTGTCCAAACTGGTGCTACTTACTCGCGTGGATTCCCAATTACTTCATCCGAAGCAGCTAATAGTATTGGTCAAAAATATCACGGTCCTGTCGTTTTAATTACTGACGCTTTATGCTATAGCACTACCGACATCTTTGCTGCAGGCTTCCAAGACCATAAGATTGGTCCCATTCTTGGGGTTGATAATAATACTGGAGCAGGTGGGGCAAATGTATGGGGACATAATTTGCTAAAAGCTTTGTTTGATTTTCCCTCACCTGCTGAAGACTCACCTTATACTTCTTTACCCCAAGGCTCAGATATGCGAGTATCTATTCGGCGAACATTAAGAGTTGGCGAGCAGGCAGGAACCCCAGTGGAAGATCTGGGTGTAATCCCCGATTTTCGTCATGATATGACTAGGGAAGACTTACTTAATCAAAATGTAGATCTCATCAATCGTGCTGCAGAACTTCTAAGCGATATGCCTATTCGCAAATTCCAAGCAGTTATAGAATCTGTTACGATAGACAGCGTAATACTAATTCTGACAACCCAGGGGATTTCTCGTCTAGATGTATTTGTTAATGGCCGACCACAAGGATCTCTTGACTTTACAGATGGTGAAACTGAACTAAATCTTCCTTTACCTGCAATCAGATCAATCAAGTTAGAAGGTTATGACAATGGCGAACTTGTAGCTAGTCGAAAAATTAAAATCTAATCAATTGAAAAAGTAGTGATTGATCGCATTTCCGGGTCAGAAAACGATACATTTAAGAACCAGATCCAACTTGGGAGTTGAAATGGCAGTTGAAATCTAAAAAAAGCACCCAGCAACTTTTAGGCCATTTAAGAAGATATTAGGAAAGGCAACGATTTAAAAAAATCAAATAAAGCGATCGAGCAAATTAAAGATCAGAAAAAACAGCTTTACGTTTAGCGATCATAGATTCACCTTCGAGGCAGGGGAGCAGGGAGACCGGAGCAGGGAGACCGGAGACTGGCCGGCTGGGAGAATCTCGGTTTTTGGTTAATTGTCGATCGCATTTTTCCCTTTCGTTGATGTAAGTGAGATAGTATTCTTGGAACTCACTTTCATCAGTAAAGTTACTTTCATCAGTAAAGTTACTTTGCTTTGACAAGATTATCTTGTCGATCGATATCTGGGTGGGAGTTGAAATCTAAAAAAAGCACCCAGCAACTTTTAGGCCATTTAAGAATATATTAGGAAAGGCAACGATTTTAAAAAAAGCAAATAAAGCGATCGAGAAAATTAAAGATCGGAAAAAACAGCTTTTCGTTTAGCTATCATAGACTCACCAAAAACTTCTTTAATCCAGGTTTTGATCGCCCTTATCCGTTAACACTACTTCAGAAAATCTACGCTTACCATTAACTCATAACAGCTATTTTAGATGCGATCGCCCGCAATCCGTTAACACTACCCCAGATAATCTCTGCCTACTATCTACGCATAACTGCTATTTTAGATGCGATTGCACTTATCTGTTAATACTTATCGCAGATCTATAGCAATCCGATTTGATTTATGAATGCGCGCTGAGCGAAGCTCAGATCCCTGCGGGATCGCTAACCCGATAATTATCGGATACTTATCGGATATCTGGTTTCAGCTCTATTCTCATTAAATATAACTAATTGAGAATGGGAGAAAAGGTTAAAACGAAGAATGAATCGAATAATTATTAATAGTGAGTAAATGATACTTATTTATCCATATTGATAAACTTTAGGAAAATTATAAGTTTTCCCATCAATAGCATTAACAAATAACTCTTTAACTTCGGCAAAAGAATTACATAAATAATATTTATTTCTTAACTCATTTTTCCCTTGTAACCAAATATCTTCTACTGGATTTTGTTCAGGAGCATTTGGAGCTAATATAATACAAGTAACTTACCCAGGGTAAGCTCATCTCAAACGTGTGCGGTCAAAGACCGTGCCCTAATCTCACACCAAACCGTCTAGTTTGATAGGTGGGGTGACAACTTAAAAGTTGTCAGTTTAAAAAACAAAAAAGAGTAATGTATTAAAAGAAGTTGATTAATACATTACCATGAAGAAAAAATATTTTGATTGTGTAAAAAAAGTTAGCCAAATTATCTTTGAAGAGATTAAAACAAAAGAAGATAATTTACCCTCTAAAATCTTTGAAATTGATACGGATATATTATC